>JALEPZ010000022.1 GCA_022767125.1 Phocaeicola plebeius
TGGAGCGGACAGTCTGTTGTTGGGCTGCATCAGCTACAACTGCGGTTGTGCATCATTGCTTGGCAGCAAGAAGAAGCCCAGGAGCATCGTATTGAAGAAACTGGAGGTCGGCAACCGTGACATACTTCTAGATTTGTTGGATTTTTGCCATTACAAAGGCAAGAGGCACCCCTATATCCAGCGTCGTCGTTGGATGGAGTACCTCTTGTTATTTGAGAAATGAAAAATTACTGCCCTATAAACATTGGTTTATAAAGAAGAATTGTCACTTCAGAATATCATCATGAGAATATCGTTAAAATGGTATCGCTGTAGCGGTCGGATGGTACCGTACGGAGCGGAAGCGTGGTACCGCTCATATCGGTCTGATGATACCGGTACCAAAAGTCCGATATTCACGCTGTCAAAGGGTGTCGTGAGTAAGGTACCGCAAGGCACCCTAAGATAGTGAGTTCAAGCAGTCTTACTTGCCCTTTCTTTTATGACGCAGTGTTTCTCTTTTTTATGTAAAACTTTAGGTAGGTTCTATTAATTCATAAATTCGAGTGGAAGCCGTTCCGCTAGAGTCAATCTTTCGGAATCAGTCGCTCATCAGAGGACTTCGGCTATCGATAGCGTTCGTTTATCCACTCATTGACATGTTGTTTTTGACGATTTGACCCATATGGGCACAATTATCCCTTGCAGGTGATAAACTGTGGATGATAAATATTGATCTGTACATATCTGAATATGTTATCTACGAGGTTGGTCAGAGCATTGGCAGCTTTTGCTCGCATCATTCCGATGCTGCGGACAAGTGAGCCGTTCATCGCTCCCTCAACGAAGCCGAAGATGTGCTCAATGCGGCATCTGTCCTTGGACTTGACGCGGTTGTTCTGCTTCTGCCCATCGGTCAGAGGATTGTTGCGATGCCCTTTCTCAGAAATGATAGGATTCATCCCACACTCTCTTACGACGTCATCCTTCGATTCATAGCCAGCATCCAGATACAAGTCCTGCCCCTTGTCTTTTTCCTCTATGAGAGGTTTGATGACATTGGAGTCGTGAACACTCGCATCAGTAGTGTGATACTTCTCTATGAGTTTGGTCTTCTTGTCTGCCTTGACGTGGTTCTTGTAACCATAGTGATTTTCACCACGTTTCTTTGTCCATCGGGCATCAACGTCCTTGTGCGACTTCTTGGCCAGCTTGCGTTTCTTCTCCTTTGGAGAGTCACCATCCTCGGGATTCCACAGGTCTTTGCCGTTGCCGTCTTTGATCTGCTTGTTCTCCTCCTTGGTGTTTCTCTGCCTTGGGGCTTCAACAAAAGTGGCATCGATGATTTTTCCCTCATTGAATGAGAGTCCCTTGCTGTCAAGGAAAGTGCGGAACTCATCAAACAGACGGTCAAAGGTACCGTCCTCTGCAAGCTTGTTCTTGCATGCCCACACAGTCTTCTCGTCAGGCACCTATGCCACAGTATGAATGTCAAGAAACTGACGGAAACTGGTACGGTCTATTATCTGGTACTGAATCTGGTGATCGCCCAAACCATAATAACGCTGAAGGAATATGACCTTGAACATAAGAACAACATCAATCTGCGGACGTCCTGCCGGAGTCTTGCAGTCTTTCTTGACCAGCATTTCTTCAAGTGCGGGACGGAACATCTCAAAGTCAACCAAGGCAGCGAGCTGCTCAAGGGGATTGCCCATCTGGGAGAGAGCTTCAATTGTAAACTCCTCCTCAAACAGGTTTTCACCCATCGGCTTGCGGTATATAGTAGTTTTCTGCATGCTTTTGTAGGATTTCTACAGCAAAGGTACGAATATTTATTGAATTATCAAATTAAATAGCTAATTATCAATATGTTAATTTATAGAACATCTCTTAAATAATAACCAGCCTGTCCGTTCAGGGGGAGGAAATGGCCGGTTATCTTCCTTATTCTTACAGGATAGGAAGTGGAAAAGGGCGGAAGGGAAAATATAACAATATCTTAATTTGCCGGACAGATGCTGGGGATTTAAAAACAAAATCGTATATTTGCAAATTAAATTTTGAAGCTACCGCATTATGTCGTGTATATTGCATATTGAAACATCTACAGAAGTCTGTTCCGTGGCCGTCAGCCAGGACGGGGCTTCCATTTTTTCACAAGAGGATTTCAAGGGTCCTTCGCACGCTACGACCTTGGGGGTCTTCGTCGACGAGGCGCTGAGCTTTGCCGACAGCCATGCCATTCCGGTGGATGCCGTGGCCGTGAGCAGCGGACCGGGGTCGTACACCGGCCTGCGCATCGGTGTGTCGATGGCCAAGGGAATCTGCTATGCCCAAGACATTCCGCTGATAGGGCTGCCCACGCTCGAAGTGATGTGCGTGCCGGTCCTCCTGTTCCGCGACCTGCCCGAGGACGCGCTGCTCTGCCCCATGATCGACGCACGGCGCATGGAGGTGTATGCCGCCGTCTACGACCGGGCGCTACGCCCGCTGCGGCCGACCTCGGCGGACATCGTGGACGAGCACTCGTATGCCGAGTTCCTGGCCGACCGCCCGGTGTATTTCTTTGGCAACGGTTCGGCCAAGTGCCGCGAGACGCTGCAGCATCCCCATGCCCACTTCCTCGAGAACATCCACCCGCTGGCCAAATGGATGTTCCCCCTGGCGGAAAGGGCCCACGCCCGACAGGAGTTCAAGGATGTGGCCTACTTCGAGCCGTTCTACCTGAAGGAGTTCGTGGCCTCGAAACCGAAAAAGCTGATTTAACGAAGACATCTACTTATTTTATCTATATTATCAAGACAACATGGAATATAATACCCAACAGCGGCGACTGCCGCTTCCTGAATATGGACGTAGCGTACAGAACATGGTGGACCACGCACTGACCATCGAAGACCGCGAGGAGAGGCAGCGGTGTGCCAACACCATCATCAATATCATGGGCAGCATGTTTCCGCAGCTACGTGATGTGGAGGACTACCGACACAAGCTGTGGGACCACCTGGCCATCATGGCCGACTTCCGGCTCGACATTGACTACCCGGTAGAGATCGTGAAGAAGGAGAGCCTGGAACGGAAGCCGGAACCGTTGCCTTACCCGCAGAAGGGCATCCGCTACCGCCATTACGGCCGCGTGATCCAGGATCTCATCGGGATTGCCGAGAACTATCCGGAAGGGCCGGAGAAGAACCAGCTGGTGCGCATGATTGCCAACCACATGAAGATGGACTATTCCGCCTGGAACAAGGAGGGAGTGGAAGACGCGAAAATCCTGGCCGACCTGTGCGAGATGTCGCACGGACACATCAACATTGACCCGCAGGATATTCACCTGACCGACCTGACGCAGGTCAGCCAGCAGCCGCAACAGCCGCAGAAGAACTCGGGCCAGCGGCGCAAGGGCAACAACCAGAAACGGAAGTACTAACCTCTTATTCCCCGAAACTGACATGGCATCATTTGTTATCGAAGGCGGCCACAAGCTGCACGGCGAAATTACTCCGCAAGGCGCCAAAAACGAGGTGCTCGAGGTGTTGTGCGCCACCTTGCTGACCCGCGAGAAGGTGACGATCAGCAACATTCCCAACATCCTCGACGTGAACAACCTGATCCAGCTGCTCCGCGACATGGGGGTGAAGGTCTCGAAGACGGGCATCGACACGTTCTCGTTCCAGGCGGACGAAATCAACCTGAGTTACCTGGAGTGTGAGGAGTTCCTGGCCCGCTGCGCCAAACTGAGGGGCTCCGTGATGCTGGTGGGACCCCTGCTGGCCCGCTTCGGACAGGCCATGATTGCCAAGCCGGGCGGTGACAAGATTGGCCGCAGACGGCTGGACACGCACTTCATGGGCATCCAGAAGCTGGGAGCGCAGTTCGACTATTTTCCGGATTACGGCGTGTTCCGCCTGTCGGCGGACCACCTGAAGGGGGCCTCCATGCTGCTCGACGAGGCTTCGGTGACGGGTACGGCCAACATCATCATGACGGCCGTGCTGGCAGAAGGCACGACGACCATCTACAATGCGGCCTGCGAACCGTATATCCAGCAGCTGTGCCGGATGCTGAACAGCATGGGAGCACAGATTTCGGGCATCGCCTCGAACCTGCTGACCATCGAGGGGGTGAAGGAGCTGAAAGGGTGTACGCACCGCGTCTTGCCGGACATGATCGAGGTGGGGAGTTTCATCGGTATGGCGGCCATGACCGGCAGTGAAATCACCATCAAGAACGTGTCGTACGACAACCTGGGCATCATCCCCGACAGTTTCCGCCGCCTGGGCATCCGCCTGGAGCAGCGGGGGGACGACATTTTCGTGCCGGCCCAGGAGCACTACGAGATCGACTCGTTCATCGACGGGTCGATCATGAGCATCGCCGACGCCCCGTGGCCGGGCCTGACCCCCGACTTGCTGAGTGTGATGCTGGTGGTGGCTACCCAGGCCAAGGGCAGTGTGCTCATCCACCAGAAGATGTTCGAGAGCCGCCTGTTCTTCGTGGACAAGCTCATCGACATGGGGGCACAGATTATTCTCTGTGACCCGCATCGCGCCGTGGTCATCGGGCACGACCGCAATTTCCCGCTGCGCGGCGGCAACATGGTGTCGCCGGATATCCGTGCCGGCATCGCCCTGCTCATCGCTGCCTTGAGCGCGGAGGGCCTCAGCCGGATTCATAACATCGAGCAGATTGACCGGGGGTACCAGAATATCGAGCAGCGACTGACGGCGCTGGGTGCCAGAATCACGAGAATTGAATGAAGCATGAGGAGTGAGGGATGATACGGAAAGACGAAGTGTTTAAAATAGGTGTGATAGGTAAGCCGCATGGCGTACGGGGGGAGGTGTCGATGGCGTTTACCGACGACATTTTCGACCGGGTGGACTGCGACTACCTGATTTTGCAGATCGACGGTATCCTGGTGCCTTTCTTCCTGGACGAATACCGGTTCAAGACGGAGACGGTGGCACTGGTGAAATTCGAAGGCATCGACACGGCCGAACAGGCCCGCCGGCTGACCCATGCCGAGGTGTTTTTCCCCGCGAAGTACATGGAGACGCAGGAGGAGATCAGCTCGTGGAATTATTTCATCGGCTTCCGGGTGGAGGATGTCTGTCACGGACAGCTGGGCACCATTGCCGATGTGGACGAATCGACCCTGAACGTGCTGTTCGCCATCGTGGACGCACAGGGGGACGAACTCTTGCTGCCGGCCCACGAGGAGTTTATCCTGGAGGTGGACCACGAGCAGAAACTGCTGAAGGTGAAGCTACCGGAAGGATTGTCGGACAAATGGTGAATCATTTCTGAAACGGCACATGAAAAAGAAAAAAGGACGGTTCTGGCACAACGTGAAGTTCAAGTATAAACTGACGGTCATCAACGAGAACACGCTGGAGGAGGTGATCGGCATCCACGTTTCGAAGCTCAACGGCTTGTCGTGGCTGCTGGCGGCCTGCAGCCTCATCTTCGTGATGGCCGCCGCCCTCATTGTCTTCACGCCGCTGCGCAACTACCTGCCGGGCTACATGAACAGTGAGGTGCGCCAGCAGGTGGTGACCAACGCGCTGCGGGCCGACTCGCTGCAGGAGGCGCTGGGCCGCTACCGCCTGTATGTGGAGAACCTGCAGGCCATCTTCAGCGGACAGGTGAAGGCGGACACGGTGGAGAGCATGGACTCGCTGACCCGCTTCCGCACGGACCTGCTGGCCGAACGCTCGCAAGAGGAGGAGGACTTCGTGGCCCACTACGAGGAACGCGAACGGTATAACCTGACGGCGGTGGCCGACGACCTGAAGGACGAAGGGCTGATTCTCTGTCCGCCGGCCCGGGGCACCGTGGTGCGGCCGTTCAACGACGCGGCGCACCATTACGGCATCGACCTCTCCACCACCCCGAACACCAGCATCCTGACGGTGCTGGACGGCACGGTGGTCTTTGCCGGCTATACGGCCGAAACGGGCTATGTCATCCAGGTGCAGCATACCCGCGACTTCGTTTCCATCTACAAATACTGCGGCTCGCTCATGAAGCGGGAGGGAGAGACGGTAAAGGCCGGCGAAGCCATCGCCCTGACCGGACGGAAGGCCGAACACGAAGACCATCCCTACATCCACTTCGAACTGTGGCACAAGGGCGTGGCCGCCAACCCGGAAAAGTACATTGTGTTTTAACCCCGAAAGAACGATATGAAAAAGAAACAAATAGCCATACTCGGTTCTACCGGCTCCATCGGAACACAGGCCCTGCAGGTCATCGAGGAACATCCCGACCTGTATGAGGCGTATGCCCTGACAGCCAACAACCGGGTGGAACTGCTCATCGAACAGGCCCGGCGTTTCCAGCCCGAGGCCGTGGTCATTGCCAACGAGGCGCACTACGCCACACTGAAAGCGGCACTGGCCGACCTGCCCATCAAGGTGTATGCCGGGACAGACGCCCTCTGCCAGATCGTGGAGTCGCAACCCATCGACGTGGTGCTCACCGCCATGGTGGGCTATGCGGGCCTGCGCCCCACCATGAATGCCATCCGGGCCGGCAAGGCCATTGCCCTGGCCAACAAGGAGACCCTGGTGGTGGCCGGCGAACTGATCAACGAACTGGCCCGGCAATACCATACGCCCATCCTGCCGGTGGACTCGGAGCACTCGGCCATCTTCCAGTGTCTGGAGCCGGGCAACGCGCTCTCGAAAGTGATTCTCACGGCCTCGGGCGGCCCCTTCCGGCAGCTGAGCCGGGAAGAGCTGGCCCACGTGACGAAGGTACAGGCCCTGAAGCATCCTACCTGGAGCATGGGCGCCAAGATCACCATCGACTCGGCGTCGATGATGAACAAGGGCTTCGAGGTCATCGAGGCGAAATGGCTCTTCGGCGTGCAGCCGGAACAGATTGAGGTGGTGGTGCATCCGCAATCGGTCATCCACTCGATGGTGGAATTCGAGGACGGGGCGGTGAAGGCCCAGCTCGGTGTGCCTGACATGCGGCTGCCCATCCAGTATGCGTTCAGCTACCCCCGCCGCCTCCCCTTGTCGGGCGGACGGCTGGACTTCATGAAATGCCGCGAACTGACGTTCGAGGCGCCCGACCTGCAGCGCTTCCGCAACCTGGCACTGGCCTACGAGGCCCTGCACCAGGGGGGCAACCTGCCGTGTATCGTCAATGCCGCCAACGAGGTGGTGGTGGCCGCCTTCCTGGCCGACCGCATCTCCTTCCTGGGCATGAGCGACATCATCGAACAGGCCATGCAGCGCATCCCGTTCGTGGCGCAGCCCACCTACGAGGACTATGTGGCGACCGATGCCGAAACGCGGCAGAAGGCCGCAGAATGGATAAGATAACAACGATTAATTACAACTGATAATACTGATAGATTGATGGAAACATTTCTGATTCGCGCCCTCCAGCTGGTGCTCAGCCTTTCGCTGCTGGTCATCATCCATGAGGGAGGGCACTTTTTCTTTGCCCGCCTGTTCAAGATACGGGTGGAGAAATTCTATATCTTCTTCGACCCCTGGTTCTCGCTGTTCAAGTTCAAGCCCAAGAACAGCGAAACGGAATACGGAGTGGGCTGGCTGCCCCTGGGCGGCTACTGCAAGATTGCGGGCATGATTGACGAGTCGATGGACACCGAACAGATGAAACAGCCTGCCCAGCCCTGGGAGTTCCGCTCGAAACCGGCCTGGCAGCGGCTGCTCGTCATGATCGGCGGCGTGCTGATGAATTTCCTGCTGGCCTTGTTCATCTACTCCATGATTCTCTTCACCTGGGGCGAGCAGTACGTGGCCCTGAAGGACATGAAGGGCGGCATGAAGTTCAACGAAGAGGCCCAGGCCATCGGCTTCCGCGACGGGGACATCCTGCTGAGTGCCGACGGGACCGAACTGGTGAAGTTCGACATGGACATGCTGCGCAGCATTGTGGAAGCCAAGGAGGTGAAGGTGATGCGCCAGGGGGCGGAAGCCACCGTCCTCATGCCCGAACTGAGTCTGCTGGACGTGGCCAAGCAGGATCCTCCCTTCCTGGCGGCCTACCAGCCTAATGTGATCGACTCGGTAGTGCCCGACGGCGGATTTGCCCGGGCCGGCATCGGGAAGGGAGACACGATCCTGGCCGTCAACAGCCGCCGCATTACCTCGTGGAACGAGTTCCTGGACGAGATGGCCAACGTACAGGCGCGGGCGGAGGTGGAACAACACCCCACGGCCTCCCTCACGGTGGTGCGCTCGAGGGGCGGTGTGTGCGACACACTCAGTGTCACCACCGACACGAACTATAAAGTGGGAGCCATAGGCGGCCTGCTGGACTACAAGGTCACCTCGATTGACTACGGATTCTTCGCGTCCTTCCCTGCCGGCATTGCCCTGGGCGTACACACCCTGAAAGGCTATGTGAACGACATGAAGTATGTCTTCACCAAGGAAGGCGCCCAGAGCGTAGGCGGCTTCGGCACCATCGGCAGCATCTTCCCCAAGGTGTGGGACTGGGAACGCTTCTGGTCGATGACCGCTTTCCTCTCCATCATCCTGGCCTTCATGAACATCCTGCCCATTCCGGCCCTGGACGGTGGACACGTGCTCTTCCTGCTCTACGAAATCATCGTGCGCCGCAAGCCCAGCGACAAGTTCCTGGAATATGCGCAGATGGCGGGCATGGGACTGCTGTTTGCCCTGCTCATCTGGGCCAACTTCAACGATGTGCTGCGCTTCCTGTTCTGATTGATAGCGACTACTATTCATCTATACACAACCCCTATGAAAACGAAACATCTTCTGGCAGCTGTCCTTCTGGGCAGCTGTCTGGCTATGCCCCAACAGGCTACCGCCCAGGAACGGCTTCCTGAATACCTGCAAGCCGAGAAATTTACGCAAGAGAAACTGAACCACCTGCTGTTCTCCACGAAAGTGGACCCCCACTGGTTCCAGCAGGGCGACCGCTTCTGGTTCGACTACAAGACCAGCGAAGGCACCTTCTGGTATGTGGTGGATCCTGCCTCGCGCAGCAAACAGCTCCTGTTCGACCGCGACGAACTGGCGGCCCAGCTCACCGAGATTGTGCACGACCCCTTCGAGGCCCATCAGTTGCCCATCCGCAACCTGAAGGCCAAGGAGGACGGACGCACCTTCACCTTCGAGGTGACTTCCACCCGCGAGGTGCCCTCGAAGAAAGACCCGAAAAAGAAGGAAAAGGAAGTGTTCTACTTCTCCTATGACTATCCGACCCGGAAACTGACCCACCTGAAGGACGCCGAAAAAGAACCCGAACGCAAAGGCTGGGCCTCTTTCTCGCCCGACGGACAGACCGTGGTCTACGCCAAGGACTGCAACCTGTACACCATGAGCATCGCAGACTACCGCAAGGCCCAGAAGGACGAGAAGGACAGCACCATCGTGGAGACGCAGATCACCACCGACGGCACTCCCGACTTCGGCTACGGCATCCCCTACAGTGTCCTCAACACCGACACCCTCTGCAACGGGAAGCGCCGGCGCGTATGGGGCTGCTGGTCGCCCGACTCGAAGCACTTTGCCACCGTTGTCACCGACAACCGCCGCGTGAAACCCTTGTGGGTGATCAACTCCATTGCGGAGCCCCGGCCCACCCTGGAAACCTACCACTACCAGATGCCCGGCGAGATGGACGCGCCCGAAGACCACCTCTACCTGTTCGACATGAGCAACGGACAGCGCAAGGAAATCCGCACCACGGCCTGGAAAAACCAGAACATCGACATCTCCTACCGCCGTCCGCAGCAGAAGGAACGCGATCAGGAACTCCGTTCCTCCGTGTGGGAAGGCGACAATAATCGCTTCTTTGTCACCCGCAGCAGCCGTGACCTGCACCGCATCGACATCTGCTCGTACACCCTGGGACAGGACAGCATCGTACCCCTCATCGAGGAACGCATGAACACCTACCAGGAGACCCGTCCGCTCTTCACCTTCGGCAAGGGCAAGGAACTGGTGCACTGGAGCGAACGCGACGGATGGGCGCACCTCTACCTCTACAATGACAAGGGCGAGCTGAAGAACCGCATCACCAAAGGCCCGTGGCACGTGGACGGCATCGTGAAAGTGGACGAGGCCACCCGTACCATCTACTTCGTGGCCAACGGACGGGAGAAGGGCGAACATCCCTACCACGAACACCTGTACCGCGTGAACGCCGACGGCAGCGGACTGCGGCAGCTGACGGCGGGCGACTACTTCCACGAGGTGGAGGTGGATGATAACAGCCATTACTTCGTGGACAACTTCTCGCGCGTGAACACCGTTCCGTGTGCCGACCTCATCACCACCGACGGACGCAAGGTGATGACCTTGCAGGAAAGCGACTTCTCGCAGCTGCGTGCCGCCGGCTACCAGTTCCCCGAAATCTTCACCGTCAAGGCCGCCGACGGGGTGACCGACCTCTACGGGGTGATGTACAAGCCCTTCAACTTCGACTCCACCAAGGTCTATCCCATCGTGGACTACGTGTATCCCGGTCCGCAGGTGGAAGCCGTCTACTACCCCTTCACCCGCATGAGCCCGCGTACCGACCGTCTGGCCCAGGCCGGCTTCATCGTGATCTCCGTAGGCCAGCGCGGCGGACACCCCAGCCGCTCGAAGTGGTATCACAACTATGGCTACGGCAACATGCGCGACTATCCGCTGGCTGACCACAAGGCGGCCGTAGAGCAGCTGGCTGCCCGCTATCCGTTCATCGACATCGACCGCGTAGGCATCCACGGCCATTCCGGCGGCGGCTTCATGTCGACGGCCGCCATCTGCCAGTACCCCGACTTCTACAAGGCCGCCGTATCGTGTGCCGGCAACCACGACAACCGCATCTACAACCGCTGGTGGAGCGAGACTCACCACGGCGTGAAGGAAGAAGTGACCGAGAAGGGCGACACCCTGTTCAGCTACAAGATTGCCACCAACCCGGAAATCGTGAAGAACCTGAAGGGCCACCTGCTGCTGATCCACGGCGACATCGACAACAACGTACACCCCGCCAACAGCATCCGCGTGGTGAATGCCCTCATCAAGGCCGGCAAGCGGTTTGACATGCTCATCCTGCCCGGCCAGCGCCATGGCTTCGGCGACATGAACGAGTACTTCTACTGGCGCCTCGTGGACTATTTCTCAGAGCACCTGAAAGGACGGAAGGAGAGTTCGGTAGACATTCCGAAACGCTAACCCCACTCCTCCATCTTGTCATCCTGAGCATAGCGAAGCAGCTGAAAACAGACACTTGATGTCTACAGATCCTTCGCTTCGCTCAGGATGACAACGTAATAAAGGACAACGTAAAAAAGGAAAGATCCTTCGCTTCGCTCAGGATGACAACGTAAAAGGAAAGCGAGAGAGGGTTCAAGCGCAGGCGAGCGCCGCCGGGACCATCGGAGATTTTATCAAGGAACTGTTGGCCTTTATCCGTTTTTTCGCTACATTTGCCTCCCGAAAGCGAAAAAGGACTATGTCATGAAACAAATCAACCTCATCCCCCCCGCCGGACTGGACGCACGCATCGTGCTGCCCTCGTCGAAAAGCCTCTGCAACCGCGCCCTCATCATCCATGCGTTGAGCCGGGGCACGTGCCCTCCCGACAACCTGTCGGACTGCGACGACACACGGGTGATGGTTCGTGCCTTGCGGGACATGCCTCCCGTCATCGACATCCTGGCCGCAGGAACGGCCATGCGTTTTCTGACCGCTTACCTCGCGGTGACTCCCGGCACCCATGTCATTACTGGTACCGAACGGATGCGCCAACGCCCCATCCGCATCCTGGTGGACGCCCTCCGCAGCCTCGGGGCACAGATAGACTATGTAGCGCAAGAAGGATTCCCTCCGCTGCGCATCACGGGGACCTCCCTCCGGGAAAGCCGCATCGCGCTGCCGGGAAACGTCAGTTCGCAGTACATCTCCGCCCTGCTGATGACAGGCCCGGTTCTGGAGCACGGACTGACCTTGACGCTGACGGGCGAAGTGGTCTCCCGCCCCTACATCGACATGACCCTGCAGCTGATGCAGGAATACGGGGTGACCGCCCGGTGGATATCCGACCATGAACTGGAAGTGCCCCACCAGCCGTATGTGTCGAAGCCGTACACGGTGGAAAGCGACTGGAGCGCCGCCTCCTACTGGTATGAGATGATGGCCCTGGCCCCCGGAGCCACTTCCGTAGAGCTGCCGGGCCTGCGGGCCGACAGTCCGCAAGGCGATGCCCGCATCGCCGACCTGTTCCGCCTGTTGGGTGTCACGACCACCTTTACCGATGAGGGCATCGTCCTCGGCAAGGCCGAGCGGCAGGTGGAACGCATGGACTACGACTTCACCCATCAGCCCGACATGGCGCAGACCTTCGTCGTGACCTGTGCCCTGATGGGAATTCCGTTCCGGTTCAGCGGACTGCAAAGCCTGAAAATCAAAGAGACCGACCGCATGGCCGCACTGATGGCCGAGATGCGGAAACTGGGCTATGTATTGCAGGAGAGCGACGGCTCGGTGTTGAGCTGGGAAGGCGACCGCTGCCCGGCCGACGGACAGGCCGGCATCGACACGTACGAAGACCACCGCATGGCCCTGGCCTTTGCGCCAGCCTCCTTCGTGAAGGGTTCGGTCCGCATCAACCGTCCCGACGTGGTGTCGAAGTCCTATCCCCATTATTGGGAAGACCTGGCGGCTGCCGGGTTCCAGATTGAAGAAAGGGAGGGATAAGGCCATGCTCATTCTGACAGTGATTCTCATCGGTGTGGTACTGTTCGGCATGGCTGCCGGCTACCTCTACAACCGCTCGCTCCGCCGGAAGATGGAGCGCGGCGAACTGACGGAGCTGCCTGCTCCGGTGGAAGTGGACCAGGAATGTTGCGGACAGCACGAAGTGTGCGAAAAGGAAAGCCTGCTGGCCGCAGTGAGCCGGCAGATTGAATATTACGACGACGAGGAACTGGACCGTTTCCGGGGCCGGGCCTCGGACGACTATACGGAAGAGGAGGTGGACGAGTTCCGCGACATCCTCTACACCACCCGCGAAGACGAGGTGGCCGGTTGGAGCCGCAGCCTTCAGCTGCGCGGCATCCAGCTGCCCGACGAGCTGAAAGACGAACTGTTCATGATTGTGGGCGAGCGCCGGTTCCGGTCTGCCGCCTCCCCGTCCCGTTAATTGCCGTTGCCTATGGATGCCTTCCTCGACCTCTTCCGCTATACCTTCTTCCAGCACGCCCTGCTGGGCAGCCTGCTGGCCAGCATCGCCTGCGGCATCATCGGCACCTACATCGTGACGCGCCGGCTGGTGTTCATCAGCGGGGGCATCACCCATGCCTCGTTCGGCGGCATCGGCATCGGCCTCTATACCGGCCTTTCCCCCTTGCTGACGGCAGCCGTCTTTTCCGTGCTCTCGGCTTTCGGGGTGGAATGGCTCAGCCATCGCAGCGACATGCGCGAAGACTCGGCCATTGCCGTGTTCTGGACCTTCGGCATGGCAGTAGGCATCATCTTCAGTTTCCTGGCACCGGGGTTCACCCCCGACCTCTCCTCGTACCTCTTCGGCAATATCCTGACCATCACGACGGGCGACCTCGTGCTGCTGGCCTCGGTGAGTGTGCTGCTGGCCGGCTTCTTCGCCGTCTTCCTGCGCCCCATCGTCGCCATTGCCTTCGACCGCGAGTTTGCCCGTTCGCAGCACATCCCCGTGGCCCGGTTCGAATACCTGCTGATGATGTTCATCGCCCTGACCATCGTGGCCTGCCTGCGCATGGTGGGCATCGTGCTGGCCCTCTCGCTGCTCACCCTGCCGCAGATGACCGCCAACCTGTTCACCTACAGCTTCAAGCGCATCATCTTCCTGTCCGTGGGCTTCGGCTGGGCCGGATGCCTGGGCGGACTGCTCCTCTCCTACCAGCTGCAGGTGCCGTCCGGCGCGTGCATCATCTTTGTCTCCATCCTGATTTACGCGGCCTGCAAGCTGCTGAAAAACAAGATTGTCCATTACTAAAAACAAGAACGATATGACCATCCACATTACTTCTTTGGAAACCATCCGCGAAGCGGCCCGCCAGTTCATCGCCGCCATGGGCGACAACACCGTCTTTGCCTTCTACGGCAAGATGGGAGCGGGCAAAACCACCTTCATCAAAGCCCTCTGCGAAGAACTGGGAGTGACCGATGTCATCAATTCCCCCACCTTCGCCATTGTCAACGAGTACCGCTCGGACACGACGGGCGAGCTAATCTACCATTTCGACTTCTACCGCATCCGAAAGCTGGAGGAAGTGTACGACATGGGCTACGAAGACTATTTCTACAGCGGTGCACTCTGCTTCATCGAGTGGCCGGAACTGGTAGAGGAGGTGCTGCCGGGCGATGCGGTGAGTGTCCGTATCGACGAAGAGGCAGACGGTTCGCGCAGCCTGACCTTCGAAGCGGAGGAAGCATGACGATTCATTATTGTCTGCAAGCCCTGTTTGTCCTGGTGGGACTGGTGGCCTTGCTGGCCGCCGTCTTCAACTGGGACTGGCTGTTCACCGCCCGCAACAGCCGCTACATTGTCGCCTCGGCCGGCCGTCGGAAGGCCCGTCTGTTCTATGCCGTGCTGGGACTGCTGATGATGGGTACCGGCATCTTTTTCTTTTGCTCGCTGCACTAATCCGCCTCCCCCGGCACAGGCGGTCTGAGAAGCGTCAGTCAAGAGTCCCCATCCCACCGAGTGTGAAACAATTCGATAATGACGTTGTAGGGGCGGACCTGCGTGTCCGCCCGGAATGTCGAGGTGGATGTTTCCGGGCAGACACATAGGTCTGCCCCTACAATTTCGTCCAACAAGACAATAAAAAAAACTTCGTGGTCTCTGTGCCTCTGTGTTTAAACTAGAACTTTGTGGCCTTTGTGTTTCATCTGTTACACCCACTGGCACTACGAGAAAGACTAATCAAACAAACAAAAAAGCGTCATTGGAACAAAATCTGCCCCGGCTGTTTCACAGAAGAAAACAGATTCAAAAAAATCCCCTACCTTTGTCATACAACAATCACAAACCGTCTATATATAGTCGGCAGGAGCCACATTCAACAAGCCGACAGAGCGGTCCACCCGAGCCAGGGAAAAGGAACTCTCACGATTCATCGCTCTCCGTTGTACACGTGCATTCGAAGGACATCCTTCTTATACACCCAACAACGAAGGGCGATGATTGTTTATAAAAATACGCTTATTATTATAAAATGTAGTCCCAATACGCAAAAGTTCGTTAATAAACAAAACAGTATATCAACAAAATAGGACCACATCAAGAAATAAATGGTACTTTTGCAAAAAAACATAAACGACAATCTTCTTTTGGAACAAGTTTTATCATTATAACGAAAAAAGAGTATGAGCAACGACAAAAAAACCAAGTACCCTCCCCAGACCTGCAGATGGTTCTGGAGTTTACTGTTATTGATTGTCTGCACCACTGGACTCCGCGCACAGAGCATCCGCGGTGTAGTAACCGAAGCGACAAGCGGTGAACCGATTGTAGGTGCCACCATTGTATTGAAAGAAACCACCATCGGTACGGTGACCGACATGGACGGAAAGTACGTGCTGACTTCCATCCCGACAGGCCGTTACACCGTCGAGGCCTCGTTCGTCGGATTCGACCCGCAAGCCAATACGGAAGTGCTGGTGGCCGGTAACCGAGAGATGGTCATGAACTTCGCCCTGAGCGAAAGCGACCTGAGCCTGGGCGAAGTCACCGTCCGCCCCGAAGTGAACAAGGAAAGGGCCGTCAATCCCATGGCCATTGTGGGAGCACGTATGCTGAGCATGGAAGAAGCCAGCCGTTACGCCGGCGGCTACAGTGACCCGGCCCGTCTGGTCACCTCGTTCGCAGCCGTCACCGGAAGCCCCGACAACAACGGCATTTCGGTGCATGGTAATGCCCCCCAGAGCCTGTCATGGCGGCTGGAAGGCATTGAAATCAACAGCCCGAACCACTTCTCGGACGCCTTCGCCATGGGTACCGGCGTTGTCAGTGCCCTCAACTCGCACGTACTGGGCAACTCGGACTTCTACAGCGGAGCCATGACCGCCGAATACGGCAATGCCCTATCCGGCGTGATGGACATGAAGATGCGTGCCGGCAACAACCAGACCTTCCAGCATGCCGTACAGCTCGGTACACTGGGCGCAGAACTCACCACGGAAGGCCCTATCAGCAAGAAGGCCGGCTCGTCCTACCTGATCAATTACCGGTACGCCTTCACCACCCTGGCCCGCAAGATCGGCCTGCTCTCGGTGGACGGCGACCAGGCCGACTTCCAGGATGTGAACTTCAAGTTCAACTTCCCCACCCGCCATGCCGGTACGTTCTCCCTCTTCGGACTGGGACTGAAAGACAAATACTGGAACGACATCGTGGACGAACCCGACCGCGAAAGCTTCTACGACCAGGAATACCTGGAATCGCGCCAGACCATGCTGGTGGGCGGACTGGCGCACCGCATCTATCTGGGCAAGGGATGGAACTGGAACACGACCATCGCCGGCTCGTACTTCAAGAACGACGGGGACGACAGCTACTTCGACCTGGACTTCGACAATAACTACAAGGCCGGCGAACTGAAGCCTTATGCCGTCATGCGCCAGAAGAATTCGCAGCTCACCGTGCAGACCGCCCTGCAGAAACGCTTCAGCAACCAGTTCACCAGCAAGCTGGGCGCGAACTACTCGGAATACTATTTCGACATCAACATGAAGAAGTCGGAAGCCCTGAACGAACCGCTGCCCGACCAGTACCTCTACCAGGCCGACAGCCACACGGGACTGCTCACGGCCTATCTTTCCAACTCCTGGAAATGGAACCCGTACTTCACCTTCAACTTCGGCGTGAACGTGCAGTATTTCCGTCTGAACGACGACAAGAGCTTCGAGCCGCGTGCCGCCCTGCAGTGGGCACCCAACGACAAGAACTCCTTCTCGTTAGGTTATGGCCTGCACAGCAAGATGGAGAAGATGGACGTGTATTTCGTGAAGGACCTCGAAACCGGTGATTTCGTCAACAAGGACCTGAAGCTGAGCAAGGCTCACCACTTGCTGGTGTCGTGGATGTACCGCTTCAACGACCAGCTGAACTTCCGTGCGGAGGCCTACTACCAGCGCCTGTTCGACCTGCCCGTGGCCGCTGACCCGAACGATACGTACTGCATCATCAACCGCCGCGACTACTACGTGGACCGTGCGCTGAACAACGACGGAAAGGGCCGCAACTACGGTATCGACCTGACCTTGGAACGTTATATGCACGGCGGCTGGTACGGCATGGTCAACGCTTCGTTCTACAAAGCCGAATACAAGGCGCAGGACGGCGTATGGCGCAATACGCGCTACAACCGCTCCTATGCCGCCAAGATTCTGGGCGGTAAGGAATGGATGGTGGGCAGCCGCAAGCAGAATGTGCTCAGCGTCAATGCCAAGTTCACCTTCCAGGGCGGCATGCGCTATACGCCCGCCGACCTGCAGGCCACCAAGGACGAATACTTCAACCATCACTTGCCCGATGTGGCTTACGATGACAAGAATGCCTTCAGCAAGCAGTACGACCCGATCGGTGTGCTCGACCTGACGGTGAGCTACAAGATTTCCGGCAAGCACTGCGACCATACGATTGCCGTAGAGGCCCTGAACCTGAACGGGGTGAAGCCGCCTTATACGGACACGTACAACTACAAGTACGACCGTATGGATCAGGTGGACAGTGCGCTCTCGTTCCCGAGCATCTACTATCGTCTCAGCTTCTGATGGCTGTGGACGTGCTTTCCTGAGAAGATGCATGCGAAGCGAAGCAGCTGAAAACATCCAGTGGATGCCTACAGATGCTTCGCTTTGCATGAAATTAAAAAATGACATTCGTGACACTAATGACAAATGACAAATGACACTAATGACAAAGGGGTGTCTTACCACCACATTGTCATTCTGAGTCCCCATCACACGTTATGTGAAACGATTCGATGATGACGCTGTAGGGGCGGACCTGCGTGTCCGCCCGGATGCCGAGGTGGATGTTTCCGGGCAGACACATAGGTCTGCCCCTACAGTTTCGTCATTGGTAGCAAAGCGAAGAATGACATTTAAGTATCTTTTTAAAATTCTCGAACATAGCAAATCAATCGTTTTTTATAGTTCGTACAAATCGTCCAGTTGAATTTCAGATTGGACGTCACCCCAATATTCATTCCGAGTCAGGCCATCGGTTGTAACCATAATGGAATGAATGGCTTTCTTCGTGCCAGTTACTGTCTGAAAAACATTTCGTTTACGAACAAGTTCTTCTGAATAATCAGAAGTGATGGTGTATGAATCCTTCGAGTACTTCATTTCGCACACATCAATTATTCCATCGCTACGGTCTATAAGCAGGTCTATCTGAACCCCTGGCCTACCGATGTGCTCATCTGGCAAGCAACGCCATGCATATTCGTTTGTCAGTATTCCGCTAATACCAAGCTTCTTCTTAATCTGGTCAACATGCCATAGGCAAGTGCGCTCAAATGCCAAGCCACACCAAATGTTATACTTCGGTGTTCCCAGCATTGATCGCCAATAGTTTGAACCTTGACGTACTCCGTCGATATATTCGTAGTAAAACAGAGTGTAATGGTCTATTAGTTGGAAAATATCCGATTTTGTCCGATACCCCATCATAGTATAACTACGAATAAAGCCACACCACTCCAGATCTTTCAGAATGTCAGAGAAGGCTCCATTGTCTTCAAATTTTCCTGCCACCAACAACTCCTGTCGAGTCATGCCCATCTTTTTCTTGGCCAATAGCTCTATGACACGGACATATGGTTCTGGCTTTTTGAACAAAGAAGCATAAAGCATCTCAAATTCATCATGCAGCTCTCCGTTAGGCGAAAAAATCAGTCTATCTATCTCGGAAGTTATGCTTGTTCCTTTCTGCAACAAGCTCCAATAATAGGGTACACCACCAAATACCATATAGGCTTCCAACATCTGCTTGCGATTCAGCACAAGACCTCTTGACTGAGCTAACTTCTCGCATAATCCCAGTGGGAAAGGATTGAGGGATATACGATGATTCAAGCGATTGTGCAAGCCACCCTTATTTTTTATGATTTTCTTGACCATCCATGAAGTACTGCTTCCGCATACCACAAAAACAATATCTTTTCGTGCGGATGCCCATCCGTTCCAGAATGATTCCAACTCTGATAAAAATCCAGAGCGTGGAGCATCCATCCATGGAAGCTCGTCAAGGAAAACAACCTTTTTGCCTTCAGGCAGACTCATAACAAATCGTTTGAGTTCACTAAAAGCATCGCCCCAATTGGTTAGTTCCGGAGTATCTTTCTGCCCATGTTCTTTGAGTGC
>JALEPZ010000023.1 GCA_022767125.1 Phocaeicola plebeius
ATTTCCTTTGTCGCCTCTACGGGAATCGGGAACTGAGCCTGCAAGATTCATCAATTGTTCCAGGATACTTCCCTGTGGTACGATTTTTTTTATTACATTTGCAGTGTGATTGAACTTATACGCGTCAATCGAACGTCTATGTTCAAGTGGCTTCATTTTTTAACGTAACTATTTGTTATTCAGCTTATAAGGTTACGAAAAATTTGCCACTTGATCAAATTTTCTGACACTTATTTTGTTGAAAATCAGTAAAATAACCCTATCCATAAGACCATAGCATCCACTATAAAAATATCCCTCTCATTGAGAATGCAACGCAATCTTAAATGAAAGAGCCGTGTATACGTTTGTAAAAAAATGAAGAGTAATTTGTTTATTTGGAGGATTTTCTATATTTTTGCACAAAATAATGTTTCTCTTAAAGAGAAAAACACTTTTTGCTAAACATTTCTTTCCGGCATTTCATGCCGGAAGAAGGGGTTTTGCAGAAAGTGGACTCGGAAAGATGAGAAGAGATGAATATTGTAGTAAAATACAAGGATTCTACTGATATACAGCCTGATATACACATCGGGGTGAACCATGAGAATGCTCTTTTCATAAAAAACAAAAGTCAAAATAGTATGGAAAATGGACAGCGTAAGGATCAACCCCAGTGGTATGTCATGCGGGCCTACAAGAACGAGAGTATGGCCGAAGAGCTTCTCTCTAATGAAAAGTACGGCCTGGAGCATTTCATACCCAAGGAGAAAGTCCTTCGTACCGTCAACGGCAAGAAAGTCGTTTGCTGGGTACCCGTCATCCATAGTCTGGTATTTGTCCACGCCAGCCAACGGCAGATTGTTGATTTCAAACACCATTATTATTACAACCTCCAGTTCGTCACATGGAAAACCGAAGACCGGCTTGTCTATCTGACCGTACCTGAGAAAGAGATGAAAAATTTCATCGAGGTATGCAAACAGACGGAACAGGAGGTTCATTTCTATAAGATTGATGAAATCAACAAGGGCAAAGACAAGATTGACATCGCCAAAGGCAAGCGAGTAAGGGTGCATGGCGGCCCGTTCGACCAGGTGGAAGGCTATTTTATGAAGGTGGGCAGGAAACGAGGCCGGCAGCTCGTCGTCATCATTCCCGACTTGCTGGCGGTTTCCGCAGAAGTAGCGTCGGACTATCTTCAAGTCATAGACTGAAAGCTGGTTTTTTAAAAGATTCATGTTGTCCCTGTTGATTTCATCTTCGTCCGTCAATCATCCTTCATCACCTCAAATCCCGGACAGTACGGTTTCTTAGGATCCAAATCACAATGACCCACGATCAACGCCTTCGGATAACGCTGATGCAAATCCTCCAGCAACCTCCTCAACGCACGCTTCTGAGCCTCAGTACGTGTGTCCTGTGGAGTCTTGCCGTCGGCGGCCAGACCGCCGATGTAGCATACCCCGATGCTGTGGTTGTTGTGGTTCTTGCAGTGGGCTCCCTTCACAGCCTCCGGTCGCCCCTGCTCAATCGTCCCGTCCGTAGGAATGACATAATGATACCCGCATCCCTTCCAACCGAGGGAACGGTGGTAGCGGTCGATGTCCGCCAGGCGGAGGGCACTGCCCGCCCTGTTGGCGGAGCAGTGCACGATAATCAGCGATATCGTCCGCATACGCTTACAAGTTAGCGATGGTGCCTCCGGCAGCGCCGGTGACGATCAGTTCAATCACTCTCACGATATAGAGCAGGATGCTCTTCCAATTCACTTTCATACTCGAAGTTTTTAAATAAATGTACACGAT
The DNA here is from genome assembly GCA_022767125.1 of Phocaeicola plebeius. Taxonomy (GTDB): domain Bacteria; phylum Bacteroidota; class Bacteroidia; order Bacteroidales; family Bacteroidaceae; genus Phocaeicola; species Phocaeicola plebeius_C. Next base: position 1,788 of record JALEPZ010000023.1, read on the forward strand.
AAATTTCATAAATTCTCAGTCGGATGGTCCGGCCCCACGGCTTCCGGAGCCGGTCGGTCACCGTGGAGCCGGAAGGTTATCCTGTAGGAAGGACTACAGCCGGCCCCCTGCTACTGGTTCTCACCGCCGATAGGGTCGGGGATAGTAGCACCGCCGCCCGTGTCGGGATCCGTCGGTTCGCTCGGGTCAGTCGGTTCGCTCGGATCCGTCGGCCCGTTCGGGTCGGTCGTAGAGCTATTGCCCTTGTTCTTGGCGGCAGCCAGGTCAACAGTAGACTCTCCGGCCTTTTCCGCCTTCAGCGAAGCAGCCTGAGTGATGCGGCTTGCCACGAGGTTGAACTCAGCGCTGTTGATGAGGTTCTGGAAGTCATCGCCAGGGGTGAATACAATGTTCACGCCGGTGATGTTCTTCGAGGTGAACGTCTCGCAACTCTCCGCCCCCTCGCAGGTGAGCGAAATCCAGAAGTCGCCAAGCTCGTCGAGCAGGATTTTCTTGCCCTCCAGCAACTGCTCCACGAGGCAGCTGCACATGTCGGAGAGCACGCCCTTCACCTGTCCGCGCTTGTGTCCGCCGTGTTCGGAGATGTGGTCGACAAACTTGCGGAACGTCATCACTTCCTTCGCCTGTGCCCTGGCATACGCTTTAGGAGCCTCTTCCTTGTTCATCTGGTTCGGAAGGAGAAAAACAGAATAATTGATCATAAAAACCGCCCATCGCCGGTATGGGACTTGGTATTTACAGGGGGTATGCCCTGCCCGGCAAGAGTTAAACCATCATTGTTGTCGTTCATTGACAATGCAAAGTTACTGTATTGCCAAGGGGCATTGTCCGTTTCCGGCCCTATCCGTCCGTTAAGTGCGTCATTTGGCCGAATACGTCCATTCCTGTCCGTTGGCAGTCACAAGTCGATGCCAAATTGCTCAGCCACATATTTCACCGCCACCGGAGGCAGCAGCTTGTCGCGAGGTCTTACGCCAAGCATGGCGAGTTCTTCACGATGGCGCGAGAGCCATCTCTGCAAGGTTTTCACTGATACGCCGGCCGCTGCGGCCAACTGGGCTTTTGTCATTGCTATCATGATGATTGATTACTGGTTATTGGTTACTGATGATTGGTTACTGATTGGAGGGCTCTCCAAAATCGCAGGTAGCTGCGTTGGCTTTTGCAGGTATCTGCGATGGGCATCTCAGGTATCTGCGTTGAGCATCGCAGCCGGGAGGGCGTGACAACGTGACAACATATACTATAAAAAATCGTGGAAATGGAAATTAACGAACTATATAGTATGCGAATTTCCCGTTTGGGGGATTTTCTATATATACCGTTGTCACGTTGTCACGCAACGTGGTCAGAACGGCAAGTCCTCCTCGCTTTTATCCACATCAGGAATACTGCTGTCGATGTCATGCGGAGGACGCTCCGCCACCTTCCAGAACCGTCCGTTGTGGGTACGCACCTGCTCATATCCCAACTCCGTCAGTGCCTGGCCAATCCGGTTGGGGATTATCTTGATGGCAGGCGCGAATCTCGCCGCAATCTTCGTGGCAGTCATGTACTTCGTTTCTGCCTCGGTGCGCGGATGCATGAAGTAGGTCACGATCAGTTCGGTGGCAGGGTCGGGCGCCATGAAGCTGCGGTTGTGCTCGTTCAGACGTCGGATGTCGCTGTCGTTGAGCCAGTAGCGCTCACCGCCGCGTATGAGGGCAAGCGCCTGGGCATACATCCCCTCGTAGGGTATGTGTGCAGTCCACGGATTGTCGATACTGTCGATATGGAACGGCAGCCAGCGGCGGTTGCCCGTCGGGTCGGTGAGGAAGGTGAGGTTGTTGCCCGTGGCCGTGAGCGACGCCACACGGGGCATGACCATCGTGTGATGCCCGTAGGGCGGCCGCTCGTTCACTTGCGGCAGGGTGGTGAACGCCTTCAGCTGGTTGATCTCCTTGGGAGTCATGGAGTCAATCTCCTCCAGGGAAATGACGATGTTCTGCGCCAGCATCAGCCGGTCGTCCTTGGTGAGCTGGAACGAGTTGCTCTTGGTGGAGAAGAACGCACGCAGATGGGGCGGCAGTATGTGCAGCATGAACGTGGACTTGTACGAGCCCTGACGGCCGATGAACGTAAGGATGCAGTGGTTGATCACATCGTCGTACATCACCGACGCCACCATCGCCAGGAACCAGCAGCGGGTGTAATGATGGAAGTCCTCCCCGGAAATGTCACGGCAATGCACCATCGAGAAAAACTGACGGATATAGTCGGTCTTCCCGTCCCAGGCGGGCAGCGTCTCCATCCATGCCTTGAACGGATGGTAAGCCTCCACGAAGTCCGACCCGAGGATGTTGAACACCGTCTGCAGGTCGGCGTTGACTCCTGCCAGCTGCATCTGTCGCCAGATCGACTTGACAAAGCGGTCATCGACATTCAGCTCTCCGACTTCCAGCTTCATGCTGAGCAGGTTCAGCCTGATCGGGTATCTTTCGGCGATGAACTGTTCCATCTCGCGGATGCTCGCCTTTCGGTGAGAAGAGGCGGCAGCGAGGGTGGCATGCTCTTCGGCGTGGGTCTGATAGACACTGCGCACCATCGCCTCGATGGCCTTCGGATGAGTGGCTCCATAGTCGGCAAACTCACCGAGCGCCCACGAGGTGCAGTCATCCAGTGTCACGCCGTAGCGGTTCATGAGATAGATGCAGCGGGACACATAGTCGTTGTGCTGCCCGTCGGCATACACCGCCCCGTCGGCCTCCACCATCTGCCTCACCCTCTCGCCGAGGCTGGCAGCCTTGGCCGGCCGTCCGGCGCCCTTTCCCTTGCGCGCCCTCTTCCGGTCGAGCGAGAGGTCCACCTTGACCTGCCTGGCCAGGGGGCGATACACCGCCTCGGGGTCCCACGCCAGTCCGCAGAGCCTTGTGGCATTACTGCAGAGCGGGTCGTAGTCGAGCCCCGTGACGCGCTTGAAATACTCGTTGACCGAGAGCCACGCCGCACGGAAGTTCTGCTCCGTCACCAGGTCACCCACACGGGCAATGACCCGGAAGCCCCGTCCGGAGATGGTGGTGTAGGAGACAATCGTGTGCGGGTCGGCATTCACCACGGCGAGTGCCTCGGCGAGCCTGTCGGCCGGCACATGGTCGAAGTCAGCCATCATGTAGCCCGTGTAGCTGCGTATGCAGGACTTGTCCTTGCCCCCTTCGAGGTGAGCCTGGCACACTATGGCGGGGATTCCCATCTTGACCTTCTTCATCTCGGCCTTGAGGCTGTCGGCGGCGTTCTTGTCGCCTGAAGCCTCCGTCCTGTCGAGTTGCGAGCGCAAGGCCCTGTACTGAGAAGTAATCCCGCTGAGGCAGTCGCCCCTCAACACTTCCATCATCTTCTCCCACGACACGCTCTCGGGCTTCGTTGCGAGGAGGGAGGGAAAATAAGAAATTGATTCCATATATCTATAAATGTTAAATTAAAAATTCTTGTCCGTTACCGGATTCAGTGGTAAATGTAGTGGAAATATTTTAGTGGTTTTGTACTCTATATAGTGCACAAATTGAAAGGCTTTTTAACCATCCTTTTTGATTTCTTAATGTTTCATTCCTGGCTTATCCGAAGGCCTAACCAAAAACGGTGTATGAAACATGGAATCAAGGAAGCGACAAAGCCACGAGTGGGTGGCAGTCGCCGCCCGCGAGTTCACGAAGATGATCCGCCATCTGGGTCTGAGGTCTATCAATCATGCAGCCAATGAATTGGGCATCAACTACCGCACCCTGAAGAAGCTCGACGATCGGCATCCTGACCCGACACTTACGTTGGAGATGGTGATGAGTATATGGCATGCGCTTGAGGTGTTTGCCGTAATTATACAGTCGTCGGAACGGCCTGCGGAGGTGAGCCGGATGTTGTCCGACTCTTTGATGCAAATATCGAGGAGTTACTCTCTCAATCCGCGGCTGCAGGACGCTGTCGAAGCCATCGGTTCCGACAGGGTGGGCACGAAGACAGGAGACCGCTGAATTCCGGTACGGACATTATCATACATCATGACAGCACCACTCAGACGATTAGAAAGATGTTGAGATATGATTCCCCCTTGTCCCATCCATAATCACGTTTTTCTCCGATTTTCTTGCAAATCTCAGAATATCAATGTATCTTTGCTACTAAAAGTATTTCAGAACAACTAAAACCGAAGAGCCATGATATTGTATATCGCGAATCCCATCTATGATACGGTGTTCAAATACCTGATGGAGGACGAGCGCATCGCCCGCATCCTTCTTTCCGCCCTGTTGAAGAAGAACGTGGTGAAGGTAGAGCAACGTCCGCACGAGTATGTCAACGTGTCGCGCACCGACATCTCGATGTTCCGCATCGATTTCGGGGCGACCATCCGAGAAGAGGACGGGCGTGAGCATCTGGTGCTTATCGAGTTGCAGAAG
>JALEPZ010000035.1 GCA_022767125.1 Phocaeicola plebeius
CACAGGGGCAACGCTGTAGACGTTGCGGGGATTCTCTTTGTCGAACAGGATGGTTCTCTTTACGACTTTGTAAGCTTTAGGCATAGTTCAATGGTTTTTAAGGGTAAATACTCAGTTTGCGTTGTGTCGAGGATGGGGGTCCGGACCTGTCTTCCCCGTTCACAGGAGCAAAGTTAGGAAATGGCTGACGGGCCGACGTCGTTTAACGTCGTTAACTCAGCGGGATTTTGTAAGAATGGACGTTGTAAGTGTTTGATAATGGCTGTTGTAGAAGTATTATAACAGTTATTCTTATGAGTTGATAACTGCGGTTGTTCGGATCACGGTTCGCCCAGAAAACGGCGGATGAGCCGCACTTCGCGCTGGGTAAGGAAGCGGTGGCGCACGGCCACGTGGGGCGGCATCGGGGAAATAGGCCTGTGCCAGGTTTTCTCACTTCGTTCGAAATGACAGGGGGAAAGCCTTTCCATGTCATTTGTCATTTGTCATTTGTCATTAATGTCATTAAGACACCTTCCAACCCCTCAGTGGAGCAGACCGAGGGAACGGAAAGCGAAAAGACGATTCTCGGACAGCGGGAAATCCAGGGGTGGTAAAAGAAAGAAGAAAAAATACGAATCTAATTTTAATATATATATAAATATAATATTATTATATTTATATATATATTAATCTATAAAAAGAGGAGAGAGCGTAAATTTTGGGGAGTCGAACTACATGCTAAGTGGTCTTAATGACAAATGACATTCGTGACAAATGACAAACCCCCTTCGTGGCATACCAACGAAAGTGGTCTTAATGACAAATGACAAAACCAACTTCGTGGCTTTACCAACGAAAGTGGTCTTAATGACAAATGACAAATGACAAATGACAAAACCAACTTCGTGGCGTACCAACAAAAGTGGTCTTAATGACAAATGACATTCGTGACAAATGACATATTCTCTAGTATGCCTGGTTCCATCTTGGCAATGGACGACTAAATATATTGGGAAGATGCAATGAGAACTGAGGAACGTTATAGAAAAACAACGCACAAAGGAAGACTCAGTCTGCTACCCTGTTAGCTAACTGAGTCTTCTCTGATCTATAGGAGTCTTCTCTCTCTGTCTCTCCTATGGATGGTAAGCGATTCGATTAATAGCCTGGATTCTGTTGGCCGGCAATGACACTATTGCCCTGCATTTCGCCCGTAGGAATCGGCATTATCCATCGGTAATTCCCGACTTCGAGAGTTTTGTTGATAAGAGGCTTGTAGAGTGGTCTCTTGTAGCGGCGCATGTCGAAGAAACGATGCCCCTCGAAGCAGAGCTCACGGCGGCGCTCTATCAACAGTTGGTCGATAAAATCAGCCTTGGTGTTATACGTCTGATCTACCCAGCCTTCAATACGTTTAGAACGCAGTTGGTTCAGCAGTTGGTTGGCAGTGGTGAGATCATTCTGTGCGGCTACTTCCGCACGAATGAGGAGCATCTCTGAGGAACGAATCATCTTGGCATCTGCCAAACCTACGTTTGCATCAGATCCTTTATATTTATTGACACGTTTTACAGGTACGTTATCGCGGTCAACGCCATCGCCTACAAAGGTTGCCAAACGCACGTCACCCTCGCCAAAACATCCGATAAACTCTGGTGAAGGTTCAAATGCGCTACTGTTATCACCGCTCCAGAAGATGGTTCCGATGGTTTCATCACCTGTATTGCGCTTCAACTTCCAGATCACCTCTTTCTCGCTCTTATCACTCCAAATGTCAGCATACTCATTGATGTCGGCCAGAGGCATCTGATTGAGCACCGTCTTTGCATACTCATCAGCCTTTGCGTAATCGTGGCGATAGAGGTAGATACGGGCCAACAGGGCATCCACTGCCAACTGATTAGCATATCCGGGTGTAGAGGGCTTGCTCAGCGACAAGAGCGAACGTGCATCGTTCAAATCCTCAATGATCAAATCGAAGCACTCTTTTACCGTGTTACGACCGGGAGTTTCCAACACAACGGGTTCAGTAACATAGGGGATACCATAACTGCTTTCGTTCTCAATGTCCGAGAAATAGAGCAGCAGCTCCAGTGCGCTGTACGCGCGAAGGAACTTGGCCGTACCAATGCAGTTGTTCTTTCTGGCCGTTTCGTCCGTACCATTCACCTGTACACTCTCAGCACCTTGCAGAATGCGGTTCGTCAGGTTAATGATACGGTACTGTCGTGACCAGATATCGTTATGTTCGCCAGTGGGGGCTGTGTATGTCCATTGGTAGGTATCATCACCGGCACCACCGTTCTGACCACCTTTGATGACATCGTCGCTCAACACCGAGCTGACGCGTATCAGTTGTTTATAGGACATCAGTGCATAGGCACCCGTCACGGTTTGTTCTAATGAAGAGACAGAACTGTAGATGGAACTGTCGTCAATCTGATCGGTAGGAGTCAGATCTGTGAAGTCGCACGACGTCAATGAAGTAGCGGCCAATGCGAGAGCAAAAATGCTTTTATAGAATATTTTCATCGTAATCCTATTTTAAAGGGTTAAAAGTTGATGGTTGCACCAAACGTAAGTGTCAACGGAGTAGGATAAGACATCTGGTCCGTATTGCCGCTGACCTCTGGATCCATTCCACGATAGTTTGTAATGGTAAAGACATTCTCAGCCTGTGCAAAGAGATTGATGGACTGGAAGATTCTCTGCTGGGAGAGTAATTTGCGTGAAGGCGTCCAACCCAGGCGAACCACTTTCAACTTCAGGTATGAGGCGTCTTCCAGGAATTGAGAGGCCCATGGGCTGGGGTTGTTCTGCGCACCGAAACGCGGAACGTTAGTCACGTCGCCCGGCTGGCGCCACATGGTCAGCATGTACGCAGGTTTGTTTCCATTGAAGTTATGGTTATCAATGTACCAACGGGCAGCGTTCATGATATAGTAGTCGAGCGCATAAGTAAAGTTGGCAGCGAGCGAGAAGCCCTTGTAGGTAAGGCTGGTGTCAAATCCTCCAAAGATAGGGACTTCAGAAGATTTAAACTTGTCAACTTTGGGGGCCTCTGAGATATTTTCTGTCTTTCCACCCTTCTGATCATTGAACCATACCTCACCGGTTTGAGGATTGACGCCTGCCCATTCTACCATGCACCAAGTACCGAGGGCCTTGCCTACTTCGTAGAGGATATCGCCGTTGATGAATCGGTTATCTTCGTTGGCCCAAGCACCGAGGTCAGTAATTTTGTTCTTGTTGAAGGTGATATTGGCACCGATGTTCCATTCGAAATCTTTCGTACGGATGGGGGTACCGCTTACTGCGAGTTCCACACCCGTGTTGCGGATTGAACCGGCATTGGTGGTAATCGATCCATAACCAGAGGTCTGAGAGATGGTCTTGCTCATGAGCAGGTCATTGGTGTTCTTGACATAGAAGTCGGCAGACACATTCAGTCTGTGACCAAACATACGCAGGTCTGCACCCAAATCGAACTGGGCTGAAGTTTCCCACTTCAGGTTGTTGTTACCCAGCACACTATGGTAGTAACCCGATTGGCCATTGTAGGAAGTCTTGGAATAGCCATTCGAGGTAACGAAGTCACCGATACCATCCTGGTTACCTGTCGTACCATAACTGGCACGAATCTTCAGCTGGTCAATCTTCTTGAACCGGCTCATAAACTCTTCACGGCTCATGTCCCATGCGGCACCTACAGACCAGAAGATAGCATCTTTGTTGCTCCCAATGAATTTAGAGCTTTCATCGTAACGCAAGCTGGCAGAGAAGTTATAACGGTCTTTCAAGGTGTAGTTCCACTGTGTAAAGAGCGACAGCAGGTTGCTACGCGTTCTGCTGCCACCGATGGAGGGCGGGAAGTCAGACGCTCCCGTCTTGTCACCGATACCGGCCGGAGAATCCTTCATATAGGGATCCAAATCATAACCTCTTTGGTTAAAGCCGTAGTAGGTGCCATCGAAGAGCTCGAAACCAGCCACTCCTGAGAGGGCATGAATCTCATTGAAAGTCTTCATGAAGTTCAACGTATTGGTCCAGGTATAGCGACGGGTATCCGAGGTGGCCTGATCCATGTAACCATGATTCTGTGAAGCCTTGGGGTGCTCACGGTCGAGGGTTGCTCTGGTCTTCACATTGTAGTAGTCGATACCGAAGTTCGTCTTGAAGCGCAACCAGTCGGTGATATTCACATTGACATAGGCCGAGCCCACCAAGCGAAGCAATCCCTTCTTTTGGTCAAAATACTTGGTAATCAGCGTGGGGTTATCGCCGTTATACCAAGTCGTGGCATCCTCATAAGGATAGGCCAAAAGCGCTGTGAACCAGGGGTTCTGATAACTTGAGCGATAGGCGCTACCTGTATCGGGGTCTGAGAAGTCGGAATCAGCGTAACCTACACTGGCGCGTACACCGAAGTCAATCAGTTTATTCAACTTGTGATCGATGTTGAATCGACCAGCGTAACGCTTCATAGCCGATTTCTTCAACACGCCATCTTGATCCAGGAAAGAACCGGAGATAAAGAACTTTGTCTTTTCATTACCCCCGTTGATGGAGAGGCTGTGCTCCATGAGGAAACCGTTCTGAGTCATCTCGTCTAGATAGTCGGTATCGGTGTTACGCGCAGATTCCAGGCGTCCTCGGCCGGCATTCAACTCATTCAGTTCATCTGTTGAAATGGTTCCGTTCTTCTCTTTGATTTCAAGACCAAGCAGGTGCATCAATGGAAAACTCTTTGAATTAGGAACGGCCTCTACGCAATAGGTTTGATAGAGCACATTCTCAGGACCGGTCATCATGCGGGTCTTGGGATCGCGCATGATGGATGAGCCCACCTTCAGGTTGTAGCTCACCTGCGTACGTCCCTCCTTACCGCGTTTGCTGGTGATGACAATCACACCGTTGGCACCACGCGAACCATAGATGGCCGTAGCAGATGCATCTTTCAGCACTTGGATGTCAGCGATATCGTCATTGTTCAGCGAAGCGAACTGTGCAGCTTCAATCATTACACCATCCAGAATGTAGAGCGGGGTGTTAGAACCATTGATAGAACCGGTACCGCGAATGCGAATCTTCACGTCGTTAGAACCGGGTTGGCCAGAACCGGTAGAAATCATCAGACCTGCCACTTTACCTTGCAAACGATCTTCCAGCGTGGCAGAAGTCTGGTTGGCAATCTTATCACTCTTGACCAAATCAACAGAACCTGTCAACTGATTGCGCTTCACGGTGTTGTAACCCACCACAACCACTTCTTGCAGATTGACGCTCTCCTCAAACAGTGTCACGTTAAGTTGTGTACGACCGTTGAGAGCAACTGTAACAGGTGAGAAACCGATATACGAAATTACCAGTTTACTGGTTTTCTGAGGAACGTCAATGCTGAAATTACCGTCGATGTCGGTAATGACACCCGTTTGAGTGCCTTCCACTAAAACAGTTGCACCGATTACGGGGATATTCTCCTTGTCTACAACTGTTCCTTTTACCTTGGTGGATTGCTGTGTAGCTTCCACCGCACTTGCTTCGTAGCTGGCTGCTATGGCTGGGGTAGCACCCACACTGCAAGCCATAAGGGCTACAAATGAGCTGTTACGCAGACCACAAAGCGACCTGCTTAAAAATCTAAAATCATTCATTTTTCATACTTTTTTTTATTGGTTAATAATGGGTACGTATTTCATTGTATTCTTATCGCTTGACAGGGAGGGAGGCAGTGCTGATTTTGCTTTTCCTCGGGTGTAATTGGGACGTTGGGCCATCACGTAATGGAGGTGGGCCCCCTCTTTGATATCGTCATAAGTAAGGTATAACTTGTCATACCGCGTGCCGTTCAAATACACCTCACGAACGTAGAGGTTCTCTTCTGACCAGTTCTCTGTTGTGATTTTCAATAGCTTCCCATTACTCAGCGTCACCTCTACACCTTCTGCACAGGGCGAACCCAAATTATAGATATTGCTTGACGGGGCAATAGGATAGAATCCCAGGCAGTTGAACATATACCAGGCCGACATTTGGCCGCAGTCGTCATTGCCACTCAGTGCACCAGGCGTATTGCCATAGAACCGGGACACAATCTCGCGTACCCACTTCTGGCAATTCCAGGGCTCACCCAGGTAGTTGTAGAGATAAGCTACATGGTGACATGGCTCATTCCCATGCCAGTATCCACCAATACGTCCTTGAATATCGTGTGCTCCGGGAATGTCTTCCGGCAGTTCAACGGTGAACAGTTCATCCAGGCGGTGCTTAAACAATTTTTTGCCTGCCAAATTGATATAACCTTGTACATCGTGAGGTACGTACCACGTGTATTGCATGGTGAATCCCTCCGTGATGTCGCCCCAGCCATGCACGGAGCCAGGACCCTGATAAGCTATAGGTGTGAAGGGAGTGCGCCAGGTGCCTTGACTGTCTTTTCCGCGCATATATTTGGTTTCAGGATCAATCAATGTTTGGTAGGAAAGGGCGCTGTTCAGGAAGTAGGCATACTCTTTCTCTTTGCCCAGTTTCTTGGCTGCCTGGGCAATGCAATAGTCGTCATAGGCGTATTCCAGTGTCTTGGATACCGACTCCGCCTCCTGGTCGAAAGGTACGTAGCCGTGGTCGCGGTAGAAGGGCAGACAGTCGTAATGAGGATTCATGGCGGTAGTTACCATCGCCTCAAACGCTTTCTCATGGTCAAAGCCCTTTACATCCTTGACAATCATATCGGCCAGGACAGAGACCGCATGATAACCAATCATACACCACGTCTCATTGCCGTAGAAGGACCAGATGGGCAACATCTTCTCCACGCTTTTATTGTAGTGGGCCAGCATGGAGTTGGCGATGTTGGCATTCAGCTCCTGATGGACCAAGTTGAGCCAAGGGTGGAAAGCCCGATAGGTATCCCACAACGAGAGCGTGGTATAGTTCGCAAAGCCTTCTGCCTTCTCGATATTCTTATCCAAACCGCGGTATCTGCCATCCGCATCTTGGAAGAGGAAGGGGTGGAGTGCGGCATGATACGCCGAAGTATAGAAGGTCTCTTTCAACCGATCGCTGCCAGTTACCTGATAACGCGACAGCTCTTCTTGCCACAAAGCCACGCCCTTCTGGTGCAAGTCATCGAATGAGAGGTGGTCTAATTCCTTGATATTGCCCATGGCCCCTTCGGTGCTGACGGCAGAGATGGCGGTCTTTACGCTGATCTGCTCGTTCTCGTCGGTCTTAAATGAAGCCACAACCATGAGGTTCTTTCCCCATGCTTCGCGATCGCTGCGGAAGCGTGAGGTGTTGTAGATGACCGGCTTGCCTTCTTGATAGATTCGGAGGCTGTCCGGTCGCTTCGAGAAGGTGGCCGTAAAGTAGATGTGCCGTTCGGGGCCCCAACCTTTCACCAGCTTGTAGCCTGTCAGCGTCGAGTCGTTCAGCACACGCAGATTGGCCCATTCACAATGCTGCCAAAGGGTGTGGTTCATGTCAATCATCACAAACGCCTGATCGCTCTTCGGATAGGTGAAGCGAAGCATGCCGCTGCGTAAGCCGGCGGTCATTTCTGCCTTTACGCCATAATCCTGCAGCTCTACTGCATAATAGTTGGGCGATGCCCACTCTCTGTCGTGCGAGTAGCGCGAACGGTAGCCTTCGTCGGGATTCTCACGTGTACCCGGCACCAGTTGGGCCTCTCCAACTCCGGGAACGAAGAGAAAATCGCCCAAATCAGGAATACCCGTACCGCTCAGGTGCGTCAGGCTGAAGCCTTGAATGGAGGTATGGTTATACTTATACCCCGCAGCGGCATCGTAGAAACGGTCGTCGGTATCCGGACTGATCTGAATGCCTCCAAATGGAATTTGAGCACCGGGATAGACATTGCCATAGCCATCCGTTCCGACCAAAGGCTTGACATAATGAGTCAAGTCTTCGGCCTGGAGGAGATTGCACAACAGGGTGGCCGTGCAGATAGATAGTAACAACTTTTTCATGGGAAATATCGGATCAAATAAGGTTAAACTTCTATGTCGCCTACAGCTACTTGATACTCATGCCAGAGTTCATCGATGTGATACTCTTGACCTAAGACGTGTTGGATAGCTCCTTCGAATGACCAGGGGATGACCTCCAGCGTGCTGCGGTTGAACTTCTTCAAGAAATCGGGGTCTTTGTGATCGCGCAGCCAGACGAAGAAATAGCCTGCTGTACGATAGCCGTCCATATAGCTTCCGCCAATGGGACGCGCCCCCTCTCCGAAGCCACCGTTGGCTATGCGTACGGCATCCGCCATACCTTCGATAAAGGCCCAGAATACACGGCTGTTGCCATAGTTGCCGATGCCTTGAGGCTCCAGCTGGTAGGCATGAGTCAATTCATGCAGCAGTACACCACGCGTCTCGAAGAGCACCTTTGCAGTATCGTTCTCAGCGAAGGATTTCTCTATATGCTGGGTGCTGTAGAAAATGCTGACCACCCCATTTCCGCCATCTTTGGCGGAGACGCCTTTGATATCTTGCAGGGAATAATGGAGGGTATCCACGGGCACGATACTGTCTGCCGGTGAGAAGTAAAGCGTAGACAGCACTTCCTTAGCCCGAGCGGTGATATAGTCCTCGGGGTGGGTGACGATGTGATGATAGATGGCAGAACCTCTGCTGTCGGGTGCTTTATCTTCAAAAGCGATATGGCCTACAGGGTAGTTGGACCAATCATCGGATACCTCTTGTTGGCTTTCGTGCCGGCATGAGCTGAGTGCTGCCGCAAGGAGCATGACACTGCATATACATTTCATCTGTTTCATGGTTTTGAGTTAGTTTTGGGTGAATGAATAGGGTTTCTCATTGGATTTACGACCACGCTGAGTGGCGGGCTTTTCGCTCATTTCAAACTCCCAGAGGCCTCCATCAAGTACCTCTTGATGCGTGACATAAAGACGGTTGACTACCTGACCATTGATTCGCAGGGAACGTACGTAGCAATTCTTGTCGCTGACGCCAGGAGCTTTAATCTCCAGACTCTTGCCATTAGGCAAGGTGGCTTTCAGATAGGTGAAGCGTGGAGCCCCTAGGACATATTGTTCGGATCCGGGGCAGACGGGATAGAATCCCATTACGGTAAAGAGATACCATGCTGACATCTGCCCGCAATCGTCGTTGCCTCCCAGTCCGTCAATATGGTTGCGGTACATGCGGTTGACAATATGCCGTACCCAATATTGGGTATGCCAAGGCTTTGAGGTCCAGGCATATAGATAAGGAATGTGGTGACTGGGCTCGTTGCCATGGACATATCCGCCAATCAATCCCTCTTCGGTGATATCTTCGTTCTTTTCATAGTAGTGTGCAGGCAGTTCCATTTCGAATAACTGGTTCAGGCGCTTGATGAAGACCTTCTCGCCGCCCATGGCCTTCATCAGGCCCAACACATCGTGTGGCGCATAAAAAGAAAAGTTCCATGAATTACCTTCGATGAAGCCCTCACCATGCGTTTGCAAGGGATCAAAATCGGGCATAAAGGTACCATCAGCATAGCGCGGAGCGATGAACTTCAGGGTAGGGTGGAAGAGGTTACGGTAGTTCAATGCACGTTGACGATAGCGTGAAGCCACCTCCTGATTACCTTCTTTCAACGCTGTATAATAGATACACCAATCATCATAGGCATATTCCAAGGTAGTTGAGGCCGAGGTGCTGCTCTTCTCAAAGGGCACGTAGCCCTGTTTGATGTAGTCGGAAAGATAATCGTAATAGCTTACATTCGAGGTCTCTACCATTGCTTTTAGTGCTTCGCCCTGGTCTGCATAGTTCTCTTTGCAAATGGCATCAGCCAGCACGGGCACTGCATGATATCCTCCCATACACCAGTTTTCATTTCCCATCAGACTCCACACCGGCAGCATGTGATGGACACTTTGCTGCTGATGGGCAATCATGGATTTCACCATGTCCCTATCCTCCTTGGGGAAGAAAAGGTTCAGGAAAGGATGTTCTGCGCGATAGGTATCCCAAAGCGAGAAGATGGTATAATTGGTGAATCCATCGGCCTGATGTATAGTATGATCTAATCCGCGATACTTTCCATCGACGTCCATATAGACAGAAGGGTTGATCAACGTGTGGTAGAACGAGGTGTAAAGCATCGCCTTGTCATCGTCTGTTCCCTCAATCTGCAGTGCTGAGAGGGCTTTATTCCACTGCTCTGCGGCCTTTTGAGCCAATTCATTGAAGGTCTTGCCTTCTGCCTCGGCTTTCAGGTTTTTGAGAGCCCCTTCTGTGCTGACTCCAGAGAGAGCCACTTTGACCAGCAGCGTTGGGTGTTCTGTGGTATTGAAGTGGAAATAGGATACCACTTCCCGTCCGGCCATTTCCGGGAAGTTTTCATACTGGTTGAATCGGCGCCAGAAACCTTTGTAGGTTGATGGCTTCTTGTCCTTAAAACCATACGATTGGATAGGCTGAGAGAAGGAGATGGCGAAGTAGGTGTAGTTTGTTCTGGCCCATCCCTCTGTGATGCGGTAACCGGTCAACAACGTATCGTTCTCGACGCGGAGAAAAGCGAGGCGAGTTTTGCCATCATAATTATAAATGCCATGGGTCAAGTCTATAACGAGGTGTCCATCGCCTCCCTTCTTAGGAAAGGTGTATTGATGTACGCCTACGCGCTGGGTGGCAGTGAGTTGTGCTTTGATACCATTCTCTTCCAGCATCACCTCGTAGTATCCGGCACTGGCTTTTTCTGTATCGTGATTGAATCGTGAGCGATAGCCCTCTTCGGGTGCATTGGCTCTGCCTGGATTCAACTTGATTTCGCCAACAGCGGGCATTATCAAGATGTCGCCCAGGTCTGAATGTCCGGTGCCGCTGAGGTGAGTGTGACTGAACCCTACGATGGTGGGATCCTGATACTGGTATCCCGCACAGTAGGCATACGCCTTTTCCTGATAGGTTCCATTCACATTGTGAGGGATAGTATCCGTATCCGGACTTAACTGAACGATACCGAAAGGCACACACGCACCCGGAAAAGTGTGACCCATTCCCTGGGTGCCAATCAGTGGATTGACATAGTCAATAGCATTTTGGGGAGTATTCTCTCGGGCTTGGAATGGTAGGGTCAAGCATAGAAACAGACACGCATTTACTACTCTTTTAAGCATAATTGTAATGGATATTAGATATGTTTTACATGACAAAAATAGAAATGTAATAACTAATTAATATCCTCTAAAAAGACATTTCTTGAACATAGTCCGAAAAAGTCTTAAAGTAGAATGAAAGAGTAGATAGAGAATAGAGTAAAACCCTGTTTATGAGTTGAATAGATAGTGTTTGTCTGGAATGAGAACAAGTAGAATCTAGGCCGTAAAGACCGAATAAAGCATTAGGTTCCCTCTTTCATGTCTCCTGGTTTTGGCTCTTCCTGGCTCTTTCTGTACTGGTTGGGGGTGGTATGATACTTTCGTGCAAACTCTTTATAAAAATAGGGCCGGCTGGCAATGCCTATAGCGTCCATCACTTCCTGAATAGAGAGTGTAGTGTTACGAAGCAGATGGGCCGCTTTTTCCATTTTATAGTTCTTGATATAGTCACCAGGATTCGTCCCTGAAAGTTCTTTGAATTTCCGATAAAATTGTCTTGGGCTCATGTGCATCTTCTCTGCCAAATAGGTCGTTCCCATTTCTTCATGATCCAGAAATTGGTCAATGATGCCCTTGATGGCGTGGGCCAACTGCTTCTGCTCGTCGGTCGTGGCATAAGGGAACCGGGCAAGGTCTGACGGAGATTGCTCTGTGCCTTTCGTTTCAGGAAGTCCATCAGGAAGGGTCAACACCTGGCAAGCATCCTGTATCTTGCTCCACCAGCCCTGTCTCCACAAGTAGTACATCAAAGCGGTAAACAGGGCTATCAGGAATAGGATATAAAGCGCATGAGCTGCTGATGAATGATACCAGTAGGGGTCAATCACAATCGTATAGCTTAGCTCCTTACACACGGAGTCCAAGGCATCTTTCTTGTACTTGACTTTGAACGTATAGGTGCCATGGGGGATATCCTGGAAATCGGCATAGTTCTCTTTGGAAAATTGGCTCCACTCCTTATCGTATCCTTCCAGCAGATAGGCGTATTCAATGTCGGTGTGCAGATAGTCTAACGCGGCATACTCCAGCGAGAAGTTGTTTTGCCCTTCAGAGAGTCTGATTGTATGGGTAGTTGGGTTCAAAAAGGCATTCAGCTTTTGCTCCTGGCCGTTGATTCGTATCCTGCGCATCACGATTGGAGGATAGTATTCATCGGGAGAGTCATGGGTGTCCTGCATATAAATCAGTCCATTGATGCCACCCATAAACAGCCTTCCGGTATAGGGACAGCGGTAATAACTGTCATCGCTGAACTCGCCGATCTTCATCCCCCTACTATAGTAATAAGCGTATGAACCGCCGGTCTGGGGGTCGTATTCCTTTATCCCTTTGTTGGTACTGAGCCATAACATGCCCTGATTGTCCTTTAATATACCATGAATCATGTCGTTGGATAAACCCAGATTGTGCCCGATGTATCTGTAGGACAACTGGTCATCTTTCTTTTCAATGGTCACCAATCCGGCTGTGGTGCCCACAAAGAGCAGTTGGTCATTGTAGGCACAGAGGCAAAGGATATCATCGACTGCCTTTTTCAACCTCTCTTTCAGTGAAATCACTTGAACCTGCTGATTGGCCATGCTGATGCGCACCAATCCATATCCTCTCGACCCGCACCATAATACACTGTCTCCTTCGGACAAGAGTGAGGAGAATTCCATGATAGCCTTTTCACCACTCATGCACGGGAGTTGCCGGGAAGAGACGATGTGTGGCTGGTCGTAACCGGAAATGGAGACTCGCATGATCCCACTACCTATGGTGGCCATCCACAAAGTGGAGTCGTTCTCTTCGTAGAGTCCATGCAATTCAAACAGACGTTCTGACAAGGTTCCATGAACCCGTTCAATCTGATCTCTTTGATAGGAGTAGTAGCTAAGGGTGGAATCGGAACGGCCCACCCAAAAGTCGTTGTTGAAGCGTTTTTTCCAGAGGGTGAAAACAGGATTGAAATCGGCCTTTCGTTGGTAGTAGTGAGCCTGGGTTTTACGATGGGGCAGATAAATCTCTGTGTCGGGTCTCTCCTCTTTATCATACATCGCTATCTTCAGCAGGCCGTCTCCCTTTGTCCCTATCCAG
Organism: Phocaeicola plebeius; assembly: GCA_022767125.1. Taxonomy (GTDB): domain Bacteria; phylum Bacteroidota; class Bacteroidia; order Bacteroidales; family Bacteroidaceae; genus Phocaeicola; species Phocaeicola plebeius_C. The sequence continues at coordinate 13,196 of JALEPZ010000035.1, forward strand.
AGATTGCCTAAGCTGTCGGTTAATATGCCTCTAACCTGACCCATCACCGTGGGGGCTACTTGATTCATCAGCAGATTGCATGCGTTGGAGTGCTGAGTATACAGCATCACTGCGCCTTGGCCATCTGTTCCTAACCATAGGATGTCCTGATTGGCATCATGAAACATATCAAATGCGCGGATATCAGACCGTATCATTTCTTCACCATAACGTTCTGAAGATCTCAGATGAAGAATTCCTCCATTCATTAATGTCACAATCAACTCATCGTGGTAGGAGATAATGTTATTGAAACGGCCATACTGGTTAATCAGTGAGGCTACGTTACGGACAAACATCTTGGTGCTTCGCGCTACATCGTAGAGAAAAAGGTTTTGTTGGGCATCGATAAAATAGAGAATTCCATGGTGGTAAAAGGTATCCGTTATGGGTCTATTGTGAAGTTGGCTGGAGGTGATTGAGAGCTTGACCAAACTCTTATCTCCACTAAAGCGGTCAAGTGTGTAACGATGTATGTTTGTTCCTTTGTTAGGAATCACGCAAAGTGCGCCCTTTTCATCCACAAATGCAGAGTGACTCAAATTGGCTAAGGGGTAGTCGATGGTATGGATACGTATGAATTGCTTTAGCTCCAGATGGTAGTAATAAAGGTATTGGGTGCCTAATACCCAGCTGTGACCTTTCGCATCTGAAAATACCAATGTCTCTTCGTTGGGAAATTCGTAGTTGTCAATGACACTCATGTCCTTGCATGAGAAGAGATTGAGACCGCTGAAAGTTTGTACCCACAGGTGATGGTTTGTGGTAGGCTGAATACGTGAGATGATATTGTTGTCTAATGTCTTGTCCTTGGAGAAGTCAGCCCTATAGGACTCTATGCGTTTACCGTCATAACAGTTGAGGCCATCATATGTTCCAAACCACATCAGTCCCACACTATCCTGATAGACACATAGTACGGCACTGTTCGACAGCCCTTGCAAATGATTGATTATATATGGATTTTGAGCCAATAAAGAGCAGGTCCAAAAAAATAAAGCAATAATCGAGCTCAAGCGATAATTCATAATCAAGGTATAAAGAAATTAATGATAATCGTTTGCAAATATATAATAAATAGTAGAAGAATGATAATAAATAGCCAAATAAAGTGACTATAGGAGGAAAATGGCTATTCTATGCACTATTTGCCTGGATGGTTTGGCGGTTAGACGGCTTTTCAGTAATTTTACCGCAAAATTTGCAATGATAAATTGCGCCATTGTTTTACGTTAAACTGATAGCACAGGTTGGAATGCAATATCTTCGAAAAATATATGGGCGGTGCATCCGCTGTGGAGGGGGCTTGCTGATGGGAGGAATGCTTCTGGCCTCCTGCGCCACTGCCTCGCTGTCCCACTACGGAGCAGTGGGGAGAGTCAAGGAGTACGAATGGTGCGATCCTCAGGTACCTGAACCATTCGACGGGTTCCGCATCGCCTTCGCTACCGATTTCCATTATGAAAGCCGTTTCGGGAAGAAGCGGTTGGAGGGCTTGGTACGTACCTTGCAGGGCACGGCTGCCGATGTGCTCTTGCTGGGCGGTGACTATCGGGGACGCCACGGAGGGGATGTCGGGGAGCTGTTCCGGGCCTTACAGCAGGTGCAGACCGAATGCGGTACCTTTGCCGTGATGGGCAACCACGAACGGGGTATGGCCGATACGCTGGCCCGCCGGGCGATGGCGGCGACGGGGGTGCGGCTGTTGGAGCACAGAGTCGATACCCTGCGCAGAGACACCGCGTTTATTCTGTTGGCAGGGGTACGGAATCCTTTCGACTTGCAGCGGAACGGAATTTCCCCCACATTGGCACTTCGCGACGAAGATTTTGTGGTATTGCTGACGCATACGCCTGACTATGTAGAGGATGTCCCCATCACCCATACGGACATTGCTTTGGCGGGTCATACCCACGGCGGGCAGGTCAGCCTGTTCCGCCGGTGGTCACTGGCCCGTTTCTCGCACTACGGCAACCGCTTCCTGACCGGGCTGAAGTACAACAGCCAAGGCATCCCCGTCATTGTCAGCAACGGTATCGGTACGTCTCGTCGGGATGTCCGCCTGTTCACTCCTTCCGAAGTGGTGGTGCTGAAGCTGGTCAGGAAGCGGTGAAGATCGGTGACAAATTCCCTTTCAGGAAACTCGTAGATTGGGGCTACAGATGGAATTCACAGGAGAAAAGTAGCTTTACAACGGACTTATTTCCTCCAGTCGGATCAGATCATATCCTTTTATCTGTGCCACGATGAGGTGCAGCTCGGTACCACCGGCCAACTGACGCACCACTTCGTCCTGTCCATAGCCCTGTATCT
>JALEPZ010000037.1 GCA_022767125.1 Phocaeicola plebeius
TGATACGATTTTTAGCCCAAAAATGAAAAAAGTTTGATTTTAAGAAAAAGATAACTGTCTGAAATACAGCCAAAGAAACTTGCCCAATTCGCACTGAATCGGGTAAGGGAGCTTTTGTCATCTTTTTCTCCTTAAATGAAAGAGCCGTGTCTTTTAAGGAATCCGCCTTTTTTTACGGAGTTTCGCCGTTGCAGCAAAAAAAAGTGGGGACGTCCTGTACAGGATGTCGGATTATTTTTTTATCTTTGGGGCAATTCATCACAATGTTATACCTAAAGAAGTATGCTAACCCAAATTTACAATGCCCGCATTCTCACCCCGCAAGGCTGGTTGAAGGGCGGCTCCGTACTCATCAGAGACCACAAGATTCTGGAAGTAAGCAACTGCGACCTTCCTATAGTTGGAGCAACACTGATTGATGCCAAAGGCATGTACATCGTGCCGGGCGGCGTCGAGATACACTGTCACGGAGGTGGCGGACGTGACTTCATGGAAGGCTCGGAAGATGCCTTCCGCGCTGCCGTCAAGGCGCACATGCAGCACGGAACGACCAGTATCTTCCCCACCTTGTCGTCGTCGACCATGCCTATGATCTATGCGGCTGCCGAAACGACCGAGAAGCTGATGGCCGAACTGAACAGCCCCGTGCTGGGACTGCACCTCGAAGGTCACTACTTCAACATGAAGATGGCCGGCGGACAGATGCCAGAAAACATTAAGAACCCCGACCCGAACGAATACATCCCCCTGCTGGAGAACACGCACTGCATCAAGCGGTGGGATGCCGCGCCGGAACTGCCGGGAGCCATGCAGTTTGCCAAGTACATCACCTCGAAAGGCATAGTGGCTTCTGCCGGACATACCCAGGCCGAGTTTGAAGACATCAGCACCGGTTTCCAGGCCGGATTCACGCATGCCACCCACTTCTACAATGCCATGCCGGGCTTCCACAAACGCAGCGGCTACAAGTACGAAGGGACGGTGGAGAGCATTTACCTGATTGACGACATGACCGTGGAAGTGGTGGCCGACGGCATCCACGTACCGCCCACGATTCTCCGTCTGGTCTACCGTGCCAAGGGCGTGGAACGGACGGCCCTCATCACCGATGCCCTGGCCTGCGCAGCCAGCGACAGCCAGGAAGCGTTCGACCCGCGCGTCATCATCGAAGACGGTGTGTGCAAGCTGGCCGACCGTTCGGCCCTGGCCGGTTCCATCGCCACGATGGACCGCCTGATCCGCACCATCGTGCAGAAAGCCGAAATCCCCTTGCAGGATGCCTGCCGCATGTGTTCCGAAACACCGGCCCGCATCATGGGGGTGCTCGACCGCAAGGGAACCCTGGAAAAGGGGAAGGATGCCGACATCATCGCCCTCGACGACGACCTGAACGTACGGGCCGTATGGGCCATGGGCGAACTGGTGGAAGGAACAAACAAGCTATAAACCTCAAATCGAAGAATTCTTATGTTGACTCAAATCATAAACGGCCGCATCCTTACCCCGCAGGGATGGTTGAAGGACGGCTCCGTCCTGATCTGTGACGGGAAAATACTGGAAGTAACCAACAGCGACATGGCCATCATCGGTGCCAATGTCATCGATGCCAAGGGCATGAACATCGTGCCGGGCTTTGTCAGCATGCACGCCCATGGCGGCGGCGGACACGACTTCACCGAAGCCACTCCTGAAGCCTTCACCACCGCTGTGCAGACGCACCTGCGCCACGGCTCTACAACCGTCCTGCCCACCTTGTCCTCTTCGACGTTCGAAACCATTGCCAAGGCCGTACAGACCTGCGAAGAGCTGATGGCTGTCCCCGGCTCTGCCATTGCCGGCCTGCACATCGAAGGCCCGTATCTGAGCCGCAAGATGGGCGGCACGCAGTGGGGCGAGTTCCTGAAAGACCCGGATCCGGCCGAATACACTCCCCTGCTGGAAAGCACGAGCAGCATCCGCCGCTGGGACATCAGTCCTGAACTGCCGGGTGCCCACGAGTTCGCCCGCTATACCTCGGGCCGGGGCATCCTGACCGCCCTGACGCATACCGAAGCGGAATACGAGGAAGTGAAGGCCGCCTTCGCCGCCGGATTCACGCACGCTGCCCACTTCTACAATGCCATGCCGGGCTTCCACAAGCGTCGTGAATACAAGTACGAAGGCACGGTGGAAAGCGTCTACCTGACCGACGGCATGACGGTGGAAGTGATTGCCGACGGTGTCCACTTGCCTGCCACCATCCTGAAGCTGGTGTACAAGCTGAAAGGGGCCGACAATACCTGTCTGGTGACAGATGCCCTGAAATATGCTGGATATACCGGCGAGCCCATCAACGATCCGCGCTACATCATCAGCGACGGCGTCTGCAAGCTGGCCGACGGCATTTCCCTGGCCGGTTCCATCGCCACTTCCGACGTGCTGGTACAGACCATGTACAACAAGGCCGAGATACCTTTGGAAGATGCTGTACGCATGGCTTCGGAAACGCCGGCCCGCATCCTGGGACTGGCCGACCGCAAAGGTTCGCTGCAGAAGGGCAAGGATGCTGACATCGTCATTCTCGACAAGAAGGCACGCGTCCGCTGCGTCTTCGCCGGAGGCAATATCGTGGAAGGCACCAACACCATGATTCATTGATGCACTGACCGGATACAAAGACCCCCACCTCAAAGAGAGCTCTTCCGATGAATGCTCCTTTGGGGTGGGGGTCGCTGTATGTATGATACCTTCCCAAGGGACAAGATTTTAGTAAAAAAAATGAAATATAAGTAAACTTATCCGTAAAAATTAAATTTTATTTGGGAAAGCACCCTATTCTGCAGGAAAAATACTAATTTTGCGACCTAAATCATAGACTATTCATGGGTACGCTGCAGATATTGATGCGTTCCAACCAACAGGACGATATATTCTGTCGGCCATCGGATACATCAATGGGAAAAGCATTACCTATGCGGTTATAATTACAAATGGCTTATGACTATTGCAATAGATTTTGACGGAACGATAGTAGACGACCGATATCCGGACATCGGTCGGGAGAAACCTTTTGCCACAGAAGTCCTCAAAAAACTGATAGAGGAACGGCACCGGCTGGTGCTGTGGACGGTGCGTGAAGGGAAGCTGCTGGATCAGGCGGTGGAATTCTGTCGGGAGCGCGGTGTGGAGTTCTATGCAGTCAACCGCGATTATCCGGAAGAAGAAAGAGCGTACAACCGACATTTTTCCCGGAAGCTCAAGGTAGACCTGTTCATTGATGACCGGAACTTAGGCGGACTTCCCGATTGGGGGACGATTTATGAAATGGTGCATGACCGGCGGATTACCTACGAACAGCTGATGGAAAAATACAGCGAACAGGAACAAGCACCGCTACGGCCAGGATTCTGGTCGCGATTACTGGGACGCTGACCGGTGAACGGTCAGAAGCACCCCTTATCTATAATAATATAATGTAAAGCAGAAAGAAATAAAGAACAACAATCATGAAAAAGTTACTGTGGATGCTGGTACTTCCGTTGCTGATGGCCGGATGTACCTCTTATAAGAATGTTCCGTATTTGCAGAACCCGGAAGTTGTCAACAGTTTCCAGGACTCTCTTCCTCTCTACGATGCCAAGATTATGCCGAAGGACCTGCTGACCATCACGGTCAACACAACGGATCCCCAAGCGGCTGCCCCTTTCAATCTGACCACCCAGACGATGCAGAACATCGCCCAAGCGACCAATACCTATTCGCAGGCGGCTCTCCAACAATACCTGGTGAACAATGACGGACTCATTGACTTCCCCGTCATCGGCCGGCTGAAAGTGGGAGGACTGACCAAGAACGAAGCGGAAAACCTGATACGGGAACACCTGAAACCCTACCTGAAGGAGGTGCCCATCGTCATCGTCCGTATGGCCAACTACAAGATTTCTGTTCTCGGCGAAGTGATCCGTCCGGGTACCTTTACCGTATCGAACGAAAAGGTGAATATCCTGGAAGCACTGGCCATGGCTGGCGACATGACCGTCTATGGTGTCCGCGACAACGTGAAACTGATCCGTGAGGACGAGCACGGCAAGCGGGAAATCATCAACCTGAACCTGAACAATGCCGAGATTGTCACCTCGCCCTATTATTACCTGAAGCAGAATGACATCCTGTATGTCACTCCCAATCAGGCCAAGGCGAAGAACTCCGATATCGGCAACAGCACCACCCTGTGGTTCAGTGCCACTTCTATCCTCATCTCGTTAGTCAGCCTGATGTGGAATATCCTGAAATAACCCTGAAAAAGAATCACTTGATACAATAGAATATGGAAGAAAACCAGCGTATTACCAGTTCGAACGAAGAAGAAAGCATTGATATATTGGCATTGCTTGTCAAATATCTGGCCTATTGGCCCTGGTTTGTCGCCAGCGTATTGGTCTGCTGCATCGGCATGTACATCTACCTGCGCTACAAGACCCCTGTCTATAATGCGACCGCCTCCGTGCTGATTAAAGAGCAAGACAAGCGGAATAACTCCTCGGTTTCTCCCTTGTCGGCCGTGCAGGACCTGGGGATGTTCTCCATGACTAGCAACTTCGACAATGAAGTGGAAATCCTGCAGAGCCGCACGTTGATCAAAAAAATAGTATCCGGCTTGGACCTGTATATCTCCATGACCGAAAAGCGCACGTTCGGCTACGACCAGCCGCTCTACAAGGCAACCACCCCCCTCCAAGTGTACATGACCCCTGAAGAAGCCGACAAACTGACGCAAGCCGTAACGGTGGAAATGGAATATGTCCCCAAGGGCAGCATGAGCGTAACAGCCACCTATTACCAAGGAGAGAAGCAACAACTGGAAAAGACCTTCGAACAGCTGCCGGCTGTCCTGCCGACACCGGTCGGGGTCATCACGTTCCGGGAGAATGATGCATGGACACCCGACACGACGGTGGTTGCCCCCCAAAAGTACCAGCTGAAGGCCGTTATCAGTTCGCCGACCTCTACGGCAATGGCCTATGGTGCCAGCATGAGCGTCGAACCGACTTCCAAGACCACTACCATTGCCCAAATCAGTGTACAGAACACCGTGAAGACACGTGGAGAGGACTTTATCAACCAGCTGGTGGCCAATTATAACCAGGATGCCAACGACGAAAAAAACCAGGTGGCCCAACGTACCGCCGAATTCATCGAAGAACGTATCGAAATCATCAACAGCGAATTGGGTAGCGCAGAAACCCAGCTGGCGGACTTCAAGCAGCGTTCGGGACTGACCAACCTGACCAGCGATGCCCAACTGGCCCTGCAGGAAAACTCAAAGTACGAACAGCAGCTGACGGAAATCTCGACGCAGATCCGGATGGTACAGTTCTTGCGCGACTATATCAACAATCCCAGCAATGCCGATGAAGTGATTCCGGCCAACGTGGGACTGCAGGATGTCAATCTGAGCTCAGTCATCGACCAGTATAACAACATGATGATGGAACGGAAGCGCCTGCTGCGGACTTCCTCGGAGAACAACCCGGCGGTCATCAACATCAATTCGGGCATCCAGGCCATGCGCCGTACCGTACAGACCACGGTGAACAGTGTACTGAAAGGACTGGAAATCTCACTGACCGATGTAGAGCGTCAGGCCCGCAAGTTTGAAGGCCGCATCAGCGAGGCCCCGAAGAAGGAGAAGGAATTCATGACCATCTCGCGCCAGCAGGAGATTAAGGCGACCCTTTACATCATGCTATTGCAAAAGCGGGAGGAGAATGCCATCACGTTGGCTGCCACTGCCAACAACGGACGCATCATTGAAGAGCCGCTGACCGCCACCCAGCCGGTGGCTCCGAAGAAAATGAAGTTCATGCTGATGGCTTTGGCCGTCGGTGTGCTGGTGCCTGCCGGAATCATCTATGTGAACGAGCTGCTGAAATACAAGATTGAAGGCCGAGACGACGTCATGGCCATCACCAAAGTGCCGCTGCTGGGAGAAGTAGCACTGAACAAGGGAAAAGAGAATCCGATGGATGGCGGTATCGTAATCAAGGAGAACCGCAACGACCTGATGGAAGAGACATTCCGCGGATTGCGCACCAACCTGCTGTTCATGCTGAAGAAGGATCAGAAAGTCATCCTGTTCACCTCGACCCAGCCCGGCGAAGGAAAATCGTTTGTTGCCGGCAATCTGGCCCTGAGTCTTTCATTACTGAAGAAGAAGGTCATTATCGTCGGTATGGACATCCGCAAGCCTGGATTGAACAAAGTATTCCGCCTGTCGACCCGCATGGTCGGTATCACCAACTACCTCAGCAATCCCGAACATGTGCAGCTGGCGGACCTCATCCAACATTCCGACCTCAGTGCCACCCTGGATATCCTGCCCGGTGGCGCCGTACCGCCTAACCCGACCGAACTGGTGGCACGTGACACCCTGGAGGAAGCGATTGAGCAGTTGAAGGCCGCCTACGATTACGTAATCCTGGACACCGCCCCGATTGCCATGGTCCCCGACACGGCTATCATCGGCCGTGTAGCCGATGCCTGTGTCTACATCTGTCGTGCAGATGTAACCCCCAAAGCCGGATATGCCTACATCAACGAACTGCAAGAACAGCAGAAATTCCCGGTACTGGCTACCATACTCAATGGTATTGACATGTCGCAGCGGAAAAACCGCTATGGGTATGGTTACGGCAAACGATACGGATATGGAAAGGGTTATGGATATGGTTACGGCTACGGCTATGGCTACGGAAACGCTAATGATTCGAACGACAAGAAAGAAAAATAATGTTCTATATCCTATCCCGCTTTGCAGCCCTCTTGGCAAGTCCCGTCATCTATCTGGCGGGACTGCTGCTGGGGGCTGTTGTCTTTTACAAGAAGACGGCTGTCCGCAAAGGGTGCCTGCTGGGTGCACTGGTCCTGTTCCTACTCTCCACGAACCCCTACCTGTATTACCTGGCAGAAACGGCCTGGACCCGCGGTTACATCTCGTCCATGAAACCCCGCCACACCTACGAGCATGCAGTCGTGTTGGGAGGGTTCGGCGGCTATAACCCCATCTACCAACGCATCGACCTGAACGAACATGGGGACCGGCTGACCGAAGCCGTCATGCTCTACCACCAGGGACGCATCCGCAAGATAGTCATTGCCAGCGACGGCACCTGCAATGAAAAGGTGGGAGACGAGCATGTGTTCCGCCGTCAGATGAACCTGCTGGGGGTTCCCGACTCAGCCATTATCATCGAAGGAAAGGCCCGGAACACGAAGGAGAACGTGACCTGTACCGTCGCCCTGCTCCCGGCCCTGCAGCAGGAGAACTTCCTACTCATCACTTCCGGTGTACACATGAAACGCAGCCTGCGCTGCTTCCGCGAGGCAGGCATGCATCCCGACTATTATTCCACCGACCTTAAGTACGTGTATCCCAACATCTGGGAAAACTGGGTGCCACAACTCTCCACGCTGGACGACTGGTTCCACCTGGGACACGAATGGATTGGCTGGTGGGCCTACATGCTTTAACCACCTCCTTTAAAACATCTTTGCCTCATGAAGAAACTATTATCATTGCCTCCCAACCTGGTTGGATGTTTCCACGACATCGAGCAAGCAGACCCTCGCGAATGGTTCTGCACCAACGACCCGGTAGGGCAGAAACTCGGCTCCGGAGGCGGTACTGCCTGGTTGCTCCAAGCCTGTATGACTGAAGAAGGCTACACGGATGCCGCCCAATGGCTGCCAAAGGAAAAACGCATCCTGCTCCATGCCGGCGGACAGAGCCGACGGCTGCCGGCGTATGCCCCCTCGGGCAAAATCCTGACTCCAATCCCTGTCTACCGATGGGGGCGCGGACAACGGCTTACCCAGAACCTGCTGTCGCTGCAGTTGCCCCTTTACGAGCAGATCATGGAAAAGGCACCGGCCCACCTGCATACCCTTATCGCCAGCGGCGATATCCTGCTACGGGCCTCTGAACCGCTGCAGAAGATTCCCGAAGTGGATGTGGTCTGCTACGGGCTATGGGTTGAACCCACCTTGGCCAAAAACCATGGGGTATTTGTCATGAACCGCCAGACCCCCGACCGGCTGGAATATATGTTGCAGAAACCCAGCGTGGAGACATTGGGCGAACTGATGCAGCAGCATCTTTTCATGATGGACATCGGTGTATGGTTGCTGAGCGACCGGGCCGTGGAACTCTTGCTGAAACGCTCCACGACAGAAGGCCGGGTCACCTACTACGACCTCTATTCCGAATTTGGTCCCTCGTTAGGCGAACATCCCCAGCACGATGATGCCGAAGTCAACACGCTCTCTGTGGCCATCCTGCCACTGCCGGGCGGGGAATTCTACCATTACGGAACGAGTCGCGAAATGATTTCATCGACCCTCGCCGTGCAGAACCTGGTGAAGGACCAGCGGGCCATTACCTTGAACAAGGTGAAGCCGCATCCGGCTATGTTCACGCAGAATGCGGACATCCACATTCCCCTGCTGCCGGAAAACTCGGAGCTGTGGGTAGAAAACAGCTATATCGCCCCACAGTGGCACATCAGCCACCGCAACATCATCACCGGTGTCCCCGTCAATGACTGGGCCCTGCATCTGCCGGCAGAAGTCTGTGTAGACATCGTCCCCATCGGAGAAACAGACTATGCTGCCCGTCCCTACGGGTTCAACGATGCCTTCCGGGGGAAGCTGACGGACACCGCCACCGGTTACCTCGGCACTCCAGTCACCGAATGGCTGGAGGCACATGACCTGCAGGCGGCCGACATCGAAGGGAACCACGACCTGCAGGCGGCACGGATCTTCCCGGTCTGCCACACGGTGGAAGACACAGGGAAGGTCCTGGCCTGGATGATCCATCCGGCAGACGCTCCCGAAGGAAAGGCCATCTGGCAGGCTGCCCGAAAGCTGTCGGCCGACGAGCTGTCCACCTATGCCAACCTCCGACGGCTGGTCGGCCAACGCCAACAGTTCCGCAACGGCAACTGGGCCGCCTTGGCACAGAACTACCAGCGAAGCGTCTTCTATCAGTTGAACCTTCAGGAAGCTGCCGAAGAATTTGCCCGTCACCGGCTGGAACTGCCCGGCCGGCCTGACACGGCTGCCACTCCGCTGCTGACCCGCATCGGCGATGCCATGTTCCGTTCGCGCGTGCATGAGCTGAACGGTCGCGCGGCGGAAGCCCGTGACGAAGAAGCCACTGCCTTCCGCCTGATGCAAGAAGGGCTCTGCACCCAAGAAGGACTCCGTTCCCATCCCCAGCTGTCGGTCTATCCCGACCAGATTGTATGGGGGCGCAGTCCGGTGCGTATCGATCTGGCCGGTGGGTGGACAGACACGCCGCCCTATTGCCTGAGCGAAGGGGGGAATGTCATCAACATTGCCATCACCCTGAACGGACAGCCCCCGCTGCAGGTCTACCTGAAGCCGTCGAAAGCATACCATATCGTATTGCGCTCCATCGACCTGGGAGCCATGGAAGTCGTCTCCACTTACGAGGAGCTGTACCGTTTCAATGTGGTCGGTTCGCCGTTCTCCATCCCTAAAGCCGCTTTGGCATTGGCTGGGTTCCATCCTCATTTCTGCAGCGAACGCTACCCGAGCCTGGAAGACCAGCTGAAAGCCTTTGGCTGCGGCCTCGAGGTCACCCTGCTCTCGGCCATTCCTGCCGGTTCAGGGCTGGGCACCAGTTCCATCCTGGCGGCAACCATGCTGGGAGCCGTGAACGACTTCTGCGGATTGGGCTGGGACAAGATGGAAATCGGGAAACAGACGCTGGTACTGGAACAGCTGCTCACCACCGGCGGTGGATGGCAGGACCAGTTCGGAGGACTGCTGCCGGGCATCAAACTGCTGCAGACGGAAAAGGGCTGGGGACAGACTCCGCTGGTAAGATGGCTGCCGGAGCACCTGTTTACCGACACAGCCTACAAGAGTTGCCACCTGCTCTACTATACCGGACTGACCCGCACGGCCAAAGGCATCCTGACGGAAATCGTAAAGGGAATGTTCCTGAACAATACCCATCACCTGGAACGCTTACGGCAGATGAAGCAACATGCCCTCGACATGTTCGACGCTATCCAGCGCAACCAATACGAGGAGATGGCCCGTCTGGTCGGTGTGACCTGGCGACAGAACCAGGCCTTGGACAGCGGTACGAATCCGGCAGAGGTGCAGCAAATCATCTCGATGATTGACGACTGGTGTCTGGGCTACAAGCTGCCCGGAGCCGGAGGGGGAGGCTACCTCTACATGGCCGCCAAGGACGAGGAAGCCGCCGCACGCATCCGCAAGACCTTGAACGAGCACCGGCCGAACGACAAGGCTCGATTTGTGGACATGGCCCTCAGCCACACCGGACTGGAGGTGTCGAGAAGCTGATCAGCGTTTCAGCCAAGCTTCCGGATTGAGCTTGGCTGTTTCCTTGCGGAGCTGGAAATGAAGGATGGTATTTCCCTCCGCATCGGTGTGGATCTGTCCGATGATATCGCGGGCCTTCAGCAGGCTGCCCTTACGAATCTGCACATGAGACAGATTGCAATAGACCGAGATATAGTTGCCATGACGCACCAGTACGTTGGACAATCCATTGTACTGGAAAATGGCAGAAACCTCTCCGTCGAAGACACAGCGAGCCATGGCCCCGCTCTTGCCTTTGATGTCCACCCCCTTGTTGTCCAGTCTTACATGACGCAATCCCTCTACCTGGTACTGGCCATAATGCCCCACGATGACATATGGGCCGGTCACTGGTATGGGCAGGCGTCCCTTGTTGTTCTCGAAGACAGCCGATAACCGCCGGTCCTCCGAATCAATCTTATAGGCTTCCATCTTCGGATTGGCAGCCGGACGCGGAGAAGCGGTAGCCGGACGCGGAGAAGCCTCAGTCGTACTTCTCGAACTACCGCCTGCTCCGGTGGTATTGCCCGAGGACTTTGCCGAACGGGCCAGCCGGTCCGCTTCTGCTGCCTTGGCTGCCGCCGCCGCTTCTGCCGCCCTACGGACTTCCTCTTCCTTGCGCTTCCGCTCTTCTTCCGCCCGCTTGCGCGGCTTCTCTATTTCGATGGCAATCAACCGGTCGATTTCCTTGTTCAACTGTTCCGCCGCCCGTCGCTGCCGGCCCAACTCGTTCTGGATGCCTTTCTGCTTTTTCTGCAAGGAAGCCAGTACCTCCTTCTTCTCCTTCTCCTGCTGTTCGAGTATCTGCGCCGATTGCTGTACCTCGTCCAGCAGCCGCTCCTTCGCCTGGCGGGTCGCCTGCAGCTGCTCCTTCTTCTCGTTCACCTGTTCACGCTTTTTCTCCACCCGTGTTCCCTGAAGCCGCTGATAGTCGGCATACTGGCGCACATACCGCACGCGCCGGTACATTTGTCCCAGGGTTTCAGCCGAGAAGATGAACATCAGTTTTTCCTGGACAGAACGGTTGCGGTACAGGTAATTCACCGACTTGTCGTACCTGCTCCGTGCCTCTGCCAGCTCCTTCTGCAACTGGTTCAGTTCCCGTTCCACCTTCGTGATTTCGCGCTGTACCGTCTTCACATCGCTTTCCACCGATGCCAGGTACTTTTTCCGTTCCTCTATCTGTCCCGACAGCAAGGCCAGGTTCGACAATTGACTCTTCACATCCTTTTTGGTCGAGGTAAGCAGCGTCTCTGATTCAGAGATCTGCTGCTGCAGCTCGGTCTGCTGCTTTTCCAGCTCACGGATCTTCTTGCTTGACTGGGCAAAAACGGCAGGGCAAGTTCCCACTGCCCACAGAAACAGGCCAACCAGGTATTTCATTGTTTCGAGAGCATTTTCAGAATTTCTTCCATCGTCACTTCATGATAACGAGAGGGGATCTCCGTCCGTGCCTCCCAGTTGACATGGATATTCAGACGAGAAAACTTCATGTCCAGCGAGAGCGGGGTCGATGCCCCCGACACGGCCAGCAGCATGTGCTGGGGGAACAGGCGTCCTTCCAGATCGGAGAACTCCGAATAGCCCCATGTCAGTCCGTACACCGTGTTCCGCACCGCTATGTCACTCTGCAAGAGTTGCGGACGAAGCACCGATGTCCGGAAAGTATAGTCCAGCTTTCGGCCGGCCGCTACCTGCAGCAACGCCTGTTCCGCCCCCACCTGAATGCGGAAGGCCGCTGCATCGCCGGCCTCCAGACGGGCCTTGCCCGGCAGGAAAAGTTCGTTCAGGAACAGACATTGGAGAATATTGTAATCCAGGTCGGCCTTGGCCCAGGCACTGATTTCTGCAAAACTGACCTTCACATACCGTTTGTTGACACGGTCGAGCAGCAGCACACCATCGGGACTGATTTCCAGTCGGGCCACTTCGATACCCAGCACGGGAGCCACCAGCAGCTGGATGGCCTCATCGCGTTTCAGCCGCAAGGTCGCGCTGACCCGTGTCTTCCCGTTCTTGCCCAAATCCAGTGTGAGGGCCACTTTCCCACTGACAGTCTCCCACGTGGGAGCCAGACGTATCACCTGCTCCAGATAGTCGGTACCTGTCAGTCCACCCACCATCGGCACTTCCGTTGTCTTGCGGCTGGTACCGCAGGAGGCCAGCATACCTGCCAGCACAATGCTCCAAAGTAGAATTACTTTCTTCATGTTACGATGATTTGCTTTTCCTGTCCACACGATGACAATCACTTCTCTTGACTTCCATTAGGGTACGTACTTTTTCAAACGGATTTTCTGCTTCAGCCGCTTCAGTTCGGCCTCCGGACGAGGGGTGGCCCCTTCGCTCGTATCCGGGCCGATGGCATCGGCTTTGATCCAGTATTCCAGTGCCTTCTGCTTTTCACCGATGTGATAATAGATATCTCCACCATGCTCTACCACCACCTGACTGGAATCACCGCCGTTGCGCAGGGCCTGATCGATATAGAGGCGGGCCTCCGTATACCGTCCCTTTTCGAAGAGAATCCAGGCATACGTGTCCAGGTACGTCCCGTTCTCCGGCTCCGCCTTGACCGTCTTGTAGCTCATCTCCTCCGCCTTATCCAACTGCACCCGTTCCACCGAAAGGTAATACGCATAATTGTTCATCGTGGCAATGTTGTTCGGATTGTACACCAGCGACGAGTCATACGCCGCATACGCCTCGGCAGACATTCCCTTTTGGTGGTACAGATCGCCCAATATGGAATAGAAGTCGGAAGCGATGTTCTTGTCGCTCTGTACATTGATCTGTCTCACGCCCCGCTGGAAGACCTTCAAGGCCTGGTCGGTCTCGTCCTTCTGGTAATGAGCCAGTCCCAGGTAATAATAGAATTCCAATGCCTCGGGATGGTATTCCAACGCCGGTGTGGCCAGACGGATGACATCGTCCAGCCGACGGCCGCCGATAGCAAAGCTCATCAGCTGCAAACGAGCCGGCTTGTTGTCGGGTTCGATGCGGAGAATCTGCTCCAACACCGGTTCCGACTGCCGGTCCATGCGCTTGCTCAGCAAGTACTGCGAGTAGAGCATCGGCACATCCGCATTGGGTTGCGGACGCTCCAGCACCTTGTCGAACAAGGCGATGACCTGCGTGCTGTCGAGATGTTCCGACTCCGCCTTGGCGATAAACTGGCGGAGAATGTTCAGCTTGGCCGTCGTTTCCACGTCATCGTTCAGCAGAATCGTGTCCAGCTGCAGCTGATACAGGCTGTCATTGCCCGTCTGCTGGTAATAATTGGCCATCGACAACAAGGCAGGCGCATAGCCCGGTACCTCCTGCAGGATTTCCTGGTAGGTACGGTACGCCTCCTCCGGCTTTCCGTTGTTCATGTAGACATCGCCCAAAATGGTCTTATAGCGCATATCGTAGGGATATTCCTTCGACAAGCTCTCGATTTCCGTAAACGCCTGCTCGCGGTTGTCGAGCAACAGATACATCCTGAACTTCTCCATGCTCAGCTGTTCCGACTTGCCGTCCAGCTCTTCCAGGCGGTCGAGCACCTCCACCGCACGGTCATACTGCTGGGTACGTGTATAGAGTTCGGTCAGTGAAATCAACGGCTCCAGCCGGGTCGGGAACTGTTCGGCCATGTCCTCGTAGACAGCAATGGTCTTGGGCACTTCGCGCTTCACCTGATAATAAGTCGCCAGCGTCTGCTTATACCAGTAATTGTCCGGTGCCTGTTCAATCGCCTTCTTGAGCGATGTCTCCGCCTGCTCATCCTGTCCCAATCCCATGTACAGGCGGGACAGCTCATAGAGCACTGCCCCCGACCGAGGCTGTATGTTCAGACAATGCCGCATCAGCGCAAAAGCCGCCGAATAATCCTCCTTCTCCTTCATCCGCAACGCCTCGAGGAAAAAATAGTCCAGCTTCCGCTGCTCCTCGGCAGACAGTTCCGCCCGTTGCTCCACAGCCGGTCCGTTGCGCAACGGCCGTCGGGCAGCCCCACAGGCCAGCAACAGCAACGACAGGCAGATGACCGCCAAAACTTTACTTCTTCTCATGTTGTTCATCCCTTATTACAACGACTCCACATGTTTCTTCCACTCATTTCACACCGGTGTGACCGAATCCTCCGGCTCCCCGTGCGGTCTCCTCCAACACCTCCACCGGCAGCCAGTCCACCCGCTCGTAGCGGGCTATCACCAGCTGGGCAATCCGTTCGCCGTCCTCCACGACAAACTCCTCGTGCGACAAGTTGACCAGAATAACCCCTATCTCGCCCCGATAGTCGGCATCAATCGTGCCCGGAGCGTTCAGCAGCGTAATGCCATGCTTCAGGGCCAGTCCGCTGCGGGGCCGCACCTGCGCCTCATAGCCTTCCGGAAGAGCGATATACAGGCCGGTAGGTATCAATCTGCGTTCCAACGGTTTCAACGTGACAGGTCCGTCGAGGTCAGCCCGCAGATCCATGCCCGCCGAGAGCTCCGTGGCATACTGCGGCAAAGCATGCTTCGAATGATTGATGATTCTTACTTCCATATATGATTCATTTTAGGCACGAAAATACGACATTTACCCGAACTATCGGCACCTTTATCAATTTTTAAGCCTATCTTTGCAGCAAACTTAACGATATGAACTGGAAACGACTCATCTCCAACAAACGCTTCGGACTGGAATCCCTGCATGCCTCCCGGAAAGAAGACCGGACAGAATTCCAGCGCGACTATGACCGCCTCATCTTTTCCGCTCCTTTCCGCCGGCTCCAGAACAAGACCCAGGTATTTCCGCTACCGGGCAGTATCTTTGTCCACAACCGGTTGACACACAGCCTGGAGGTGTCGTGTGTGGGCCGTTCGTTGGGCAACAATGTAGCGGCCCGTCTGTTGGCTCTCCATCCGGAGTTGTCCGACACCCATCTGTCGGAAATCGGCGCCATCGTTTCCGCCGCCTGCCTGGCGCACGACCTCGGGAATCCCCCGTTCGGACATTCCGGAGAGAAGGCCATCGGCACGTACTTTTCGGAAGGCAAAGGGCAGTCCCTACGCGACCGGCTCAGTGAAGCAGAGTGGGAAGACCTGACCCACTTCGAAGGGAACGCCAATGCTTTCCGCCTGCTGACCCACCAGTTCCAGGGCCGCCGTCCCGGCGGATTCGTCATGACCTATTCCACGTTGGCCTCTATCGTGAAATATCCCTATTCTGCCCGTCTGGCTGGCAAGAAGCAGAAATTCGGCTTTTTCCTGACCGAAGAGCCGAGCTTCGTCACCATAGCCGAAGAGCTTGGCATGGCACGCCTCAGTCAGGAAGGGGCCCCCGTCTGTTATGCCCGTCATCCGCTGGTCTACTTGGTAGAGGCCGCCGACGACATCTGTTACCAGGTCATGGACATCGAGGATGCCTATAAGCTGAAAATTCTCTCGGAAGCCGAGACCAAGGAACTTTTCCTGGGCTTTGTTCCAGACGACCGGCGTTCCCATGTATGCGAGATCTGCCAGATGGTGCAGGATGCCAACGAACAGATTGCTTATCTCCGTTCCACCGCTATCGGTGCGATGATCAACGCCTGTGTCGACACGTTCGTGGCCCATGAGTCCGACATCCTGGCAGGTACATTCCGGGGGTCGCTCATCCAGCAGATGCCGCTGCCCGTCCGGCAAGCCTACGAGCACTGTTCCCACACGGCCTGTTCCAGGATCTATTGTTCGAAGGATGTGCTCGACATCGAACTGGCTGGTCATCGTGTCATCTCCATCTTGGTCGACCTCATGATTGATGCCGTCCGCTTCCCGGAAAAAGCCTATTCGCAATTGCTTATCCAGCGGGTCTCCCCCCAATATGAGGTGCAGGCCCCCACGCTCTACGGTAAGATACAGGCCGTGCTCGACTACATTTCCGGCATGACAGACGTCTATGCCCTCGAC
This sequence comes from Phocaeicola plebeius, assembly GCA_022767125.1. Classification (GTDB taxonomy): domain Bacteria; phylum Bacteroidota; class Bacteroidia; order Bacteroidales; family Bacteroidaceae; genus Phocaeicola; species Phocaeicola plebeius_C. The sequence continues at coordinate 16,314 of JALEPZ010000037.1, forward strand.
CTCTATCGAAAAATCAATGGCAACAGCCTTCCTGCTGTTTAAAATCGAAGGTGCTCTGTCAGGATTTCCACCCAGCTACCTGCACTTCATGGATACGCACCATCCATAGTGCGGCTTCCTCTGTGCACTCCTTTTCGCCGTCTATTCCCTGAAAAACACCTTGCCCAATGGCCCCTTTTGGTCCCTCGTCTGCAAAAATCTATACTTATCTCCTTGATTCATAGCCGTTCCGTTTTTCTATTTCAGTTATCGCCGCGGGCTACCGAACAAAAAGAAAACATCGTTTTAAGGTATTCTGGAAGGGGTGGCCTTCTGGAAGTGTTCGGAAAACGCATATAAAACAGGCTCTTGTTCGTCCCTCGTTGGCCCTCCCGGTTTTAACATTTCCGGAAAGAGGCACTTGCGGCCACATGGTTAGCCCGTGAGACCGGATTCAACGCCGGCATGTAAATATTTATCCTTCACGGGAACGGGTGGTGGGGCTGCATAGAATGGGAAAAACCGGAACAACGAAAACAGATGGCCTCCTTTTTGATACCCTGATGGACCTCTATTTTCCTGAATATATTCAACCTATGAGCACTTTTCTGAGAGGACAGACCCTCTTTTACCTTTTTTATGGTTTCTTTTGACTATTCCATAATTGAATCCATTGTGGAATCCCTCCTAAGACGAACACTTTGTAAAGAATAATACGCTCTTAGGAACAGTGGCAGACAGGATTCATGAATTAACCTTATCAATTAACACCATGAACAAAGAATTCATTGTCAGGAAATTCTTTTCCGAAGAAAGAGACCAAGAGACAAGTACCCAATTTTTTCAACTCATAGATAGCCTGCTGTGGCAATGCATCTATGAAGTGGGGATTCCTCCGTACGAGCAAGATGACTTTCACAGTGACATCTGTGAGAAACTGCTCAGGATGAAGCCGAAACATTTCGAGTACCGAGGGAGCGAACGTTTCGACGGGTGGCTATATAGGGTGGTCACCAATACCTATTACCATCAAGTCCGTGACAACAGGCACTGGGATGTGAGCATGGCAGAAGGCTATGATGTACCCGAGGAAGAAGCAGACCCATACGAACAGGAACGCATCTTTGAGGCTATGCAGGAAGGAATGGAACAGCTGAGCGAAGCCCATCGTTCTACCCTCCACAAGCATTATTGGGAAAAGAAAAAAGCACCTGAAATTTGTCAGGAACTGAATATCCAGCGCAGCACGATGTACAAACGCCTGGATACGGCCCAAGAACAACTCCGTGAATATTTACGGAAAAAACGCTTCTTAGACTAACCGTCAAGGCGATGTCCTACGTAAAGACGCAAAGGGATGGAGCCTGCCGACCGTCCGACGGGTCACCTGCATTGTCCGTTTCTTTGCGTCTTTGTTTTCATGCCTCCACCCTCCCTCCCAATCTGTCCGAGAATCGTTTTTCCGCCTTCCTTTTTCCCTGTCATTTCGAACGAAGTGAGAAATCTGTTAGCACCAAGGGATGCATTCAGCTGCTTCACTATGTTCAGCATGACAGTTGGATAGGTGGTCCAAGGTTTTCGGATAGGCTCCCCCTGTTTTTTCCCCTTTCCTCTTCTTTCCCGCTACTGCCGCTTCGTCTTTCTGCCCAAGAAAAACCGGAAAGTTATGGGCTAAACCGAAAGATATTTCCTATCTTTACATCCGTAACCATTGCTATCATATATATAATAAGGTATGGACTCATTATTGGAAGAATTGCGGCAACAGCCGAAGAAACGCATCCTCTTTGTCTGCCTCGGCAATATTTGCCGTTCGTCGGCAGCAGAAACCGTCATGAATGCCCTCGTGCGGAAAGCAGGGAGGGAGAACGAATTCATCAATGACTCGGCAGGACTGATCAGTTATCATCAGGGCGAGCTGGCCGACCCACGGATGAGGGCACATGCTGCGCGGAGAGGCTATGACATCACGCACCGCTCGCGCCCTGTTCGGACCCTGGATTTCTTCGACTTCGACCTCATTGTCGGCATGGACGACCGGAACATTGATGCCTTGCACGAGAAGGCACCCAGTCCCGAAACAGAACGGAAGATTGTCCGCATGACCGACTTCTGCCAACTGAAGATGGCCGATTGTGTCCCCGATCCCTATTACGGCGGTGCACAGGGCTTCGAGAACGTGCTCGACCTGTTGGAAGATGCCTGCCAGGGACTGCTACAACGACTGACAACCTCACTTTAATAGAATTAACCATGAAAAAGACAATGACAAGTTGGCTGGCCCTGCTCCTCATAGGCTTGTGTCCGGCCCTACAGGCCCAGAAGGTCTACGAGGCGGCCCGCTTCGGACTGAAGGCCGACAGCAAGAAAAATGCGGCCCCACTGGTGCAGAAGATGCTCGACCGCATCCAGGCCGAGGTGACTCCTGAAGAAGAAGTCATCATCCGTTTCGAAGAAGGACAATACGAGTTCCACGAAAAGGGAGCGGCCGTCCGGACCTATTACATCTCGAACCATGACCAGACCCTTCCCAAGAAAGTGGGCATTTCCCTGGAAGGCTGGAAGAACCTCACCCTCGACGGACAGGGAGCCCGGTTCGTGTTCCACGGGCGGATGCTTCCCCTTTCCCTGCTCCGCTCGGAAAACTGCCGGCTGCAGAATTTCAGCATCGACTTCGCCACGCCCCATATCGCACAGGTGACGGTGGTGGAGAATGACCCGCAGAAAGGCATCACCTTCGAACCGGCCCCGTGGGTGAATTACCGCCTAACGAAAGACTCTATCTTCGAGACCTACGGCGAAGGATGGACCCTGCAGCAGGGATGGGGCATCGCTTTCGACGGAACGACCCGCCACGTGGTCTACCGCACCAGCGATATCGCCTGCCCGACGAAAGGGGCCGTGCAGGTCGGCGAACGGCGCATACTGGCGCCCCGCTGGAAAGACAGCCGCCTGCTTCCCGGTACGGTGGTAGCCATGCGGGGATGGGACCGTCCGGCTCCCGGCATCTTCCTCAGCCACAACCGCCAGACGGTGCTGGAAAACGTACAGGTACATTATGCGGAGGGCATGGGCCTTCTGGCCCAACTCTGCGAAGACATCACCCTGGAACGTTTCGGGGTCTGCCTGAAAGGCGACGATGATCCCCGTTACTTCACGACGCAGGCCGATGCCACCCACTTCTCGGGTTGCAAGGGAAAGATCGTGTCGTGCAACGGCCTGTACGAAGGCATGATGGACGATGCCATCAACGTGCACGGCACCTATCTGAAGGTCGTGCGCCGGGTAGATGACCACACCCTGATCGGACGGTACATGCACGACCAGTCGTGGGGCTTCGAATGGGGCCGTCCGGGCGACACCGTCCAGTTCGTCCGTTCAAAGACCATGGAACTGGCAGGAAGCACGAACACCATCGCAACCATCCGTCCCAACGGACAGGAGGAGACGGACGGAGCGCGCGAGTTCCTCATCACCTTCACCGACTCCGTCGACGCTGCCATCCAGGAACACGAGAAGTTCGGTATCGAGAACCTGACCTGGACACCCGAAGTGGTCTTTTCCGGCAACACCATCCGCAACAACCGGGCCCGCGGAGCCTTGTTCAGTACGCCGAAGAAGACCGTCGTGGAAGACAACCTGTTCGACCACACGTCGGGCACGGCCATCCTGCTCTGTGGCGACTGCAACGGCTGGTACGAAACCGGTGCCTGCCGGAACGTCATCATCCGCAAGAACCGCTTCGTCAATGCACTGACCAATCTGTTCCAGTTCACCAACGCCGTGATTTCCATCTATCCGGAGATTCCCGACCTGCAGCACCAGCAGCAGTATTTCCACGGCGGCAAGGACGGTGGCATCGTCATCGAGGAAAACGAATTCGACATGTTCGACGCACCGGTCTTGTACGCCAAGTCGGTCGACGGCCTGGTGTTCCGCCGCAATGTCATCAAGACCAATCAGGAATACAAGCCCTTCCACCCCAACCGCCAACGCTTCTGGCTGGAGCGGGTGACCAACGTGGAAATCGCCGAATAGCGGTTCACTGCGGATAGGTCAGGTTGGCCTCTGTCGCCGTCTCCAGTACCTCGTGCAGGTACTTGGCGGCTTCCCATCGTGCCATCGGCAAGTTCATCAGCAAGTAATTGCCGCAGTCCTTTGCCGAGGCACCGGGGATTTCCCCCTCATAGCCGGCAATGAAGCGGAAGGTCTCGATCATCAGCGGCAGGATGTCGCGCGATGTCAGGTCGCCCTTCACCAACAGGTAGTTGCCGGTGAGGCAACCCATCGGACCCCAATAGATGATGCGGTCGGCCCACACGGGATGGTTGCGCAGGAACGTGGCGGCCAGGTGCTCGATGGTATGGATGGCCGGCGGATTCAAGGCCGGTTCGCGGTTCGGCTCCTTCATGCGGATGTCGAAGGTCGTAATGGTTTCGTTGCCCACCTGGTCCTGGCGGGAAACATAGATGCCGCGCAACAGGCGGATATGGTCGATGGTAAAGCTGGGTATTTTCTTCATGGTTTCCTTATTTTATCAACAGTTCAATCAAGACAAAGCATCGTTACAGTTCGGTGGGGAAGCCCTCCAGTATCTTTTGGGTCACCCCGAACGAGCGGTGGGCCAGTTCGCCCCAGAAATCCGTGTACTGCTGGAAGCGCAGCTTGTCGTCGCCCGGTGCGTCACTGATGATGCGGATGCTGACAAACGGAACCTGATAGATATAGCACACCTGGGCGATGGCGCCCGATTCCATATCTACGGCCATGCCTTCGCGGATGTGGCTCTTGATGTATTCCACCTGTCCGGGATCTTCGACAAACTGGTCGCCCGAAGTGATGGTGCCCAGCCACATCGAGCCTTCCTCCATATAATGAGGGCGGAAAGCAGCGCTCCACAAGGCCGGTTCCGCGTCAAAGTAGTTCGGACATCCCTGCACCTGACCAAATCCGTTGCCCGGTCCGCAGTCGACATCGTGATAGATGACCCGTTCGCCGACCACTACGTCCATCACACGGATGCACGGATCGATGGAGCCGGCCACCCCGGTATTGATGATGCAGTCGGGATGATACTGGCGGATCAGTTCCACCGTTCCCATGGCGGCATTCACCTTTCCGATGCCGCATTGCGTCAGGATGATTTCGTTGCCGCCCATCGAACCTTCCACGTACTTGAACGGGAACTCCTCCCGTTCGGCCTTGTTTTCCAAAAGTTTCGCCAGCTGCTCGTGTTCTACCGACAGGGCGACGATGATTCCTATTTTCATGCTAAAAAGTTTTATTTCGCAGGCAAAGTTACGCAATTTACGTCAGAGAAATCGTATCTTTGCCGTTCAAAATAGAATAACCCATTAAAAACTCCTCAGCGACATGAATCTACTGAAGAAACTTCTTCCCGATGCTGTGGCGGTCCTGCTGTTCGCCCTCATCTCGTTTGCCTACTTCTTCCCGGCCGACACGGAAGGCCGCGTACTGGCACAGTACGATGCCGTGGCAGGCATCGGTGCCGGCAAGGAAGCCAAGGACTACTACGAACGTACGGGCGAATCCACCCGCTGGACCAATGCCTTGTTCGGCGGTATGCCCACCTACCAGCTGGCCCCGAGCTATCCGTCGAGCAACACGCTCGGCATCGTGCAGGCAGTCTACCGCCTGTTCCTGCCTACCTACGTAGGCTATGTCTTCATCTTCCTGCTGGGCTTCTACCTGCTGCTCCGCGCCTTCGACTTCCGCGTCTGGCTGGCAGCACTGGGAGCCGTCATCTGGGCCTTCTCGTCTTATTTCTTCATCATCATTGCCGCCGGACACATCTGGAAGGTGGTCACCCTGGCCTATATTCCGCCCACCATTGCCGGACTGGTGCTGGTCTACCGGGGCCGTTACCTGGCCGGCGCACTAGTCACCGCTCTTTTTGTGGCCCTGCAGATAGCGGCCAACCATGCCCAGATGAGCTATTATTTCCTGTTCGTCATGCTGTTCATGGCCATTGCCTTCGGGGTCACTGCCTGTCGCGAACACCGCCTGCCCGCCTTCTTCCGGGCCACCGCCGTACTGGTGGCTGCGGCCTTGGTGGGGGTGTGCATCAACCTGTCGAACCTCTACCACACATACCAGTACAGCAAGGAAAGCATGCGCGGCAAGAGCGAACTGGTGAAGCCGGATGCCGCCAACCAGACCGGCAGCGGACTGGAGCGCGACTACATCACGCAGTGGAGCTACGGCATCGGTGAGACCTTCTCGCTGCTGGTGCCCAACGTGAAGGGAGGGGCCTCGGTGCCTCTGGCAAAGAACGAGACGGGCATGGCGAAAGCCGATCCGGCCTACTTCGGCCTCTACCAGCAGTTGGGCCAGTACTGGGGCGAACAGCCGGGCACGTCCGGCCCCGTCTATGTCGGGGCGTTCGTCCTCTTCCTCTTCGTGCTGGGCTGCTTCGTGGTGCGCGGCCCCCTGAAATGGGCCTTGCTGGGAGGCACCTTGTTCTCCATCCTCCTCTCGTGGGGCAAGAACTTCATGCCGCTCACCGACCTGTTCATCGACTATATGCCCCTCTACAACAAGTTCCGCGCCGTATCGTCCATCCTGGTCATTGCCGAATTCACGATTCCCCTGCTGGCCGTCATGGCCCTGAAGGAAGTCATCGAACGGCCCTCCCTGCTCCGGGAACATGCCAAGGCGTTCTACGCCAGTCTGGGACTGACCGGCGGTGTGGCCCTGCTCTTTGCCGTCCTGCCGACCCTCTTCTTCCCCTCCTATGTCTCTTCGATGGAAATGAATGCCTTGCAAAACGCTATTCCTGCCGGCCAGCTGGCCCCCATCCTGGTGAATCTCACCGCCGTGCGCGAGGCCATTTTCACGGCCGATGCCTGGCGCAGCCTGGTCGTCATCCTGATGGGTGTGGCCCTGCTGTATGCCTACACCCTTGGCAAGCTGAAAGCGAACCTGACCATCGGATTGCTGGCCCTGCTTTGCCTGGTGGACATGTGGGGAGTGAACAAGCGCTACCTCTACGATGCCCAGTTCGTCAGCCGGGGGACGGAGATGCAGCCGTTTGCGAAGCCTTCCGAGACCGACCGGATGATTCTGGAAGACAAGGCACTGGATTACCGCGTGCTGAACCTCACGTCCAACACGTTCAACGAGAACAACACATCCTACTGGCACAAGAGCATCGGCGGGTATCATGCCGCCAAGCTGCGCCGCTACCAGGAACTGATTGAGGAACATATCCAGGGCGAGATGACGGCGGTATTCAAGGAAGTGTCTGCCGCAGGGGGCAACATGGACTCCATCGACGCCACGCGCCTGCCGGTGCTGAACCTGCTGAACACCCGCTATTTCATCTTCCCCTTGCAGGACGGCAAGACCTTGCCGCTCTACAACCCCCATGCGCTGGGCAATGCGTGGTTTGTCCGCGAGGTGCTTCCGGTGAAGAACGCCAATGAGGAAATCGATGCCTTACACCGTATCGATCCGTCTGTCACTGCCGTCGTCGACGAACGCTTCGCCTCCGTGGTGGGGAAAGCGGCCCCTGCAGACAGCCTGGCGACGGTAGAGCTGACCGACTATCAGCCCAATGCCCTGAAGTACAAGGTATCATCGGCTCATGGCGGTGTGGTGGTCTTCTCCGAAATCTACTATCCGGGATGGCAGTCGTCCATCGATGGGCGTCCCGTCGAGCATGGCCGGGCCGACTATGTGCTGCGGGCCCTGCAGGTACCGGCCGGCGAGCACATGGTGGAGTTCACCTTCGACCCGCAGTCGCTGCATATCACCGAGACCCTTGCCTACTGCGCTCTCGCCCTCCTGTTGCTGGGGGTAGCCTTTTGGCTGGTCCGCCTCGTGCGGAAGCAACGAAGCGCAGGGGGGCATTCATGAAGGAGGCTGTTCCATAGAGGAGATTCCTCGCAAGGAACAGGACCTTGCCAAAGAAAGGACAGCGATGCAAGGAGTGTCCGGCCGACACTTCTTGCGTAGGATAAAGAACAGTGCTGATGCTCCCAGTAAAGCCTGTCTTCTGACACTCTGATAGGGATGCATAGACGACCCTGAAGACACCTGTCGGCACCTTCTGCCAGCTACCGGATGTTCTTCTGCCTACTGTCAAAAGTTCTTCTGCCCGCTATCAAAAGTTCGTTTGCTATCTATTGAAGAAGTGTCTGTTGCTTGGCGGGGCTTCTTTGGAAGAGAAGCAGGCCTTGTAGGAGAGGACAATTCTCTTTGTCATCAATGAAGTGCGGCAGGACAAGCTGATGAGTTATGTAGGCCGAGTAATCCACATTCCTGACACCGAATGTCTGATACGTCACGGCTCTTTCATTTAAGATTGCGTTGCATTCTCAATGAGAGGGGTATTTTTATAGTGGATACTATGGTCTTATGGATAGGACTATTTTGCTGATTTTCAACAAAATAAGTGTCGGAAAATTTGGTCAAGTGGCAATTTTTTCGTAACTTTATAAGGTGAATAACAAATAGTTACGTTAAAAAATGAAGCCACTTGACCATAGACGTTCGATTGACGCGTATAAGTTCAAGCACACTGCAAATGTAATAAAAAAATCGTACCACAGGGAAGTATCCTGGAACAATTGATGAATTTTGCAGGCTCAGTTCCCGATTTCCGTAGAGGCGACAAAGGAAATATCCGCCACCGTCTCAGCGACATCATCATTCTGATGATACTCGGACGGGCGTGCG
>JALEPZ010000052.1 GCA_022767125.1 Phocaeicola plebeius
ATAATAATAACGCAAAGATAGCAATATTATTGTGTACGGCCAAAAACAAGAAAAGCGTGTAACTCATTGAGCTACACGCTTTCCATTTGATATTGTATTCTTATTTCTCTATGTGCTTATTTCACCTCCTCAAAGTCGGCATCCTGCACGTTATCCTTGCTGGAAGAGCTTTGTCCGCCGTTGTTAGCCTGACCGGCGTTCGGACCGGCCTGCTGACCCTGGGCACCGCTTTGGGCATACATCTCGGCGCTGGCGGCCTGGAAGGCACTCTGGAGTTCGGCGCTGGCGGCATCGATGCCAGCCAGATCCTGTGCCTTGTGGGCATCCTTCAGTTTCTGCAAGGCAGCTTCGATAGGAGCCTTCTTGTCGGCAGGAATCTTGTCGCCCAAGTCCTTCAACTGATTTTCAGTGGTGAAAATCAAGCTGTCAGCCTGGTTCAACTTGTCGATACGTTCCTTTTCCTTCTTGTCGGCATCGGCATTGGCTTCAGCTTCGGCCTTCATGCGGTCGATCTCTTCCTTGCTCAAGCCGGAGGAAGCCTCGATACGGATGGCCTGTTCCTTGCCGGTAGCCTTATCCTTGGCGGATACCTTCAGGATACCGTTGGCATCGATGTCGAAGGTGACCTCGATCTGAGGAACACCACGGCGAGCCGGAGCGATACCTGTCAGGTTGAACTGGCCGATCTACTTGTTCTGGGCAGCCATCGGACGTTCGCCCTGCAACACGTGGATGGTCACTTCCGTCTGGTTGTCGGCAGCCGTCGAGAACACTTCGCTCTTCTTGCACGGAATGGTGGTGTTGGCATCAATCAGCTTCGTCATCACACCGCCCATCGTCTCGATACCCATCGACAGCGGAGTAACATCCAGCAGCACGATGTTGCCTGCACCGGCTTCCTGATTCAGCACGGCACCCTGGATACAAGCACCTACGGCTACCACTTCATCGGGGTTCACGCCCTTCGACGGAGCCTTACCGAAGAAATCCTGTACCAGCTGCTGTACGGCAGGAATACGGGAAGAACCGCCCACGAGGATGACTTCATCAATGTCGCTGTTGCCCAGACCGGCGGCCTGCATGGCCTTCTTACAGGGCTCCAGACAAGCCTGAATCAGGTTGTGGGCCAACTGTTCGAACTTGGCGCGGGTCAGTGTCTTTACCAAGTGCTTGGGCACTCCGGCTACCGGCATGATGTACGGCAGGTTGATCTCGGTCGAAGTGGAAGAAGACAATTCAATCTTCGCCTTCTCGGCAGCTTCCTTCAGACGCTGCATGGCCATCGGGTCGGTGGTCAGGTCGGCACCTTCGTCGTTCTTGAATTCCTCTACCAGCCAGTCGATGATGACCTGGTCGAAATCGTCACCGCCCAGGTGTGTATCACCGTTGGTGGCCAATACTTCGAACACGCCGCCGCCGAATTCGAGGATAGAGATATCGAACGTACCGCCACCGAGGTCGAACACAGCCACCTTCATGTCCTTGTTGGCCTTGTCCACACCATAGGCCAAAGCGGCTGCGGTCGGTTCGTTCACGATACGTTTCACATCCAGTCCGGCAATCTGACCGGCTTCCTTGGTGGCCTGACGCTGGGAATCCGAGAAGTAAGCCGGAACGGTGATGACGGCTTCTGTCACTTCCTGGCCCAGATAATCTTCGGCCGTCTTCTTCATCTTCTGCAGAATCATGGCCGAGATTTCCTGCGGCGTATACAGGCGTCCGTCGATGTCGACACGCGGGGTATTGTTGTCACCACGTACCACCGAATACGGTACACGGGCAATTTCTTTCTGTACCTGATCGAAGGTCTCACCCATGAAACGCTTGATAGAATATACCGTACGCTTGGGGTTGGTGATGGCCTGACGCTTGGCAGGGTCGCCCACCTTACGTTCGCCGCCGTCTACGAAACCTACCACCGAAGGAGTGGTGCGCTTGCCTTCGCTGTTGGCAATTACCACCGGTTCGTTACCTTCGAATACTGCAACACATGAGTTTGTTGTTCCTAAGTCAATTCCAATAATCTTTCCCATAATTGTATCTATTTTTATTATTATCTATTGTTGTTGGTTCGTAGCGCCGAAGCGTTACGCCTTAGTAGAAACAAATGGTGTGCCAAACGGAGAACGGGGATGTTTTTTGCAGAAGACTGACAAAATGGCATTCACGACTGACATTCCTCCGGCTTCCTTGTCTGGCTGACTGACGGAACTGCGGAAGCAGACGGAAACTTGATTTTTCTTAAAACATCGGCCGGGATGTAGCAGTTCGCCAGTTTATGACTACATTTGTAGCCGGCTTGCAGATATACCTATTTTATATATACGACCCTATGAAACGAATACGGCTTTTACTGATGCTTGCCGGCGGACTGTCCATGTCGATGCCGGCTTTCGGACAGAGCAGCGAAACGGCTGTCTCGGGCCATGTGCACCTCGACGAGGTGTATGTCGTGGCCCGGCGTCCGTCGGTAGAGCAGCGGGGGGATACGGTGGTGTATAACACGGATGCGTTCCGCCTCCCGCAAGGGGCCTATCTGGAGGCACTGGTACGCCGGATTCCCGGACTGGTGTACGACCAGCTTACCCGGTCCATCACTTATCATGGTCACACCATCACGGAAATCGTCCTCAACGGGAAAGAATTCTTCAAGGACAACCGGCAGGTGGCGCTCGAGAATTTGCCCGCGGAATTCATCAGCCAGATAAAGGTGTACGACAAGGCAACGGAGGATGAAAAAGCCACCGGCATCAAGACGGGTGAGAGACATTATGTGCTGGACCTGAAGACCTGCCGGCAACTGGACGGATCGCTGGTTGCTTCGGCGGAAACGGGTTTCGGTACGCACCGGAAAAAGGACCTGAACGGGCAGGTGTTCCGGTTTAACGACCAAGGCAACAACCTCTCGGTCGTAGCGACATCGACCAACCGCTATGCCACGAGTTCCTATACGGGGAACACCGACAACACCCTCGGGACGAACTTTACGCACAACTGGGGCGAAAGGGTCACGCTCTCGGCCAGTACCGACTACCGCTACGACAAGCAGGGGGCACAGACTTCCTCCAACATGGAGCAGTATCTGAGTTATGGCAACCAATATGCGTCGTCCGCGGGGTTCGCACTGAAGCAGAACCATGCCTGGAATGCACGGATGGAACTGAAATGGAACATCGACGCGCGGACCCAGCTGCAGGTATCGGGAAGCTGGGAGCAGCAATGGAACCGGCAGGCCTCCGACCAACGCAGTGCCGCCTTCACGCAAAATCCGGAAAACGATGTGAAGCACCCTTTCGAACATTTCGACGAAATTCCCGCGTCGTGGCTCATCAACGACAATGTGCAGCGGGTGCTGACGCGCGAACGGCAGGGCAATTACCTGATCAGGACCAGCCTGACCCGGAAGACGGATGCCAAAGGCAGCAACCTCCAGGTGGCGCTGCAGACCAGCGGGACGAACGACAGGAGCAAGAGTTTTACGGCGGCCTCGACGACGTATTTCCGACTGACCTCCTCCACAGGACAGGACTCGGCCTACTACCAGCACCAATACCAGTCGTCGCCCGGCCGAAACCAGCTTATCCAGGCCAGCCTTTCCTATACCCATGCCCTTTCCCGCCACCAGCGCATCCAGCTGATGCACAGTCTGCTGCTGCGCAGCGAGCATAAGCAGACCGCTACGTACGACATCTCCCCCTTCGCCCAGGAGGGACTCCCCATCGGCTATCTGCCGCCCGACTATCCGCTGGGCTTTGCCGACAGCCTGAGCAGCAGCAACAAGGGGGCCACTGCCGGCCACCGCTTCTCCCTGCGCTACAATTACAGCTACCGGGGGGTGCTGGTAACGGCCGGACTGAGCGTACAGCCCCAGAACCGATCCATCGAACAGAAAAAGGGATGGCAGTATGTCGACACAACCCTGCACTCGGTGGAATGGAAGCCCACTGTCAGCTTCAGCTACCGCAGTTCCCGCCTGCTGTTCACCCTCGGCTATGCCGGCACCACCCGCCAGCCTTCGCTGAGCCACCTCGTCGCGCCTGCCGACTACCGCTCTCCGCTCCGCATCGTCAAGAGTAATCCCGACCTGAAACCTTCTTATTTCCATCAGCTGTCGCTGACCCTCCACCGGCCGGCCGACGGCGTGACGGTGGCTGCCAACTGGTCGCAGGAACTGAACAGCATCACCCGCGCCACCCTCTATCATCGCGAAACGGGGGGTATAGAGACCCTCCCCGTCAATGTAGACGGCAACTGGAACCTGCAGACCACTGTGGGATATGACCGACGGATTCGTTCGCTGCGCCTTTACCTGACCGGAGGCGGTAGCTATTTCCATACGGTGAGCCTGCTGAACGAGGGGATGAAAGAGATTCCCGACCGCAGCTGCACGGGAAATGCCAGCCTGAACAGTACCCTACGCCTCTCCTACCTGCCATCGTGGGGCAATATCGACCTGACCGGCACCTGGAACTTCAGCCGTTCGCGCAATTCGCTCAGGGACAAGAACACGTTTGCCCGCAACTATACGCTGGCCCTCGAGACTACCCTCCAGCTGCCGGGCCACGTACAGCTCAGCAGCGATGCGTGCTACCGCTCGCTCAGCGGGACGGGCATCCAAGGCAGCGAAAACGACGAAGTCATCTGGAACCTGCGGTTCAGCTGGCGTTTCCTGAGCCAGCAGCGGGCGGAGCTGTCGGTCTACTGGGCAGACATCCTCAACGAAAAGAAAAACTATCTCCGCTCCGTCAATGCGTATGCGTTCTCGGAAACCTACCAGGAACAGTTGCGCAGCTACCTGCTGGTATCGCTGAGATACCGTTGGCAGGTGCTGCGCTCTTCCCGGTAACGCCCCACCCGTATAGGGAGGGCCTCCGGGGCGGTCAGCGGGACAGTTTCTCGCCCGTATGCTTCTGCAGGCAGAGTACCTCGTTGCCGTCGGCATCCTGCAGCGACAGGGTATCCCTGCCGTCATTCAAGGCAAACGACGCCACCTGTTCGGTCGCCTGCAGCACTTCCTGTTCCCATTCCAGGTAAGGCCCTGCCATCATGGTGCTGATCATCTGCGGCAGCTTCAAGGAGGCCGGCTGGCCCTCGTCCTGCAGCATCGCTCCGTTGACCAGGTTGCAGGAAGCAAAGCCGTGCACACGCATCGCCTCGGTATCGAAGGCCAGGAACGGCGTGCGCTCCATGTCGGCCGGCAGCTCTTTGCCATGGACCGAGCGGATGACCCATTCGCCCTCGATGTCTTTCAGTGATACCTCCCCGTCCGCCCGGCGGGTTTCCGAAGCCGTGTCCTGCGACGTACCGGCCGCACTCTTGTTTCCGGCACAGCCTGTCATCATTCCCATCACTGCGCATACCATTACGCATTTCATTGTTGCTTTCATCATGTCAATTTTCGATTAGTTACACAAATATAACAACGAAAGCCGACAAATACTGCACGTACTATCAAAAAAAATTCTACCTTTGCATCTGGTCGGTAACGTTTACCGGGCATTAAACATCCAATTAACAATAAAATGAGTAAAGTATTGATTATCGGTGCAGGCGGTGTAGGTACCGTTGTTGCACACAAAGTGGCTCAGCATCCTGAGGTATTTACCGAGGTAATGATTGCCAGCCGCACCCAATCAAAATGTGATGCCATTGTGAAGGCAATCGGCAACCCCGCCATCCAGACCGCCAAGGTCGATGCAGACAACGTAGAGGAACTGGTGGCTTTATTCAACCGCTTCAAACCCGAAATCGTTATTAACGTGGCCTTGCCCTATCAGGACTTGACGATTATGGAAGCCTGCCTGCAGGCTGGAGTGAACTATCTGGACACCGCCAACTACGAACCGAAGGATGAAGCCCACTTCGAGTACAGCTGGCAGTGGGCCTACAAGCAGCGTTTCGAGGAGGCCGGACTGACCGCCATCCTGGGCTGCGGATTCGACCCGGGGGTCAGCGGCGTGTACACGGCCTATGCCGCCAAGCACCACTTCGACGAAATTCACTACCTCGACATCGTGGACTGCAATGCGGGCAACCACCACAAGGCCTTTGCCACCAACTTCAACCCTGAAATCAACATTCGCGAAATCACCCAGAACGGACGTTACTACGAGAACGGGCAGTGGGTGACCACCGGTCCGCTGGAAATCCACAAGGACCTCACCTACCCCAACATCGGTCCGCGCGATTCCTACCTGCTCTACCACGAAGAACTGGAATCGCTGGTGAAGAACTATCCTACCATCAAGCGGGCCCGCTTCTGGATGACGTTCGGCCAGGCTTATCTGACTCATCTGCGTGTCATCCAGGACATCGGCATGGCCAGCATCGAACCCATCAACTACAACGGCATGGAGATTGTGCCCCTGCAGTTCCTCAAGGCCGTGCTGCCCAACCCGCAAGACCTGGGCAAGAACTACGAAGGCGAAACCTCCATCGGCTGCCGCATCCGGGGTATCAAGGACGGCAAGGAGCATACCTACTATGTCTACAACAACTGCTCACACCAGGCGGCCTACGAAGAGACGGGCATGCAGGGCGTCAGCTACACCACCGGCGTGCCGGCCATGATCGGTGCCATGATGTTCCTCAAAGGCTTGTGGAAGCGGCCGGGTGTGTGGAACGTGGAAGAGTTCGATCCCGACCCCTTCATGGAAGAGCTGAACAAGTGCGGACTGCCCTGGCACGAAGTGTTCGACGGCGACCTGGAATTATAAACCATCTGCTTCACAGCATTTACGGACAAGCATATGAATACCGGAGAAAAAGCTCCCGACTACCTGGGAACCAACGAAGCCGGAAAGGAAATCCGGCTGAGCGACTACAAGGGGAAGAAAGTGGTACTCTATTTCTACCCCAAAGACATGACCTCAGGCTGTACGGCCCAAGCCTGCAACCTGCGCGACCACTACGGCGAGCTGCAGCAGGCGGGCTATGAAGTCATCGGCGTCAGCATCAACGACGCCAAGTCGCACCAGAAGTTCATCGAAAAGAACCAGCTGCCCTTCACGCTGATTGCCGACACTGACCACCGGCTGACAGAAGCCTTCGGGGCCTGGGGCGAGAAAAGCATGTACGGACGGAAATACATGGGCACGTTCCGCACCACCTTCATCATCAACGAAGAAGGCATCATCGAGCGGATTCTTCTCCCCAAGGAAGTGAAGACGAAAGACCATGCGGCCCAGATTTTAAATCAATAACCTCTCAAGACAACGAATAATGGCAAAGAAAGACGAACTTGAATTTGAAGGCGGTATAGACAATCCTACCGCGTCCAAGCCCAACAACAGCGAAAAGCTGAAGGCCCTGCAGGCGGCGATGGACAAGATTGAGAAGAATTTCGGTAAAGGCTCCATCATGAAGATGGGCGACAACCAGATACAGGAGGTGGAAGTCATCCCTACCGGTTCCATTGCCCTGAATGCCGCTCTCGGCGTAGGCGGTTATCCCAAGGGACGCATCATCGAGATCTACGGTCCCGAATCGTCGGGTAAGACCACCCTTGCCATCCATGCCATTGCCGAATCACAGAAAACGGGCGGCATTGCGGCCTTCATCGATGCAGAACATGCGTTCGACCGCTTCTATGCTGCCAAATTAGGCGTGGATGTGGACAACCTCTGGATTTCGCAGCCCGACAACGGCGAGCAGGCCCTGGAGATTGCCGAACAGCTCATCCGCTCGTCGGCAATCGACATCATTGTCATCGACTCGGTGGCGGCCCTCACCCCGAAAGCAGAAATCGAAGGGGATATGGGTGACAACAAGGTCGGCCTGCAGGCCCGCCTGATGTCACAGGCCCTGCGCAAGCTGACAGCGGCCATCAGCAAGACCAACACGACGTGTATCTTCATCAACCAGCTGCGCGAGAAGATCGGCATCATGTTCGGCAATCCCGAAACGACGACGGGCGGCAATGCCCTGAAGTTCTATGCTTCCGTCCGGCTGGACATCCGCAAGAGCAGTCCCATCAAGGACGGTGACGAAGTCATCGGCAACCAGGTGCGCGTCAAGGTGGTGAAGAACAAGGTGGCTCCTCCCTTCCGCAAGGCAGAATTCGACATCATGTTCGGCGAAGGCATTTCGCGCAGCGGCGAAATCATCGACCTGGGTGCCGAACTGGGCATCATCAAGAAGAGCGGATCGTGGTACAGCTACAACGACGTGAAGCTGGGCCAGGGACGCGACGCTTCCAAGCAGATGGTGAAGGACAATCCCGAACTGGCAGAAGAACTGGAAGCCCTGATCTTCGAAAAGCTGAAGGACAAGGAATAATTCCTTATTCCGCAAAGAGGGGGCATTGAAACACAAAGTCCACAAAAAAACAAAGGCACGCAGGAGATCATCTCCTTTGTGCCTTTGTTTCTTTGTATTGACTGCTAAGACCGGTCGGAATTACATCATTCCGCCCATGCCTCCCATGCCCGGAGCGGCCGGCATTTCAGGCTTGTCTTCCTTCTTTTCTACAATCACGCATTCGGTGGTCAGGAACATACCGGCAATAGAAGCGGCGTTCTCCAGTGCCACACGGGTTACCTTGGCAGGATCTACCACACCGGCAGCGTGCAGGTTCTCGTACACATCCGTACGGGCATTGTAACCGAAGTCACCCTTGCCTTCACGCACCTTCTGTACCACCACGGCACCTTCCTTGCCGGCATTGGCCACAATCTGGCGCAACGGCTCTTCGATGGCCCGCTTGATGATCTCGATACCAGTAGTCTCGTCGGCGTTTTCGCCCTTCAGACCTTCCAGTGTTTCAGCGGCACGGATGTAAGCCACGCCACCGCCCGGAACAATACCTTCTTCGATGGCAGCACGGGTAGCGCACAAGGCGTCGTCCACACGGTCCTTCTTTTCCTTCATTTCCACTTCGCTGGCAGCACCTACATAGAGCACGGCTACACCGCCCGACAACTTACCCAGACGTTCCTGCAGCTTCTCCTTGTCGTAGTCGGAAGTAGAGTTCTTGATTTCAGCCTTGATCTGGTTGACACGTTCCTGGATGTTTTCCTTGGCACCGGCACCGTTCACGATGGTCGTGTTGTCCTTCGAAACCGTCACCTTGTCACAAGTACCCAGCATTTCAATGGTAGCCTGTTCCAGTTTCAAGCCTTTCTCTTCGCTGATGACGATACCGCCTGTCAGTACGGCAATATCTTCCAGCATGGCCTTCCGGCGGTCGCCGAAGCCCGGAGCCTTCACGGCACAGATCTTCAACTGGCTACGCAGACGGTTCACTACCAAGGTCGTCAATGCTTCGCTATCTACATCTTCTGCAATGACCAGCAACGGACGTCCGCTCTGTACAGCCGGTTCCAGAATGGGCAAGAAATCCTTCAGGTTCGAGATCTTCTTGTCATAGATCAGGATGTACGGATGTTCCATCACGCATTCCATCTTTTCCGTATCGGTCACAAAGTAAGCCGACAGATAACCGCGGTCGAACTGCATACCTTCTACTACGCCGATGGTCGTATCAGTACCCTTAGCCTCTTCGATAGTGATGACACCGTCCTTCGACACCTTGCGCATGGCATCGGCAATCAGCTTACCGATCACCGGATCGTTGTTGGCCGAAACGGTAGCCACCTGTTCAATCTTGTCGTAGTTGTCACCCACTGTTTCGGCCTGTCCCTTGATGGATTCCACTACCTTGGCCACTGCCTTGTCGATACCGCGCTTCAGGTCCATGGGATTAGCACCAGCCGTTACGTTCTTCAGGCCTACACCGACGATAGCCTGAGCCAATACGGTAGCTGTTGTCGTACCGTCACCTGCATCGTCACCGGTCTTCGAGGCCACCGACTTCACGAGCTGTGCACCGGTGTTCTGGAAAGCATCTGCCAGTTCCACTTCCTTGGCCACCGTCACACCGTCCTTAGTGATGTGGGGAGCACCGAATTTCTTTTCGATGATGACGTTACGGCCTTTCGGGCCCAGTGTCACCTTCACGGCATTCGCCAGTTCGTCAACGCCTTTTTTCAACTGATCACGAGCGTCAATGTTGAAGAGAATATCTTTTGCCATAATTGTTGTTCCTTTCTTTCTTTAAAACTATTAATCAATTAATCTGCCCAAATTCAACCCAGCACAGCCAGTACATCGCTCTGGCGCATCATCAGGTACTTCACACCTTCGAATTCGATTTCCGTGCCTGAGTATTTGCCATACAATACCTGGTCGCCTTCCTTCAAGACCATTTCTTCGTCTTTCGTACCGTGACCGGTTGCAACGACTTTACCTTGCAAGGGTTTTTCTTTTGCTGTATCGGGGATAATGATACCACCGATTGTCTTTTCTTCTGCAGGAGCCGGAAGAATCAGGACTCTGTCTGCCAATGGTTTGATGTTCATAGTTCTTTATTTTTACGTTTATCGTTTCAATATTTGTTCTGTCCTCAGCAGGACACTCACCTTGGTACGAAAAACGTGCCAAACCCCTAAAGGCGACAAACTGTCAGTCAGGACTGACAGAAATCATCGTCCGACTGACAGAATTACATCCTGAATTACAAAAAAGCAGAGAGAGTATAGCATAGTTAACAAATAATCCGGTTGGTAATTGAAATAAATATCGTACTTTTACAAAAAAAAATATATGGGAGCAAACATAGAAGATAAAGTAGCCTACATAATAGCGGTCATCAGTGAATTCTCAAAAGCACACTCGCTGACCACCCAACAAGCTTATAGATACCTTGCGCGTTACAAGGGACTGGAGTTTGTCAACAGATTCTATAATGTGGAACACACGTTTTCATTTGAAGATGTCGTAGAAGATCTCACTTCTTATTGTCATAGAAATGGAGGTGCAATAGTATGATTCTTTATCATGGTTCAAATATGACAATCGATCGGATAGACTTGTCCAAATCAAAAGTAGGCAAGGACTTTGGATGTGGTTTTTATCTTTCAGACAACAAAGAACAAGCTTTTGAATTGGCCCAACGCAAAACAGAACAAGTCGGTACTGGAGTCCCTACTGTCAACTCATTTGAATTTGACGAAAAAGTATTGGATAATAAGGAGTTATCTATATTAATTTTCAATGAATACAGTCCTGAATGGGCAGAATTTATACTGAAAAACCGCCAAAATAAAAGCCATAGCCCCATACACGATTACGACATAGTCATAGGACCAATTGCCAACGACAGAGTTGGCTTTCAAATACGAAGGTTTATATCCGGACTTATCGATAAAGAGACATTCCTGAAAGAGTTGAAATACATGAAAGGGATAACCATTCAATATTACTTTGGTACCGAACTGGCAATCGACCATTTAAAAAGATTAGAACCATGAATAAAGAAGAATTTATGATTGAAGAAATTTCAAAAGAAGTCGTCCTTCTCATGATGCAAGAGCACAAAATGAGCTTAGAAGAAGCATTAGCCGCTTTATACAATTCTGACACTTATGCGTCTCTCTGCCAACTTGAGAACGGATTATATGCGCAAAGTACACCTTATATATATGAATATTTAGAGAACGAACTGACGAAAGGGAAAATGTGCTAAGAGAATGGCTATCGTAATAACCTATGAATGACTGTCATAAAGGTGTAAGGACTTCGATTGCAAGGAGACCACAATACCCGTCGTTAGACCTTTACGACAGCAATTGTCATTTTTATATCACTCCCCCGGCAGCAAGATCTTCCGTAAGCAGCTTTCCACCATCTGTGCCTGTCGCACCATCCCCCAATCGGAAGGATGCACGTAATCCACCCATGCATCGGGCGCATAAGCCAACTCTTCGTGGGAAAGATAGAACAACTGTCCGACTCCCTGCTCTTTCAGCAACCGGTAAGCCTCCCTCTGTCCCTCATTGTGACGGGTGTAGAGTTCCTCCCGTTCCTGATTGGTAGGCGCATTGCTATAGCCGGCATGTTCTACCAGCAGGACAGGCGTCTGGTGCCGGGAACGAATCTGCCGTACAGCCTTCACGACCTTGTCGCACACCTCCTCCTTCGTGGACTGGTTCATGTTCGGCATACAGTCAATGACATACACCGCCGCTTCCAGCTCATTCAGCAAGTCGATGACAGCCGGTTCCAGCCTGCCATTCCCCGAAAAGCCCAGATTGACGACAGGTCGCTGCAAGGAACGGTGCAGGATATTCACCCATGCCATTCCCGGACGGGACGCACAGGCACCTTGCGCAATCGATGTACCATACACGACAACAGGCATCCGTTTATCCTTCTGGACAAACGAGAACTCCGAGTCCGTTCCTACCCCAATCTGCAAGCTCTTTACCCCGTTATACAACGGCAGGAACAATTCGTATTCCGTCACTCCCTCTGACGAAGGAAGCGGATCTACATGGTACTGATAACGAACCGTATCGCCAAACGCATACGAACCGAAACAGAAGGCCCCATCGGCTACACGGTACAAATCCACTCCCGACACTCCGGTCGATGGCATGTGCGGCATATTCAGAGCTCCCGTCACCGCATATTTCACCCGTATGTCGCGAGCATCCGTACAGAAACGGACCGACAGTCCGGCCGACTGGCCAGCCAGTCTCCAGACATCCGCCCGTATCGTTTCTTGGGCACGCAACGGGAAACGCAGGTAATTTCCCCCGTCCTCGTTCCATCCTTGTCCCTGCAGATACGATACCCCTTGTCGGGCTCCTTCCATCGGATCCATCCATTTCCATTGGGCAAATGCCCCCTGTACTGCCAGCCAGACGACCAGCCAGACCATCATTTTTCTTAGTGCATTCATCATCATTCGATTTAAAATAGTAATTCAATAATTTAGTCAACAAACATTTATCCGACCTGCCGCCCCCCCCACCGAGGGTAGGCCAGACGGTGCCAGGTCAGACTCTTCACTCATCAGCGTCCAAAGATAACAAAAAAAATGCAGATAGATGACACCTATACGATAAAAGGCTTTCTCTAACTCCTCAGACGGTTCACACCGTCTTTGGAGTTGGAGAAAACCTAACCGAAATTATAAAAATAAATATTAAAACAAGTATCCGGGTTATTTGCCTTCTGCCTCATTGTAACCCCAAGTCTGCTTCAATTCAGGGTCAGCCGTCAGCGTGGAGACATTGACCGGCCACAACAGCTTGTATTCTTCCTTGGCCTTGTCCAGGACAGGGAGCGCAGCCTCACCGTACACCTTCGGATAAGCGGCATCGGCAGAGAAAGCCAAGGGCTGCTTGGAAGCATCCTGCAGACGAACGACATCGAACCAACGGCAACCTTCGCCTACAAACTCTTTGTCGCGTTCCTTCAGGATAGCCAGTTCGTTCTCAGCGAAGGAACCGTCCACATAGGCCACTGCGTCACTGTAGTTGTCGCCATAAGCACGCTGACGAACCTGGTTGATGTATGAAGCACACTTACCTGTCAGTCCGTTTTCTACCTCTGCACGCATCAGCAACACATCCGCATAGCGATACATGATGATGTCGGAGTCAAACTGACGGATACCGTTCTCCATGTGGCCTTTCAGTTTCAGCATGGAAGAACCGAATTTCGTCAACGCCTCGTCCTGATAGTATTCCAGGAAAGTGGCCGAGCGGCGGCTGTCGGCGACATCCATCGACTTCACCAGTGACTCTTTCCACTCGTAACGTACAATACCGGCTGTACCCAGGCTCAGTACATCCTCCATCCTGTTGCCGTCCGGCGAATAATAGGAGCCTACTACAATAGAAGGAGTGTAGACAAAGTTCACGCCCCAGTTGGAATACTCATTGAAATCGCACGGCATGGCCAGGATGATTTCGCTGTTCTTCTTTTTTGTGTACTCAAAGACATCGGCAAAATTCGCTTGCAGACTGAATTTTCCGCTATTGATAATCTTGTCCAATGCCTCCTTGGCTACGTTCAAATCAGCCGTACCGGTTGCCTGATGCGGCTTTTCGTAGTCCTTGGTTGACACCTTAGCAGACCAGAGATAGACCTGAGCTTTCAGGAACTGGGTGGTGTAAGCCGACCACGTATAGCAGTCGAACGACGTATTGCCTGCAAAGCCGTCTTCCGAAGCCTTGATTTCATCCTTGATGAACTGCAGGACGTCTTCAGCCGACGAACGGGCCAGATAGAGGCTCACCACGTCGATGCTGCCCGACATCAGCTTCACATCCTTTTCCAGAGGTACACCGCCGTATGTACGATACAGCATGAAATAGTAATAAGCCCGCAGACCGTGTGCCTGCGCCAGGAACGTGTTGCGGCTGGCATCGCTCAGAAAAGCGCACTCGTTGGTCACCTGTTCGATGAAATGGTTCACCTGCAACAGCTTGCCGTAGTACCCGTTCCAGTCGCTCACTCCCGTACTGGAAGTTCTAAGGTTACTCGTGATAATACTGGAAGAGTTCAAGGAGGTATTGATGGAAGAAGTACCGTCCATCATGGCACCGCCACGCAGTTCGCCCAACACCATCAATGACTGATAGTCACCTCTCAACTGTCCGTGCAGACCATACATATAGGTCGCCACTTCCGCCTCTGTCTGCCAGAAATTACCGGTGGCAGCGTAGTCAATCGGAGCCAAGTCCAGACTGTCGCAGCTTCCCAAGCCCAACAGCAACGCACTGGCTATCGTATAGAAAATCTTTTTCATGTTCAATTCGTTTTTTTAGTTGGTTAGAATGTTACGTTAACACCAAAAATCAAAGTACGCGGCAGCGGATATCCACCCATTCCGTTCGCTCCGTATTCGGGAGAAGCCACCTTCTTGGCACCCGTGATATACCCCAAGTTCTGGGCAGATACGTTAAGGGTGACATTCTCCATGGCGAGATGCGAAACCCACATCTTCGGCAGGCTGTAGCTCAAGCTGATCTCACGGATGGCGAGGTAGCTCGCGTTGTCCACAAACAGACTGTTGTTGTTGCGGGCATAGTTACGCTTACCCAACTGGTCCGCCCATACATACTTCGGATATTTGGCACCCGGATTGGTATCTGTCCAGGTATCAAACACTTCGGTAATGGTATTGTACGTACCCTGCATGTTACCCATAATCCACGGCGTTCTGCCATCGAAAATCTTATGTCCCAGCGCATAGTCGAAACGGGCGTCCAAACGGAGTCCCTTCCACGACAGGTTGGTGGAGATACCGCCTGTCCAATGAGGCACGGCACTGCCCAGCTTCACCTTGTCATAGTCATCGATGATACCGTCGCCGTTCACATCCTTCCATTTCACATCACCCGGCTGGATGGGAAGTCCCTTGGCCTTCTCGGCATCCGAAAGGGCGGCCCAAGCATCCGGACCATACAGCGGCAAGTTATTCGAACCGTTATTACCACTGCTGATGTCCTTCAAGTTGCCAGGAATCTCGTCGTAACTCTGGTAGATGCCTTCGGCCTTAAATCCATAAATGGCACCCGGTTCCTGCCCTTCCTGATAACCGCCTACCCAAATCTTCTCGTCGCCATTGCCAGTGTAGACCTGGTAAGCGTTCTGCATGTTGTTTTGCAGTCCATTGTTCGGCAGGGAGATTACCTTGTTCTTGTTATAGGACACATTGAAGTTCACGTTCCACTTCCAGTCCTTCTGGTCCAGCAGTCGTGCGCTGGCTTCGATTTCAAGACCCTGGTTCTGTACTTCACCGTTGTTGGACAGGAAACTGCTGACACCGGAGTGCGACGGCAAGGTAATGTTTGCCAGCTTGTCTTTCGTCCGACGATTGTAGTAGGTCATATTCAGGCTGTAGCGGTTCGCCAGGAAGCTCAGGTCAAGACCCGCCTCGAATGTATAAGACTTCTCCCAGCGCAGGTTCGGATTAGGCAGAGTGGACATCAGTGTCGTACCCTGGCCATTGTACTTGGTCTGCGGGCTGTAGGCACCCTGTACAGTATAATTGCCTATATAGTTCGTATCCAAGTTACCATTGGCACCATAGCTGGCACGGATTTTCGAGAAGGAAAGGATGTGGTGGAACTGTTCCATGAAAGCTTCCTTACCGATTACCCAACCGGCAGAGATGCCAGGGAAGAAACCCCAACGACTATCCTTTGCCAGACGCGAATAACCGTCCCGACGCAATACGGCCGAAACCAGGTACTTGCTGTCAAAGTCATAATCCAACTTGCCGAAGAACGACATGATGCGGTTCTGGCTGTGCCAGGAATCCATAAACCGGCGTTCGGGATCCGTCAGGTTCAAGTCCTGGAACGAATCGGTCGGAGCACCGTAACCATAGGCACTGAAGCCCTTCTGGTTCTGATTATAGTATTCGAAACCTGCCATTGCGTTCACATTGTGCTTCTTGAACGAACCGTTGTAGGTAGCGATGATGTTGTAGGTCTGGTTGAGCGTACGGTTATAGTAGTCGTACGAGTAGCGGTCACGGTACCATCTGTTCACACCCGTCATATAGTCGTGATTGAACGCTTCCTGCTTCGTGTCCTCATAGTACCAGCTTCCGCTCAGCTTCAGGCTCAGTCCTTTCATGATATCGATGGTAAAGGCCTGTGTCATCGTGAACTTGTCCGTATTGTTGTCGCGTTCCAGCGCATCCATGTAGGTCTTCACGTTGGCATCTCCGGTTCCACGGTTACCAATCAGCCATTCTCCGTCGGCATTGGTTCCACGGAATGTAGGCGGAACAGAGAACACACGGCTGAAATAATTGGCAGGATCAGTACCGCCCACCACGCCATACCACGTATTGTGGGAGAAATTCAACGAAGAAGTGGCAGTCAACCATTTCTTCAGTTTATAGTCAGCATTGAATGTCCAGGTGAAACGCTTGTACCAGTTACCGGTAGCATTACCGTCTGAGTCATAATAGCCCAAGCTGGAGTAGTACTTGCCTTTTTCGTTACCGCCTGAAAAATCAACGGTATAGTCTTGTGTGAGTGCTGGAGTCTGGATATTCACATCTTCCATTCGGAATTCCTTGAATATCAGCTTATCTCCATACACAGGATCTGTCATGGTACGCCAGCCTTGATTGAGCAAGAATGCCAAGTCATCGGTGTATTTCATGACACTCCAGTTGGCATTGTTCACCTTATTACCGTCGGCTACAGAACCGTCTGCATTGAAGTAAATGTTACCCGTTCCATAAGGCTGGGCACCTGTCAAGCTGCTCATGTTTGTCCAACCCTTCCAGTCGCCAGTAGAAGTCTTATAGGACTGTGAAGCGTTCTGATAGGCCGTACGCATCCAGTAGATATAGTCCTCGGCACCGAGGAAATCGTAATTGTTCTTGAAGAAATTCAGACCGAATTTAGCCTTTACGCCAATCTGGGACGTGCCTTCCTTACCGCGCTTGGTAGTCACCAGAATCACACCGTTGGCAGCACGCGCACCGTAGATGGCAGTAGCACCGGCATCCTTCATCACTTCGATAGACTCGATGTCCGAGGGGTTAATGTCGCTCATGGAACGCTGAGCGCCGTCGATGATGACCAATGGAGAACCAGAGCCGTCCAGACTGGTACCGCCACGCAGAATCAAGGTAGGAGTAGCACCCGGGTCACCGCTTGTCTGGCGCACCTGCAGACCGGCTACAGCACCCGACAGTGCCTGGGCAGGGTTGGCATGGACACCCGAAGCGATGGTTTCCTTGTCCACCTTAGCGATAGAGTTGGTCACCTTCGAACGAAGCTGCTTGCCGCCGTAAGCCGTAATCACCACTTCTTCCAGCTGCTGGGAATCGTCTTTCAGCGTAACGTTCAGCGCCTGTCCGTTCCAAGCCACTTCCTGCGTCACATAACCTACGAACGAAATGACAATCACGTCTCCTTTCTTTACATTACTCAAAGAGAAATCACCGTCGATACCGGTAATCGTTCCGTTCGTAGTGCCTTTCACCACGACCGAAGCACCGATGATGGTCTCACCGGTGGCATCCTTTACCACTCCGGAACAAGTTCCGTTCTGCTGTACGACCCGCACGCCTAAAGGCGCACCGCCTGCAAGGGCATTTGCCGCTCCCGTTGACGCCGCCAACAGGAATAGCAACATTCTAACCGATTTGAATCGTTTTACCATAGTTTTTAGTTAATATTTATTTATTGTTAACAGGCGGCAAAAGAGTAAGTTCTGGAGGAACTCTTTCTCTTGCCTTTCTAAACTCCGCAAAGGTAGAATTTATTTTTGAATATATACAAAATATTTTCTAAAATATTTTCTTTTATGTTCTAAAACATCCAATTTCTTATAAATTTCCCCCCATAAAGTATAGCCAAAAGTTTATATACAACAAATGCTACTATGGATAAATAATCCTTTTCTGCCGTTAGAAAGGCTTAACGAAGCCGATTTTCATAGTTGCCGAAGACCGACAGGAATAGTTCCTCCAGAACTTATCTCTTTAGCAAGATTACGTCCCCCCACCCTCCCCCACCTGCCAAAGAATTCGTATCTTTGTACCCACACAAAAAAACATTATCATGGAACTTGTCTATTTATTAATTGGATTAGCGGCCGGTGCGCTGGCAGGCTATTTGGCCGCCTCCCGGAAAACCACGGCCCTGCAGGCACAGATGGAGCTGCAGCAACGCCATCATGCAGAATTGATGGCCGCCGAACGGAAAGCCCTGCAGGAAAAGCTGGACCACCAGCAGGCAGAGACCGAAAAGCTGCACCGGCAGCTCAACCTGGAATTCGAGAACATGGCCAACCGGATCTTCCAGCAGAAGACGGAAAGCTTCAACCGCCTCAGCGCAGAACGGATTGGCACCCTGCTGAAACCGCTCGGCGACAACCTGGCGGAGTTCAGGAGGCAGGTAGCGGAAGTGTATGACAAAGAATCGAAACAGCGTTTCTCTTTGGAAGACCGCATCAAGGAACTGGTGCAGCTGAACAAGCAGATCAGCGACGATGCCAACAACCTGACCCGTGCGCTGAAAGGGGACTCGAAAACTCAGGGAAACTGGGGGGAAATGATACTGGAAACCATCCTGGAGAATTCAGGACTTCGAGAGGGAGAGGAGTATTTCCGGCAGGAATTTCTGAAAGATGAACAGGGGGAACCGCTGCGGAACGAACAAGGGCAGCGGCTGCAACCGGATGTGCTGGTGGTCTATCCCGACCAGCGGCAGGTGATTATCGACTCGAAAGTGTCGCTCACGGCCTATGCCTCCTACGTGGGAGCCTCCGACACCGCCGGACGGGAAGCTGCCTTGAAGGCACACATGGCTTCGGTCCGCGCCCATATCGACGAACTGAGCCAAAAGGATTATTCAAAATACAATGGGAAGGCACTGGATTTCGTCATGATGTTCATTCCCAACGAACCGGCCTATGTGCTGGCACTGCAGACCGACCCGAACTTGTGGAATTATGCCTATCAGAAAAAGGTGGTACTGATGAGCCCTACGAACCTGATTGCCGCCCTCCGGCTGGCACTGGACCTGTGGAAACGGGAATACCAGGAAAAGAACTTGCAGGACATCGTCAAACGGGGCACTGCCCTCTATGAAAAGCTGGTGCTCTTCACCGAATCGTTCGAACGGATAGGTGACTCCCTGAAGTCGGCCTCCACCACCTACGAAGCCGCCTTCCGCCAGTTCTCCACCGGTCCCGGCAATGTCATCCGTCAGGCAGAAATGCTGAAAGACCTGGGCATCACGCCCAAAAAGAAATTTTCCCCGCGACTGATGAAGGGGGACGAGCAGTAGCAGCCATCGTTAGCCCTCACTTCGCCACCCATGACGAAAACCGTAGGAGGGTGTATCAAAATTCAAGGAATGCCGAGGTGGA
Organism: Phocaeicola plebeius; assembly: GCA_022767125.1. Lineage (GTDB taxonomy): Bacteria > Bacteroidota > Bacteroidia > Bacteroidales > Bacteroidaceae > Phocaeicola > Phocaeicola plebeius_C. Next base: position 19,699 of record JALEPZ010000052.1, read on the forward strand.
TGTTTCCGGGCAGACACATAGGTCTGCCCCTACAGTTTCGTCATGGGTACGTAGTGAAGAATCTGGACAGAATAGCTTCAACAACAGCCTTGCTTCAGAAAAAAAAACTTTGTGGCCTCTGTGCCTTTGTGTTTACATCGAAGCCGTCAGCCGCGGCAAGCCTCTAGCAGCTCCTCCGGAGTCAACAGGCGCTGCTCGCCAGTTGCCATATCCTTCAGCATCACCTTGCCTTCGTTCATCTCGTTTTCTCCCACGATGGCGACAAACGGAATCGCCTTGGCATTGGCATAGCTCATCTGTTTCTTCATCTTCGCACTGTCCGGATAAATCTCCGCACGGATGCCGGCAGCACGCACCTTGGCAAGGACAGGCAACACGAAGGCCGTTTCCGCTTCCCCAAAGTTCACAAACAGCAGGCGGGTCGCATTGACCGTTTCCTTCGGATACAGATCCAGCTGGTTCAGCACATCGTAGATGCGGTCGGCACCGAACGAAATGCCTACCCCCGACAGGCCGTCCATGCCAAAGACACCTGTCAGATTGTCATAACGTCCGCCACCGCTGATACTGCCAATCTGCACATCAAGCACCTTTACCTCAAAGATGGCACCCGTATAATAGTTCAGCCCGCGGGCCAGTGTCAGGTCCAGTTCCACTACCGACTGAACGCCCAGTGCACCCACTGTCTTCAAGATGTACTCGCTCTCCTCTACCCCCTTCAGGCCCGTCTCGCTGGCCGCCAACACCGACTTCAGCGTCTCCAGCTTCTCCTCGTTGGTGCCGCTCAGCAAGATGATCGGCTGCAGCTTGTCGATGGCCTCCTGCGGAATCCCCTTCGCAGCCAGTTCGGCGTTCACGTTGTCCAGTCCAATCTTGTCCAGCTTGTCGATAGCCACCGTGATGTCCACAATTTTGTCCGCTTCGCCGATGATTTCAGCGATACCCGTCAGAATCTTGCGGTTATTGATCTTGATGGACACCCGAATGCCGAACTTGCGGAACACGGTATCAATCAGCTGCACCAGCTCCACCTCGTTGAGCAGCGAATTGCTGCCCACCACATCGGCATCACACTGGTAGAACTCCCGGTAGCGTCCTTTCTGCGGACGGTCGGCCCGCCACACAGGCTGGATTTGGAAGCGCTTGAAGGGGAAACTGATTTCATCGCGGTGCATCACCACATAGCGGGCAAAGGGGACAGTCAGGTCGTAGCGCAAGCCCTTCTCGCAGAACTTGCCCGCCAGTTTGGCAGCGTTGCGGCTCAGCAGCTCCTCATCCGTCAGCCCCGAGAAACAGTCGCCGGAGTTCTGGATCTTGAAGAGCAGCTTGTCGCCTTCCTCGCCGTATTTTCCCATCAGGGTAGAAAGATTCTCCATGGCAGGAGTCTCAATCTGCTGGAATCCATACAAGTAGAACACCTCACGGATGGTATTGAATATATAGTTGCGTTTCGCCATCTCTACGGGCGAAAAGTCGCGTGTTCCTTTCGGAATGCAGGGTTTTGTAGCCATAGTCAATCGTATAATTAATAAGTCGGCGCAAAATTACACTAAAAAATCCGAATATAAAACAGTTCAGTCGCGCCGGTTCGTAAATATCATCACATAGTACACCAGCGTGGCCAGCGAACTGAGAGCCGCCACTACGTAGGTATAAGCCGCCGCCTTCAGCGCATCCTGTGCCTGATGCTGGTTATAGGCATTGGTCACGCCCGCCGATCGCAGCCATACCAAGGCCCTGCGGCTGGCATCAATCTCCACCGGCAGGGTGATAAAGCTGAACAGCGTGGTCATGGCAAACAGGCAGATACCGATGAGCATGAGCTGGGGAAACGACTCCATCAAGAAAATGCCGGCCAGCAATACCCACGACACGATGGACGACGCAAACTGCACCACCGGCACCAGGGCCGACCGCATCTGCAACGGTGCATACGCCCGCGCATGCTGCACGGCATGGCCGCATTCATGAGCCGCTACGGCAGCCGCCATCACACTGCTGGAGCTGAACACCCCTTCACTCAGGTTCACCGTCTTGTTGGCCGGATTATAATGGTCGGTCAACATCCCCGACGTGCTGGTCACCCGTACATCATAGATTCCGTTCTCGCGCAACATCCTCTCGGCAATGTCCCTTCCCGTCAGGCCGCCTCCGATTCCCAGCTGCGAATACTTCTCCATCTTTGCCTTCAGGTTCGCCTGCACCAGGTAGCTGAGCAAGGCAATTCCGATAAATAAAATCCAATACATAATCGTTCGTCTTTATAATCCTTAATTCCGCAACACTATTACAAATATAACTTTTTAAGTACCTGAG
>JALEPZ010000066.1 GCA_022767125.1 Phocaeicola plebeius
TCACCCGCAAGGCAGACAGGTTCACCATCGCCGTCAATGACAGCAAACAAAGAGTCCTGAATGCAGCCCTGGACGACGAAACGGCCCTCACCAAAAGGAATCACGTCAAAGTTCCAAGGACCATTACAGGTCAGCAGGGTGGAGTTGTGCAAATGATGGGTCAGGCTGTCACGCTCGATCACCTTCAATCGCCGGGTCCCCTGGTCGTAGCAGCACAAGGCGTTCCGGCCATAAGGATTCAGGCTGGCCGGATGGATAAAGTCTTCGGGACCCTGTCCGCGCTGGCCGTACTGGCCCAGGTATTCACGACGAGGAACATGGACACGATGGAACAGCGAGTCGGAACGGAAATCAATGATGAGCAGCTCATCACCCATCTGCTGGATGCCTCCGGGGGAAGCCAGCAACATGTCGGGAAGTTCGATGCGCTCATGCTGCAGCTGCCGCATCGTCACCGAAGGTTCCTCGGTGTGAGAGGAGCCGCAAGCGGAAAGCAGCAACAGCGACAGGCAAACAAGACCTGCCACCAAAGTGAAGGCGACTATCATACTAATTTTCTTCATGTTTTCATTTTTTTATTATTGTTACTGTTTATCGTTTGTTCATCCCGTTTCCCGGCAGGGATTTCGCCGCAGGAAAAAGACAAGGCTTCCGCTTGCCAGTTCCAATGTTTTACGTTACTTTTGTACCTGTTTCACCTCCTTTTCTTTTTTATGAATAGGAGATCCGTAGGAATGGAAAGCATGATTCCTCTTGCAAAGAAAATGTTGGCTTTCCACCCGCCTACGTACTCACCGGAATTTACTCCTTGACAGACTGTCCGCGGATAATCAGTTTCAGCGGGGAGGTACCCGCATTGCAGTACACACGCACGGACTTCAGGCTGTTTTTTACAGTACTATCGCATACATAATAAGGGCCTTGGCTATTTCACCCTGTATTTCAGCAGCTTGCCCGGCTCGCCAAAGACCAGACAGCCATCGGTCAGGGCCACCAACGAACCGAGGGAAGACAGATCCTCCTTCTTAACTTCCAACAAACCGCCTGCTTTCAGCTGGGGATAACCGAACAGATATACATACAGGTTCTCACGGCAGAAGAAAGAAAGGGCAAGCAACGTGCCGTCCGAAAACAGTTCGGTGCCGTATATCTTCCCTCCCTCAGCGACGCTGCGCATCAACGACAACGGATTATCCTTGCCCTCCATCTTCGAGAACTCCGGCCACAGGCCGCCGAAATCGAACTCGCACAGCACTTCCGCCCGACCGTCATAGCATTTGTAGAGGCGGGGCTCCACGGACGGAAGATACAGGACCGTGTCAGCGGATACTCTGGCAAACGCATGACGGCTGCCGAAGGTGACATTCGCCAGCTCCTCAGGCACCGGAAGCACCGGCTGCCGCTGTCCGCCCTCCCGGTACACCAGCTTGTCCTTGTTCTCCCCGTACGCCACGTTCCCCCGGTCGTACCATACTCCCTTGCCGACCGATACGGCATGAGCCGACTGCTCCTCGGCTGCCTCCTTCCGAAGGAACGAGAACCGACGGTCCAGATGCAGACGGACAGCGGAGGAATAGGTGTCGAGCAGCACGACTTCGGAAGCTGTCACCTCGAAGTCGGACAATCCGACAAACTCCTCCGGGCCGTTGCCTTTTCGGGTATAGGAGGCCGATGGCACACCGTCCGACGTGTACAGGTAAACGCCGGGAGCCTTCCAGGTATCCAATACGAAAATCGAATCGCCGCTCCACACCACCTTGCTCACCGATCCGGGGAACTGCGTGGCCAGGGAATCCTGAAGAGCAATGACATGAACGGAAGAGACGCTCTCTTTCAGGGAGACCGCTTCGCTCATACGGACAGGGAGGACGCATGAAGCTCCCTCGTTGGATTCTCGCGGGCCGCAGGCAGCCAGCACCGATGCGGCTGCCACCACTGTCAATACTTTGCAGGTGTTCATATTATCCATTTCACTATAATTATATGATTAAAAGAAGGAAAGAAGAAGACAAGAAAAGGATAACAGTAATTTATCTCAGACTCATCTAATCTTATCTTCTTTCCAATGACAGTTTAGTTTAATTACCAAGGAGTACCCGGACAACTTGCACCACCATTAGGCTTGCACTCCCAATAGGAAGGTGAATATACCGTAACTATCCAAACACCCTTTCCTATTTCCTCATCGGCCAACGCTTCCACATTCTCCAAAGCGATGTCCGACAGCTGTTCCTTCTGCTGTGACTGATACACTGAATAACCTGCCACCAAAGTGAAGGCGGCAACCAATAAAATACTTGTTTTCATATTCTTCTTATTTAAGTTAATAATTTATTTTGTTCCTCCGTTTCCCGGCAGGAAGGCCGCCGAAGGAAAAAGACAAGGCTTCCGCTTTCCAGTTCCAATGTTTTACGTTACTTTTGTACCTGTTTCACCTCCTTTTCTTTACCAGAATTGTTAAATTAATCAATTTAAGTAAATTTCAATTTTCCTCTTCATCAAAACCTGACTCCGACAAAACAATCTTCTTGTATAAATCGTATATTCTAGTACTATATTCATAAT
>JALEPZ010000071.1 GCA_022767125.1 Phocaeicola plebeius
GAGTCCGGTCGGGTGTGTTCCCACGTAGGTATCTCCGAAAAGGGCATCGAACCGGTCCTTCTTCTCAATGTCGTAGTAGGCTTCCATCATGGACAGGAACACGCTCTTGCCGAAGCGACGGGGGCGTATCAGGAAAAGGAAGTTGCCTGCCCGCTCCATACGTTCAAGATAATTGGTCTTGTCCACTATGTATTTAGACTCCTGAACTATCTGGATATAGTCCGATATGCCATAAGGCAGCAGTTTGTAGGTTCCGTTCATAAAGTTCCGTTTGTTTGAGAGTACAACATCGTCTTTTTGTGAGGGTAAAGGTACAGCTAATCTTCCGAACCTGCAAATATCTTGGCTTTTTAGTGCAAAAAGGTGGGGTAAGACTCGAACTTGAATGGACTTTTTGAGTTTCGACCGAACTCTGACGATTTCGTTTATCGAAATGCGTGCGCAAGAAATTAAGGTTCAGCCAGTTATCAATGTGGTGCTGGAACCAGAATCAGAGATGATTGACGAAGTGGTGGTCACTGGCCCGTTTCTCGCACTACGGCAACCGCTTCCTGACCGGGCTGAAGTACAACAGCCAAGGCATTCCCGTCATTGTCAGCAACGGTATCGGTACGTCGCGTCGGGATGTCCGCCTGTTCACTTCTTCCGAAGTGGTGGTGCTGAGGCTGGTCAGGAAGCGGTGAAAGAACCGGTCGGCCGGTTTATGGACGCTGGAAGTCGGCTCCGGGCAGCCAGGCCGGCAGTTCATCTTGGTTGGCGATGACCAGGCCAATGCCGAACATCAGGTTCAGGTTTTCCAGCGTCCCGTCGAAATCCCACCAGGATTCGTCGTATTCATCATTGGGCTGGTGGTAGCGGTTGACTTTCGGCTTGGCTTCGTGGCGTGCCTTGTCCACGTAGTCTCTTCCTCCGCCTGCCAGTACCGTAGGGACTCCCTTCTTCACGAAGTTGAAATGGTCGGAACGGAAGAATCCGCCGGCCGGATCTTCCGTACGGATGGTTACTTTGCGTCCTTGTGCGGCCGCCATGGCCACTACCAGGGCATCCAGATTGGTCTTCCCGGCTGCGCGCAAGGTGACATCGTGCGTACGTTCTGCCGGAGCCACCCCGTCGAAATTCAGGTTGACAGCGGTCTTCTCTAACGGGAACAACGGATGTTCACAGTAGTGCTGGGACCCCAGCAGTCCGCATTCTTCGGAAGTGACAGCCACGAACACGATGGAACGGCGCGGACGGATAGGCAGCTGCTGGTACTTGCGGGCGAGCCACATCAGGGCGGCCACTCCCGACGCATTGTCGCTGGCACCGTTGTAGATGCTGTCGCCGTTGATGGGCGTGCCAATGCCGAAATGGTCCCAATGCGCCGTGCAGACCAGGTATTGGTCCTTCAGGTCCGTGCCCGGAAGGACGGCGGCCACGTTGTGGGATTGCCCTACTTCTTTCTGGATATTCAACTCTACCTTGCTCTTGGCCGGCAGGACAAAACTCTTGAATCCGGGTCGTTTCGCCGCAGCCAACGCTGCTTCGAAATCCTTTCCGCTGGCTTCGAAAATCCGTTTGCACGCCTCTTCCGCCAGCCAGCCTTTCATGCCGATGGTCTTGGCATTGAGAGTCTCGTCGCAGAGAGCGATGTTTTTCTGCACGTGCGAAGCCTTGCATACTTCCCATCCGTAGGAGGCGGCAGCCTGGTTGTGCAGCACCAGTACACCGGCAGCTCCTTGCCGTTCGGCTTCTTCGAACTTGTAGGTCCATCGTCCGTAATAGGTCATGTTGCGGCCCCGGAACAGGCTGTTGTCGTAGAATCCCGGATCATTGACCATGGCGATGACGATTTTTCCTTTTACGTCAATGTCCTTGTAGTCATCCCAGTTGTATTCTGGAGCATGGATGCCGAATCCGACGAAGACGAGGTCGGTAGTCGGGATGACTACCTTGTCGGCTCCCCGGTTGGTCCATACGACCACATCGTCCGGGAAGCGCAGGTCGGTCTTCCCTTTGGCGCCTTTCACCGTCATCTTGTCGTTCTTGAACCGTGTCAGGGTGGCAATCTCTCTGACCTCCTGGAAATAGCTGTCCCCGTTGGCGGGTTGCAGTCCCAGCTGACGGAATTCGTCGGCAATGTAGTGGATGGTTTTGGTCTCATACGGTGTGAGCGGTTTGCGTCCTCCGAATTCATCGGACCCCAGCGTCTGGATGCGTTCCTTCAGGAAGGCAAGCCCGTCGTCGTCCGTCGTTTGTGCAACAGCATGGATGGCGCAGGTGGCCATGGCTATCCATGCACAGATGATTTGTTTTTTCATTGCTTGTCTGATTGTAGTTGATGATAGATATTTTCAAATGTTTATTGTCGGCTGCAAAATTACAAAAAATGTGGTATCTTTGACTCAAAAAAAAGATGGAGAAGCAATTTCAGTTGTATGCAGCTCCTTTGCAGGGGCTGACCGAACCGGCATGGCGCAATGCTCATTGGCAGACCATAGGCGGGGTGGATGCCTATTTCACTCCTTTCGTGCGGTGGGAGAAGGGGAGTATTCGTAACAAGGACCGGCGTGATGTGGCCCCGTCGTCCAACAGTGTCCATCGGCTGATTCCGCAGGTATTGGCTGCTGAGGCCGGCGAATTCCGTCAGTTGGTGGACTGGTTGCAGAAGCTGGGCTATGGAGAGGTTGATTTGAACATGGGCTGTCCCTTCCCCTTGTTGGTTCGCAAGGGGAGAGGAGCAGGTATCTTGTCTCATCCCGATCGGGTAGCTTCCCTCTTGGACGCGATGGAAGATTTTCCCGGGGTGCGTTTCTCGGTCAAGATGCGGCTGGGAGAAGTGCTGCCGGAGGAGTGGAAAGAGTTGTTGCCTTTGCTGAATGCCTCGGTGGTGGAACGCATCACGCTGCATCCCCGTGTCGGAAGGCAGCAATACAAGGGAGAAGTGGACAAGGAGCAGTTTCGGGCCTTCTATGAACAATGTACCAAGCCATTGGTGTACAATGGAGATATCATGACCGCAGCGCAAGGCCGTGCATGGCTGGACGAGTTTCCACGACTGGAAGGGCTCATGCTGGGCAGAGGTCTGGTGGCCCGTCCTACGTTGGCCCTGGAAATCCGGAGTGGAGAGGAGGTGTCAGCGACCGATTTGTATGCCCGTGTCGCATTGATGCACCGGCAATTGGTGGCAGCCTATATGGAACGTATAGAAGGTGGAGAACTCCAGTTGGTGCAGAAGCTGCAACCTTTGTGGGAATACCTGTTGCCCGATTTGCCGAAGAAGCAGCGGAAAGCCATCTTGAAAGCCCACAAGGTGGAGGCGTACCTGCAATGTGTGCGCGAAGCGTTGGAGTCTGTAGGCGTTACGGAAGAATCCTAAAAAAAGAGAGTGCGCCAAAATGAAAACAGCCTCTCGTAACTGATTGTCCCTTTTGACACACCCTCTTCGTAGGTATTTGAAAGCACTTTCGCTGGCGTTGGAAAGTGCTTTCTGTTTTTCTGAGCTTTTCTGATTACAACTGATTCTGGTCTTCTTCGTTGATCAGATCATTTTCCTGGATCTCCTTCAGCGGAATCTGGTAAATCCAACGGGTGTCGCCGGCAGGAACCTTGAGCTTGTAGCCATCCAGGTGGTTGTTGCCTGCGTAGGTACGGTCGATACCCTTGTTCAGACGCTTCAGGTCGTAGAACGAGAATCCTTCTCCCCACAACTCAATGCGGCGCTGCAAATAAACATCCTCTACGGTGACAGATGCTTCGTCCCAATCCGGCTGACGCTTTTCCATCAGGACTTTCAGTGCATCGGCAGCTTTGGCACCCTGGTCCAGATGAGCGTATGCTTCTGCCTCAATCAGTACCATTTCTGCTGCTCTCATGTACATATAGTTGTCCGTCCAGTCGCTCTTGTGACCGAACTTGATGTTGGCATACGGTCGGCGGGCTCCAGCTGTCGGCTGGGTAGAGTCGCCTTCCGGACCGACAAACCATTTTTTACGGGCGTCGGTGTCAGGAATCTGGCTATACAGCTTGGCATCAATCAGTCGGGGAGCATAGCCCAGACCTGCGTAACCGGGAGCCAGATTGGAAATCATGGAGAAGAACGAAGCATAGGTAGTCTGCGTTTCAGTAGTATGGGCGAAGCCCCACATCCATTCTCCGTTGTCCAGGTTCACAAAGCCGTCGTACAGGCCGGAAGCGTTGGCTTCCATGATGGGATAACCTTGGCGGGCCTTGTTGGCAGTAGTGGCTGCCTTTTCCCATTGTGAAGTCAGCAGGTAATAACGGGCCAGGAAACCATTGGCGACACTGGCATCGATATAGTTCTTGTTCGGACGTTCGTAACCGGCTTCCAGGTTCTCCACTGCATTCAGCAGGTCTTTTTCCACTTGTGCCAGCACGTCGCCTACCGTATTACGGCCTTTGGCTGCAGCGATTTCTTCGTCGGTCTTGCCGTCTGCTGCCACATACATCAAAGGTACACCCGGAGCCGAAGCATTGATGTTCCCGTTACTGTCTGTCGGGAACTGGTACAGCTGTATCAAGTGCATGTAGGCCAATCCACGCATGGCCTGTGCCTGACCAATCAAGCCCTTTTGTACAGCGGTTTCACCGCCGTCGGGATAGAGGCTCAGAATTTCGTTCGCCTTGGCAATCATGGTGTAGTAGTTTGTCCAGTGGCAACGGGTGCGGCGGTAGGACTCTTGGTTGTTGTCCAACTGGTAGTCGTAGTTGAACCAGTGGGCAGAGCCCATACAGATATCTTGTCCCATCATGTCGGTGGCGTGAAGCGAGCCCATATATCCGAAATCATCGTGCGAACCACTGTCCGTCTGGCTGTAAGTGACCATCCACGACCACGCACCATTCAAGAACACATCCGGATTCTTGCCCGCTGCTTCGGCGGCCGATTCCTCATCCAGGGCATCCGTGTATTCAATGTCTTCCAGGAAGGATTCGCTGCATGCAGTCAGACTGGCTGCTGCGAACACTCCGGCTGCAAAATATTTGGTAAATTTCATATCTTTCTTTTTTTTAGGTTTACAATTAGAAGGTCAGGTTCAGACCCATTGAATAAGTACTGATGGCTGAATAACCCATTTTTGTTTCTCCGGTAAAGTACATGCGGGGGTCGAAACCTTTGCGCTTTGACTTCATCCAGATATTGTCGCCCGTCAGGTAGATGCGTAACTTCTCGATACCTGCCTTTCTCATCCAGTTGCTCGGGAACGAGTAGCCCAGGGTAACGTTGCGCAGGCTGAAGTAAGAAGCCTTTGTCAGGAAGAAATCCACGTTGTTACCGTTGCTGATGGACTGGCTGTTGGTCTGGTAGCTTAATGCCGGGATGTTCGTCTGGGTATTCGACGGTGTCCAGCTGTTACACATATCCTTGTGGAAGTTCTTGCCATTGTCACCCGGATTCATCAAGCCGGAGTAGTTGCTGTCGTATACGTAGCCACCCAACTGGAAGGCTGTCTGGACCGACAGGTCGAAACCAAAGGCTTCAAGGGTCGTGGAAAGACCGCCTACGAAGTCGGGGATAGCCGATTTGCCGGTCTGTCGACGGGTAGCCTTGCTGATGACGCTGGTCGTCTCTACGGTTTCTGTTCCGTCTTCATTTTCCGTGTACATGTTATACAGGGGAGCACCTGTTTCAGGATCCACGCCTGCATATTCGTACGTGTAGAAGTCATAGAGTGATCCGCCGATTTTTCTCCAATACAGACCTGACTGATAGCCGTCGGGGTATTTGTCGGCCGGTTTGGAGGCAGGCAGCTTGGTCAGTTTGTTCTTGTAGTGTGTGCCGTTCAGCGCCACATTCCAGCGGAGGTGGCTGTTCTTGATGATGTCTGCATTGATTTCAAATTCGATACCGGTATTCTTCATGTCCATTTCGTTGCGGTAGATACCTGAGGGGTTACCTTCCGATGAGGCCAACGGGCTGTAGTACAACATGTCCTTTGTCTCTTTGATGAAGAAATCCAGGTTGAAGTCAATGCGTTCCCACAAGCCCAGCTCCAGACCCACGTTGAAGTTGTTGCTCTTTTCCCATGTCAGGTCTTTGTTGCCACGCAGTGTCTTGGTAAAGGCCGGTTCGCCGTCCACGCGTTCTACTGTGTACAGGTCCGAATAGGCTTTCCAGATGGTGTATCCGTCATTGTCGAGAATGTTGTCGTTACCCTGTGTACCGAACGAAGCCTTCAGCTTCAGGTTGTCAATGGCAGTCACGTCCTTCAGGAAATTCTCTTCTTTCACTCTCCACGAACCGCCGATGGCCCAGAAACTACCCCAGCGGTTGTCCTTATGGAACTTGGATGATCCGTCGCGACGGATAGAGGCGGTCAGATAGTATTTGTCGGCAAAGTCATAGTCGGCTTTCATGAAATAGCCTTCCAGTGCATATTCAGCCGAATAGCTGGTCAGTCCCTGATACTGGGAAGCGTTGCTGAAGTCCGGATTGGTAGGGTCGGAGAAGTTGGTCATTTGACCCTCCAGGTACTTGTATCGGTCGTTCTTTGTTTCATGACCCAGCAATACGCTGATGTTGTGGCTGCCGAACCGGCGGTTCCAGTTCAAGAGCTGGTTGACATTCAAGGCTCCCCGACGACTGGTATAGTTATATCCACGGCCGCCCACGTTCAAGGCATCACCGCCAATCGGGGTAGAGAACTGTGTATTGGTAGCGTTGAACACATCATAGGCAATGTTCAAGGTAAACTTGAAGTCGTTGAGGAAGTTGGCTTCGAAGTAACCGCGTGTGCTCAGGTTGTCCGACATATACTTGTAGATGTTTTCCTTGGCAGTAGCCAACGGGTTCTGTTCCGAAGCGTAGCCGCGACCGTATTCCGTACCGAAGTCGTATCGTACATTCCCCTTTTCGTCATACATCAGATTGCCGTCCGTGTCATACAAGTAGATGGGATAGATAGGGGCGATGTTCTGCGAGAACATGAAGATGTTCGAATAGGTACCGCCCGCTTCTGAACCGAACTGTTTGCGGATGGTGTTGGCATAGGCCATATTACCGCCTACACGGAAATGCTTGCCGATTTTCTGGTCTACCTTGACACGCGCGGAGATTCTTTCGAATCCGGAACCTACCATATAACCTTCATCTTCCAGATAGCCCAGCGAAGCATAAGCCTGAGTGGTTTCCGTACCACCGGCAATATTGACATTGTACTCCTGACGGGTACCGTTTTCAAACGGATCCTTGGTCCAGTCGTCGTTCCATTAAGTAGTGGCTGCCGGATTCAGCTTACCCGTTGCCGGATCAATCAGGGCATCATCGGCCACTCCCTTGAACTTATTGTACTTCAGCAGCTTCGGAATGAGATTCGTGGCTGCCAACGAAGCGGCAGCATCACCATTCTCGCCGGTCAGCGCATTCTTGTAGGACTCGTACATCATTTCGTAGTATTGTCCGGCATCCGTGACAATGTCATAGTTACCCACACCCCGCTTGTTGAAACCATAACGGGCTTCGAAATTGATTTTGGCTTTTCCGCTCTTGCTTCCTTTGGTGGTAATGATGATGACACCATTCGAACCGCGTGCACCATACATGGAGTTGGCTGCAGCATCTTTCAATACGGTCATGGATTCAATGTCCTGTGCTGAGATGGAGTTCAGTGATCCTTCATAAGGTACACCATCCACTACAATCAGCGGTTCTTGGCTACTGGAAACAGAGCCGATACCACGGATGCGGATGTTGGCGGCTGTACCCGGACTGCCTGATGAAGCGGCAACCTGTACACCAGCTACTGTACCTTCCAATGAACGCGAGATGTTGGACACTTGCATCTTTTGAATCTTATCTCCACGCATGGTGGAGGCCGAACCTGTGAACGAAGACTTCTTGGCCGTACCATAAGCCACTACCATTACCTCGTCAATCATCTCCGACTCAGGCTTCAATACTACATTCAGCACCTGCTGTGCCTTCACTTCTTGCGTACGCATTCCGATGAACGAAATCATCAGAGTCTGCGCCGAACTTGGCACATTGATATAATGTTGGATATTAATTTGTTACAAGTAGTTGAATCAGGGGTAGTGCTAACAAGATATCCCATCTAACAGCCTCTTGAGAGCATCATAGTACCCTTTTGTTCTACCGAAATTCTACCCGTTTCACAACAGAACATAGGAAACTTGTGGGTTGGGGCTACAATGGAATTCGCAGGAGAAAAGTAGCTTTACAACGGACTTATTTCCTCCAGTCGGATCAGATCATATCCTTTTATCTGTGCCACGATGAGGTGCAGCTCGGTACCACCGGCCAACTGACGCACCACTTCGTCCTGTCCATAGCCCTGTATCT
>JALEPZ010000072.1 GCA_022767125.1 Phocaeicola plebeius
GCACCCCTCACGAAGGCCGCCTTGACGCTGGGTCCCGACAGGCGGCAATCGGTGCCCACGGCCACCACGGGACGGTCGGCGCCCAGGGTGTTCCTGAGCCAAGCGACAAACGATCGGCCAATTGTCTCCACCACCTCGGGAGTAAGGTTAACGAGTTCGTCCTCAACGCCTTCGAGTGCCACGCCCCTGATATCGGAGCCATTCTGAAGTTTTTTCCAATTCATAGTTTTCGGGGTTAAGATTAACGTCAACAAACATATACATTTTTTTCCAAATGCCCAATTAAAACCACAGAAATCGATCGCCCATGGGCAATTTACTTCGCTTTCATGCGGAAGTTAGCACATTTATTTGTACCTTCGTGTTTAATATCTACACAACACATCTAAATTCAAGATCCAACAACCATGAAAAAGAACTTACGCACGGCTTCCCTCTGTGTGCACGGAGGCTACGAGGCTAAGAATGGCGAACCCATCGAGCCACCCATCATCCAAAGCACCACGTTCAAATATGACAACTCTGAGGAGATGGCCATGCTCTTCGACCTCAAGAAGGAAGGCTATTTCTACACGCGCCTGCAAAACCCCACCAACGATGTGGTGGCCAAGAAGATTGCGCAACTCGAAGGGGGCGTGGGGGCCGTGCTGACCAGCAGCGGACAGGCCGCCAACTTCTACGCCGTGTTCAACATCTGCGAGGCAGGCGACCATATCGTGACGAGCAACGAGATCTACGGAGGCACATTCAACCTCTTCGGCGTAACGCTCAAGAAGTTGGGCATAGACTGCACATTCGTCGACCCCAACGACTCGGAGGAGACCATACAGAAGGCGTTCCGACCCAACACCAAGGCGCTCTTCGGAGAGACCATCAGCAACCCCGGATGCGCCGTGCTCGACATAGAGAAGTTTGCGCGTATAGCGCATAACAACGGCGTGCCGCTCATCGTAGACAACACTTTCGCCACACCCATCAACTGCCGCCCCTTCGAGTGGGGCGCCGACATCGTGACCCACAGCACCACCAAGTATCTCGACGGTACGGCCAGCCAAGTGGGAGGATGCGTGGTGGACAGCGGACGCTTCGACTGGCTCGCCCACGCAAAGAAGTTCCCCGGACTGTGCACTCCAGATGAAAGCTATCACGGACTCACCTACGCCAAGAAGTTTGGAGCCATGGGCTACATCACCAAACTCGTGGCGCAGCTCATGCGCGACCTCGGATCCATTCCCGCGCCCATGAACTCGTTCATACTCAACCTCGGACTGCAATCGCTACACCTACGCATGAGGCAGCATTGTGCCAACGCACAACAGGTGGCCGAGGCACTACAGGCCGACGAGCGTGTGGCATGGGTGCACTATAGCGGACTGCCCGGCGACGCCTACCACCAGTTGGCCGAGAAATACCTGCCCAATGGATCGTGTGGCGTCATTGCCTTCGGACTGAAAGGCGATCGCGACACCGCCATCCGATTCATGGACTCGCTACAGATGATCAACATCGTTACCCATGTGGCCGACGCACGCACCTGTGTGCTCCACCCCGCAAGCCACACCCACCGACAACTCACCGACGAACAACTGCGACAGGCTGGCGTGGCACCCGATCTCATACGCCTCTCAGTGGGCATTGAGGACGTAGACGACATTCTCGACGACATTCGTCAGGCGCTCAACAAGGCCGTAGGTTAACGCCTCCGCGAAGCCAAAATCGTTCCACACAAGCACCTCTTGAGCCATTCCGCCCAAGGGGCGCTTTTTGTTTTACCCCACGCTCGCCCGCTCCGAAGCGAGGCCGGGGGCAACTGCGCTCCCCCGTTTGCCGCAAGCCCACGTTTCCACCCCATTTCATCAGGCGCAACCGCAATCCCCATCAGGCGCAACCGCAAAAGGATGTGTCTCGTCGAATACGGAACGACCTTAATCTAAAACTGAAATCTTAAAAACACACGGGCAACCTACTGCCGGAACATGGGAACGACCTTAAACTAAAATAGTCCTCCAAAAGGAGCGAGCTTCTCAGATTTAATTTGTATTTTTGCCATATCAATCGTCAGATCCTCTTGTTTATTTTTGCAACACTAAGATAAGAGAATTCTTTGACAAGGCAAAATCCTGGGCGACTTTTTGTTGCTCAGGTACTTAAAAGGTTGTAATTTACAATAGTGTTGCGGAATTAAGGCTAATTTATACGCACTATAAATAGCGTACTCCCTTCTTTTTGCCTGTTCCGGCCCTTCCTTTTCCTGAAAAACGACCTACCCAATAGATGTTTCGCTCCACTCAATATGACAAGCGGAGCGTAGGACAGACACAACTGTCCGCCCTACAGCGCCTGCATATCGTTCAGCCGCTTGTAGTACCCGTCGCGCTGCAGCAGCTCCTCGTGCTTGCCGCTCTCCACGATGCGGCCCTCGTGGAGGACGTAGATGCAGTCGGCATGCTTGATGGTGGACAGGCGGTGGGCAATGGCGATGGTAGTGCGCGTCTTCATGAGCCGCTCCAGGGCCTCCTGCACCAAGCGTTCGCTCTCCGTATCGAGGGCAGAAGTCGCCTCGTCCAGAATCAGGATGGCCGGGTTCTTCAGGATGGCACGGGCAATGGAGATGCGCTGGCGCTGTCCGCCCGAGAGACGGCAGCCCCGGTCGCCGATGTTCGTGTCGTAGCCCTTTTCGCTCTCCATGATGAAGTCGTGCGCATTGGCCACCTTCGCGGCCGCCACCACCTGCTCCATCGTGGCATTCTCCACCCCGAAAGTGATGTTGTTGAAAAACGTGTCGTTGAAGAGGATGGCCTCCTGGTTCACGTTGCCGATCAGGCTGCGCAGGTCGTGAATCTTGAAGTCCTTCACATTGGTCCCGTCGAGCAACAGCTCGCCGCCGCATACGTCGTGGAAGCGGGGCACCAGGTCGACCAGCGTGGACTTGCCCGACCCCGACTGGCCCACCAGAGCAATGGTCTCGCCCTTGCGGATTTTCAGGTTGACCTCGTGGATGACTTCGTGCGTGCCGTAACTGAACGATACATGCCGGAACTCCAGTCCCTCCTTCATCTCCGACACTGGCCGGGCCTCCGGCCGTTCGACAATAGGATTCCGTGCCTTCAGAATCTTGTCCACCCGCTCCATCGAGGCCAGGCCCTTGGGGATGTTGTAGCTGGCCTTCGAGAAATCCTTCAGCGGATTGATGATGCTGTAGAGGATGACCATATAGAAAATGAACGTGGACGCATCGATGGGCGAGTTGTCACTCAGAATCAGGGTGCCGCCGAACCACAGGACCAGCACGATGAGCAAGGTGCCGAGGAACTCGCTCATGGGGTGCGCCAAGGCCTGGCGCATCGCCACGCGGTTGGTCGCGTCGCGGAACTCGTTGCTGCACTTCACGAAGCGGCGGATCATCTTCTCCTCGGCAATGAATGCCTTGATGATACGCATCCCGCCCAGGGTCTCCTCCAGCTGCGACATCGTCTCGCTCCATTTGCCCTGCGCCTCCAGCGACTGGCGCTTCAGCTTGCGGCCCACGCGCCCCATGACCCATCCCATGCCGGGCAGGACGATGAGGGTGAAGAGGGTCAGCTGCCAGCTGGTGATGATCAGCGTGGAGAAATAGGAAACGATGAGGATGGGGTTCTTCAGCAGCATGTCCAGCGAACTGGTGACGGAGTTCTCAATCTCGCTCACGTCGCCGCTCATGCGGGCAATGATGTCGCCCTTCCGCTCCTCGGAGAGGAAGCTCAGCGGCAAGGCCATCACCTTGGTATAGACCTGCACACGGATGTCGCGCACCACGCCGGTGCGCAAGGGCACCATGATGGCCGACGAACCGAAGTAGCAGGCGGTCTTCAGCAGGGTCATGCCGGCCAGGAAGAGTCCTAACCACAGCAGGGTGGTGGCGGGCCCGAAGCGCTCGATGAGCTGCGACACGTAGTAGTAGGCATTGTTGACCAGCACCTCCTTCGTATCGCCGCTGCCCCATTCCATGAACTGATAGACCTGGTTGGCACTGCCCGTCTTGAACAGGATGTTCAGGATGGGAATCAGGAGGGAGAAGGAAAACACGTTGAAGACAGCCGAAAGGATGTTGAGCAACACCGCTCCGACAAGGTAACGCTGGTAGGGCGACACGAACCGCCGCATCATGTGGAAAAACTCTTTCATCGGGATTATACGTTTTAGTGTGCAAAGATAACGCTTCTTCTCGTTTTCTTGGACATAAAGGCCGTATTTTCACAGATATTTCCTACATTTGCAGGTTGACAGACAAATAACGAATGCGTATGAAACTGATTTACTATAGCGTCTTCTTCCTTTGGTACCTGCTTTCGCTGCTGCCGCTGCGGATGCTGTATGCCGTGTCCGACCTGCTGTACTATCCTCTCTATTATATAATAAGGTATAGGCGGCGCATCGTGCGGAGGAACCTGGAGACCTCGTTTCCCGAGCGGACGGCGGAGGAAATCCGGCAGACCGAGCGGGAATTCTACCATTTCTTCGGCGACTATGTGATGGAGACGCTCAAGCTGTTCTCCATGTCGAGGCGGCAGATGCACCGGCGAATGACCTTCGAAGGAGTGGCAACGCTGAGCGACGACCTGAAGAAGGCTGGGAAAAAGACATGTTTCGTCTACCTGGGGCACTACTGCAACTGGGAGTATGTGGCCTCGTTAGCCGACTGGGTACCCGACATCCGCTGCGCACAAATCTACCATCCCCTCTATAACCCGGCGTTCGACCGCCTCTTCCTGCGGCTGCGCAGCCAGTTCGGCGGCGAATGCATTCCCATGAAGGAAACGCTGCGCCGCCTGCTGGCCCTGAGCCGGGAGGAAGGAATCACGATGGTGGGCTTCATTGCCGACCAGGCACCGAAATGGGAAGCGATGGACCACTGGACCACTTTCCTGCACCACGACACCTCGTTCTTCATGGGACTGGAGCGGATTGCCCGCAAGCTGGACGCAGCGGTCTATTACCTCGACATCCGGCGGACCCGGCGCGGCTACTACCATGCCGAGCTGAAACCGGTGACCCTGTCACCGCGCGACTGGCCGGAAGGGGCACTGACCGATGAATATGCCCGGTTGCTGGAAGCCCGCATCCGGCAGGAACCGGCCTACTGGCTGTGGAGCCACAACCGCTGGAAACGCACGAAAGAGGAATGGGAACAACGAAGAAAACTCTCTAAAGAAACTGCTGTATGAGCCGAAAAGACACATTTATCTGGATACTGGCTGCGGCCTGTCTGCTCTCGCTCTTCCTGTTTATGGGCGAGACCCACTTCAATACCCGGGGAGAACCGCGCGAAGCGGTCGTGGCCCTGTCGATGCTGAAAGACGGCAACTGGATTCTGCCGGTAAACAACGGCATCGACCTGGCCTACAAGCCCCCCTTGTTCCACTGGCTGATTGCCGCCATCTCTACCCTGACGGGGGAGGTGACGGAATATACCTCCCGCATGCCGTCGGCCCTGGCATTGACCTTCCTGATTCTGGCCGGCTTCAGTTTCTATGCCCGCCGGCGGGACAGCGAGACGGCCTTCCTGATGGGACTGCTCACGCTGACCAACTTCGAGGTGCACCGGGCCGGGGTGAACTGCCGGGTGGACATGCTGCTGGCGGCCCTGATGGTACTGGCCCTCTATGCCCTCTACCGCTGGGGAGAGCGCGGACTGAAAGGCATCCCATGGGGAGCCGTCCTGTGTCTGAGCGGTGCCTTCCTGACCAAAGGACCGGTGGGAGCCGTCCTGCCCTGTATCGCCATCGCCGTCTTCCTGCTGCTGCGGGGCCATCGGTTCTGGCCGCTGTTCTTCCGTCTGTTCGGCATCGGCCTCCTGTCGTGCCTGCTGCCCCTGGCCTGGTATGTGGCCGCCTGGCAGCAAGGGGGCGACCGCTTCCTGCAGTTAGTGCTGGAAGAGAACGTCTTGCGCTTCCTCGGCAAGATGTCATACGAATCGCACATCAATCCCTGGCATTACAATGTCCTGACGCTCATCACCGGCTTTCTTCCCTATACGCTGCTGGTGGTGCTGTCGTTGTCCGTACTGCCCTACCGCCGTTTTTCCGTACGGCCCCGGCAGTGGTGGAACCGTCTGCGCGACCACCTGCGGCAGATGGACGATACCCGGCTGTTCACGTGGGTCAGCTTGATTGTCATCTTTGTCTTCTACTGCATCCCCAAGAGCAAGCGCAGCGTGTACCTGCTGCCGGTCTATCCGTTCCTGGCCTATTTCCTGGCTGAATACATCCTCTGGCTGGTCCGCCGTCACCGGCGCACCGTCACCCTGTTCGGTGACATCCTGTGCGGCCTGTCGGTCCTGCTCTTTGCCGCCTTCGTCGCTGTGAGGTCCGGACTCGTCCCCGACTCCCTGTTCGGGAGCGGGAAGTCGGTCGCGCAGAACGTGGCCTTCCTCCACGCCCTGGAAGAAGCCCCCACCGGCATCGTGCAGCTGGCCGTGGTGGTGCTGCCCTTCGTGGCCATCCGTTTCTACCTGCGCTACCGAAGCCAGGAACCGGCCCGGCTGCTGCCCTATACCCTGACAGGCATGGTCTTTGCCCTTTTCCTGGCCCTCGATGGCTTCTACCAGCCCACGGTGCTGAACGTGAAATCAGACTATGGAGTAGCCCGGCAGATAGCCCGTATCGTGCCGCAAGGAAGGGTCTATTCGTACCGCACCGATGTCTATGAGGCCAACCGGATGCACCCCTTCACCGTCAACTTCTACCTGGGCGACCGGGTGGTGCCCTTCGATGTGTTCCTGCCTGCGGCAGGCTATCTCCTGGCGGGCAACGACGACATCGACACGTTCCGGCAGGTCTACCCGTCCTACCGGGTGGACGAGGTGGTGGACTTCCGCCACAAGAGCGGGGATGACCATAAGTGGCTGCACCTCTACCGTTTCCACGAAGTGAAACCCGCAGAAAAGGAGTCACGACAATGAACCGGAAGACCATCGGCGAGGCCGTACGCTTCTGCCTGGTAGGTGCCTTTGCCACGGGCCTGCACTACGGGCTGTATTACCTGTTCCAGGCGGTGATGAATGTGAACCTTGCCTACACACTGGGGTATGTGCTCTCGTTCATCGCCAACTTTTACCTGACGGCCTGCTTCACCTTCGGCACATCGCCTTCGTGGACACGGCTGGCGGGCATGGGAGCGGCTCACCTCACCAACTACCTGTTGCACATGGCGCTGCTCAACCTGTTCCTGTGGATGGGAGTACCTGCCCCACTGGCTCCCTTCCCGGTGTTCGCCATTGCCATCCCGGTGAACTTCCTGCTGGTAAGAGGGGTGTTTAGGATGAAGAATAAAAAAATGAAGCGTGAAGAGTGAACAATGAGGAATAACTTTAAATAGTACGTAAGATGTTGAAACTGATGATTGTTGTCCCCTGCTACAATGAGCAGCAGGTGCTGCGGGAAACGACGGCTCGTCTGACGGCGATGCTGGATCGGGTGATTGCGGCGAAGAGGGTGGATGTGGCTCGCATCCTGTATGTGGATGACGGCAGTCGCGACCATACATGGGACCTGATAACCGAGTTGTCCAATACGTTTGCCTGCGTGGAAGGCTTGAAGCTGGCCCACAACGTGGGACACCAGCAGGCGTTGTGGGCCGGACTGGAATATGCCGCTACGCATGCGGATGCCATCGTTTCGATCGATGCTGACCTGCAGGACGATGTGGAAGCCATTCCGCAAATGATAGAGCACTATCATCAAGGAATCGATGTGGTGTTCGGGGTCCGCCGTGAACGGAAGAAAGACACGTTCTTCAAGCGGCATACGGCACAGGCTTTCTACCGGCTGATGCAGGCCATGGGAGGCCAGGTGGTCTACAACCATGCCGACTACCGGCTGATGAGCCGCCGGGCCCTGCAGGCATTGATGACCTTCCCCGAGCGGAACCTCTTCCTGCGCGGAATGGTGGCCTCGCTGGGCTTCCCTACGGCCATCGTGCTCTACGACCGCCACGAACGCTTTGCCGGCGAATCGAAATACCCCCTGCGCAAGATGCTGGGGTTTGCCATCGACGGCATTACCTCCTTCTCTGTCCGTCCGCTGCAGTGCATCACCTACTTAGGGCTGCTGTTCATCGTGATTGCCCTGGCGGCCATCGTCTATGGCCTGCTGTCGTATGCCGAAGGCAAGGCTATCCCCGGGTGGACCTCGCTGCTGGTATCGGTCTGGTTCATCGGCGGTGCCATCCTGCTGGCCTGCGGCATCATCGGCGAATACGTGGGCAAAATCTACAAGGAGGTGAAACGCCGCCCGCGGTATTTCATCGAACAGACCACGAAACTGAAATAACTCCTTTTTTATATATGTATTCAAAATAATTCGACTAAACGATGAAAAAAAGATTATTCATGGCTTGCCTGCTCGCTCTCGGGATAGGCAGCCTGTATGCACAGCGAGTGAAAAGAACTCCAGACTGGGCACCTGCACTGGCCGAACTCTACCGGCAAGTCGATTCCCTGGCCGCTCCTCTGGTCCGTCACCAACCCCTGATCGGCATCTCGTGCGGGTCGGGCGAGCATCGCTCTACCGTCAACCAGACGTATGTCGAATCGGTCATCCGTGCCGGAGGCATTCCCTATGTCATCCCGGTGACCCGTGATGCCTCCGTGCTGCGCGACATCGCTTCCCGGTTAGACGGCATGATCTTCACCGGGGGCGAGGACATCAGTCCTGCCTATTATGGCAGCGATGCCGACCCGAAACTGGAAACGACGAATCCCTACCGGGATGTATTCGACCTGACCCTGCTGAAGCTGATCACCGACCGCAACATCCCCGTACTGGGCATCTGCCGGGGCCTGCAGCTGATCAATGTGGGACGGGGAGGAACCCTCTACCAGGACCTGCCCTCGAACCATCCTTCGGCAGTGAACCACCGCCCGGGCCACAGCCAACCCACGCACCCAGTACACATGGTGCCCGATAGCCGTCTGCAGGCCATCGTGGGCAGCGACCAGCCCCTGGAAGTGAACAGCATGCACCACCAAGGCATCCGCCGGCTGGGCTTCGGTCTGAGAGTGACCGGCTGGGCAGCCGACAGCATTCCCGAGGTCATCGAAGCCTATCCCCACCATCCCATCCTGGCCGTCCAGTTCCATCCCGAAGTATTGACAGCCCGGGGCGACACCACCTTCCTGAAGTTCTTCCGCTTCCTGGTTTCCCAGGCAGACACCTTCCGGAAGGCCAAGGACATCCATCGCCGCATCTTCTCGGTCGATACCCACACCGACACACCGCTGGGCTTCCGCCGCGGAGCTGCCCTGGAGAAACGGGGCCGCAGCCTGGTGAGCCTGCAGAAGATGGACGAAGGCCATCTGGATGCCCAGTTCCTCGCCGCCTTCATCGGACAAGGCAAGCGCGACGATGCCTCGTTGGAGGCTGCCGTGACCAAGGTGGAAAACATTATCCGGAACATTTACACCGAGGTGGAGAAGAACAAAGCCTACTGCGGCATTGCCGTGACGGAAGAAGACATGCACCGCCTAAAGGCCGAGGGCAAAAAGGCGTTCTTCATCGGCATCGAGAACGGCTACGGCGTCGGCAAGGACCTGCAGAACATCCGTAAGTTCAAGGGAATGGGCGTGAACTACATCACCTTGTGTCACTCGTACGACAACGATATCTGCCACTCGTCCACCCACACCGAAGACGCGACCCAAGGCCTGACCCCCTTCGGCCGGGAAGTGGTGAAGGAAATGAACCGCCAGGGCATCATGATCGACCTGTCGCATGCCAGCGAAGGCACCTTCTGGGAAGTGCTGAAGGTGAGCACCCAACCCGTCATCTGCTCCCATTCGTCAGCCCGTGCCCTCTGCGACCACGACCGCAACCTGACCGACGACCAGCTCCGCGCCCTGGCCCAGAACGGGGGCGTCGTACAACTCTGTCTGCTGGATGCCTACATCCATCCCGACCGTGCGGCCGCCTCTGTGAGCGATGCCGCAGAACATCTGGACCACATGATTCGGGTGGCCGGCATTGACCATGTGGGCATTGGCAGCGATTTCGACGGTGGAGGCGGACTGACCGGCTGCTATGGCGACAACGACCTCATCAACCTCACCGTGAAGTTACTCGAGAAGGGTTATACCGAAGAAGACCTCCGGAAAGTATGGGGCGGCAACCTGATGCGCGTCATGAATCAGGTGCAGCAGTCGGCTCTTGCAAAGTCGGAATGACAGATTTGTTATACAAGTATAAATAATTGTTTCATTTCGGTTTTTTTTCTCTAATCCTTTTTTGTATTTAAATTATTCTTCTAATTTTGTATCGGCTAATGCAAGGCACCTACGGATGAGACTGTCAGAGAGCAGGATGATGTTTATCATTTTGTTATTCTGAACGTAGTGAGGGATCTGAATACAGCGGCTACTGCTTTACAGACACTTCGTTCTACGCGGAATGGCAATGCAAAAGGAAAATCGGACGAGGATTTTCGGACAGTCGGGAAAAAGGAGACTTTGTACGGCTTAGGCAAAAGGATAACAATTAAAGATTTGATAACAATAATAAACATTTGAGAAATGGCAAATTTAGATCTTACTAAGTACGGTATTCAGAATACCGTAGAAATTGTGCACAATCCGTCTTACGAAGTTTTGTTCGCTGAAGAAACAAAGGCTGGTTTGGAAGGCTTCGAAAAGGGCCAGGAAACAGAGCTGGGTGCTGTGAACGTAATGACTGGTATCTACACGGGTCGTTCTCCTAAGGATAAATTCTTGGTAATGGATGAAACCAGCAAGGATACTGTATGGTGGACATCCGATGAATATAAGAATGACAACAAGCCCGTTTCTGAAGCTACTTGGAAAGTATTGAAGGAACTGGCCGCTAAGGAACTTTCTAACAAGAAGCTGTATGTTGTCGACGGTTTCTGCGGTGCCAACCCCGCTACTCGTCTGTGCGTGCGCTTCATCGTGGAAGTAGCATGGCAGGCTCACTTCGTAACCAACATGTTCATCCGTCCGACAGCTGAAGAACTGGAAGCTTTCGAACCCGACTTCATCGTCTACAATGCTTCGAAGGCAAAGGTAGAAAACTACAAGGAACTGGGTCTGAACTCTGAAACAGCTGTTGTCTTCAACCTGACTTCTAAGGAACAGGTTATCCTGAACACTTGGTACGGTGGTGAAATGAAGAAGGGTATGTTCTCTATGATGAACTACTTCAACCCCCTGCGCGGCATCGCTTCCATGCACTGCTCGGCCAACACCAACATGGACGAAACAGAATCTGCTATCTTCTTCGGTCTGTCTGGTACAGGTAAGACCACTTTGTCTACCGACCCGAAGCGTAAGCTGATTGGTGACGACGAACACGGATGGGACAACGAAGGTGTATTCAACTACGAAGGCGGTTGCTATGCCAAGGTTATCAACCTGGACAAGGAATCTGAACCCGATATCTACGGTGCCATCAAGCGCGATGCGCTGCTGGAAAACGTAACGGTAGCTGCCGATGGCAAGATTGACTTCGCCGACAAGAGCGTTACTGAAAACACTCGTGTATCTTATCCTATCCACTTCATCCAGAACATCGTGAAGCCGGTTTCTAAAGGTCCTCACGCCAAGCAGGTTATCTTCCTGTCGGCTGATGCCTTCGGTGTATTGCCCCCGGTATCTATCCTGAACGAGAACCAGGCTCAGTACTACTTCCTGTCGGGCTTCACTGCCAAGTTGGCCGGTACAGAACGTGGTATCACAGAACCGACTCCGACCTTCTCGGCTTGCTTCGGTCAGGCGTTCCTGGAACTGCACCCGACTAAGTATGCTGAAGAACTGGTGAAGAAGATGCAGATGACCGGTGCCAAGGCTTACTTGGTGAACACGGGCTGGAACGGTACAGGCAAGCGTATCTCTATCCGCGATACTCGTGGTATCATCGACGCTATCCTGGACGGTTCTATCGAAAAGGCTCCGACCAAGACTATCCCGTTCTTCGATTTCGTAGTTCCGACCGAATTGCCAGGTGTAGATCCGAAGATTCTGGATCCGCGCGACACCTACGATTGCGCTTGCAAGTGGGAAGAAAAGGCAAAAGACCTGGCTGCTCGCTTCATCAAGAACTTCGTGAAGTTCACGGGTAACGAAGCTGGTAAGGCTTTGGTTGCTGCCGGTCCGAAATTGTAATTTCAAACCTGCATGATATGAAAATAGCGGTTCCTTTCGGGGAATCGCTATTTTTGTATACATTTGTACCTTGATTAACCGAATGATGGATATAAACTCTTGTCTCATGCGCCTACCTTGTTCGCTTCCCCTTCCAGTGAAACGCGCCTTGCGCTTGTTCCACGTACAGCAAGTACGGGGAATCCAGGCACGTCAGAATGACGGCCAACCTTGCCGATGCCTGAACTGCGGAACCACCTTTGCCGGCAACTACTGCCCGCGGTGCGGCCAGTCCCGCAACATACAACGCTACCGCTTCAGCAGTATCCTCCGCAAACTGGCGGCCGCCTTCTTCAACATCGACCATGGATTCAGGCGGACCTTGGTGGAACTTATCTATCGGCCGGGGTACCTGATTGACGATTTCCTGAGAGGCAAGCGCGTGAACTATTTCCAGCCCTTCCAGACCTTGTTCGTGCTGGCGGCCTTGTATCTCATGACCGTCCAGCTGGTGGACCCGTCGGCATTGGTCAAGAAGACAGACAAGGAGCTGACCGCCGAAGAATGGACAGAAATGCGCAAGGAACTGACCGACAAGCTGAAGCAGGCAGACACAGACTCTGAGCGCCGCCTGGTAGAGGAAACACTGGCCCTGCTGGACCAACAGATAGGCAACCAGCTGCCGACCGACTCGGTGGGCGCAGACCAAGAGCTGCCTACTCCCCTCCTGTCCAAAATCATGCGGATCGACCAATGGCGGGAATCCTTCAGCCGTTTCCCATACCTGTCGCGGGTCTGGGGACTCCTGGAGAACTGGATCAAGGGCAACAAAGCCTTCAGTATCCTGCTGACAGTCCCCCTGTTTGCCATGGCCTCGTGGTGTGTATTCCGGAGAAAGAGCATCCGGCGGCACTACAACCTGACCGAGCATGTCTTCATCCAAACCTTCATTGCCTGCCAGATTCTGTTGCTCAGCATCCTGGCCGTTCCCGTCAATGGACAGGCAGCCGTCAATGACCTGTACGATGTGCCGGTCGTGTGCATCTACCTGCTGTTCTGTTACGACCATTGCCAGCTCTACCGCATCAGCGCCTGGAGAAGCTGCCGTTACACGTTGCTGATGTTTTTCCTCAGCCTGCTTATATTGATTCTAGGCGCATTGGTGATTGTCGGGATAGCTTATCTGCTCCTGCTGTAAGGCCCCGGTCTCAAGAGATGACCGACCAGTTGACCTGCTCTTTCCGCATCTCCAGCAGGTGTTTCCAGACAACGGCATTCTCGGGCCGTTCCGCATTCGGGTCTTCGTCCAGCAGGCGTTCGGCGATGCCCCGCACGTACTGCAACAACTGTCCGTCGAGGGCAATGTCGGCAATCTTCAAGTCGAATGCGATACCGCTCTGCTGGGTTCCTTCCAGATCGCCCGGTCCCCGCAGTTTCAGGTCGGCTTCAGCA
The DNA here is from genome assembly GCA_022767125.1 of Phocaeicola plebeius. Lineage (GTDB taxonomy): Bacteria > Bacteroidota > Bacteroidia > Bacteroidales > Bacteroidaceae > Phocaeicola > Phocaeicola plebeius_C. Next base: position 13,580 of record JALEPZ010000072.1, read on the forward strand.
ATCTCGAAGCCGTCGTTGGTCTGTACCATGATTTCCAGCCGCCGGCGCGTATCTTCGGTAAGCTTGTAGCCGGTAACCAGTACACAATAGGATTGGTCGGCTCCCCGTCCTACCCGCCCTCGCAACTGGTGCAGCTGCGACAAGCCGAACCGTTCGGCATTCTCGATGACCATCACCGAAGCGTTCGGCACATTCACGCCCACCTCGATGACCGTGGTCGCCACCATGATTTGCGTCTCGTTGCGAAGAAAACGCTGCATCTCTTCCTCCTTCTCCGCCGGTTTCATCTTGCCATGCACCTTGCTGATGCGGCAGTCAGGAAAAGCTTCACAGATATGCAGGTACCCATCTTCCAGGTTTTTGATGTCCATCTTTTCGCTCTCCTGAATCAACGGATAGACGATGTAGACCTGTCGTCCCTCCTGGATCTGCGCCCGTAGGAAAGCATAGAGAGAAGGCCGGCGGTTGTCGAACTGATGCATCGTCTTGACCGGTTTCCGGCCCGGCGGCAGTTCGTCGATGACCGATACATCGAGGTCGCCATACAGTGTCATGGCCAAGGTGCGGGGAATCGGGGTGGCCGTCATGACCAGCACATGAGGCGGACAGGCATTCTTGGCCCACAGCTTGGCCCGCTGGGCCACTCCAAACCGATGCTGCTCGTCAATCACCACCAGCCCCAGTGACGAGAAGTTCACCGTGTCCTCAATCACTGCATGCGTCCCTATCAGGATATGAACATCACCTGTTAATAAGTCACGGAGAATCGTTTCCCGGCGTTTGCCCTTGATGCTGCCGGTAAGCAGTTCGACCCGCACCTCCATCCCTTCCAGAAAGCGACGGATCGTTTCATAGTGCTGCGTAGCCAGAATCTCCGTAGGAGCCATCATACATGCCTGAAAGCCATTGTCTAACGCTATCAGCATGGTCATCAAAGCCACCAGGGTCTTGCCGCTGCCCACATCGCCTTGCAGCAGACGATTCATCTGCCGCCCGCTGCATAAATCACTCCGCATCTCCCGGATCACCCGCTTTTGTGCCCCTGTCAACGGGAAGGGCAGGTGCTGTGAATAGAAGGTGTTGAAAACTTCACCTATCCTGTTGAAAACAAAACCCCGGTACTTGAGGCGACGTTCTTGAGTGTACCGCAGGATATGGAGCTGTACATAGAACAACTCTTCGAATTTCAGCCGATACTGCGCCTTACGCAGCTGGTCGGGGTTCTTGGGAAAATGAATGGCAAAAAGGGCATCGGCCAGCGGCATCAGGTGATGGGCTGTCAACAAAGCAGGCGACAAGGTCTCCTCGATGGTTTCGTTCTGCAGGACACGGAACAGGTTCGCCATCAGTTTTTCGATGGCATTGGAGGTCAGAATGTGTCGCTTCATACGTTCCGTCGTGGAGTAATAAGGACGCAGCCCCAAAGAGGAACAGACGGCTTCATCGGCACGATCGATGTCGGGATGAACGATAGTGACCCGCTGTCCGAAGACGGTCGGTTTGCCGAAGACGAGGTAATCTTCATGCGCTTTGTAGCGGCCGGTGACAAACTTCAATCCCTGGAACCAGACCAGGTCGATGACCCCGGTACCATCCGAGAAATGGCCCACCAGCCGGCGCTTCGCCCCCTCGCCCTGCGTCTCGAAACTGAGCACCTGCCCCCGCAACTGGATATAGGGCATGTTCCCGTCGATTTCCGCAATGGTATAGATGCGGCTGCGGTCGACGTATTTATAGGGGAAATAATACAACAAATCCTTGAAGGAACGGATGTTCAGCTCCTTCTCCAGCAGGGAAGCACGTTGGGGACCCACTCCCTGCAGAAACTGGATGTCGCGTTCGGAAAGCTCCATCATCGGTCTGCGGCCAACACTTCAGCCACCTGCAGGTCGAAAGGAGTGGTGAGCTTGATGTTTTCACGATTCCCTTCCACCAGCATCACCTGCTCGCCCAATGCCTCCACCACAGACGCATCATCGGTAAACAGCGGGGTAAACGGTTGCCGGTAAGCCCGCTTGAGCAGGGCCACGGGAAAAACCTGGGGGGTCTGTACCAGCCGGTAGCTGTCGCGAGGAACAGTTTCGCTCGCTCCATCGGCCGACAGCCGGCGTACCGTTTCTACTACCGGCAGCACGGGCACGACTGCCTTTCCGGCTTCGGCTTCGGCATAACACCGCCCGATGACCGCTGCCGACACAAAAGGACGGACCCCGTCGTGCACACCGACCACTCCCTCTTCGCCGGGAATCAAGGCAAGCCCGTTCCTCACCGAGTGGAAACGGGTCTCACCTCCTGTAGCGATGCGATGGGGCAGGGTAAAGCCATAGTCGGCACACAACTGCTGCCAGTAGGCCTGCTGGTCGGCAGGCAGCACGACAATCAGCTCCATGTCGGGGCAGGCCCTACGGAAGGCTTCAAGTGTGCGCATCAGTACAGGCCGGCCCTTTACCGGTACAAACTGCTTGGGAATGCTTCCTCCCATGCGCAGGCCTTTTCCGCCAGCCACCACCACCACGTAGCGTTTCATCATTCGGCCCACAACATTCCGCGTTTCACTTCCAGCATCTTCTCGGTACCTACCCACTGTTCGAGCAGGGTAAAGCCGAACTCAGCCGCCGCACCGGGCCCTTTGCCCAACACGAAGTTGCCGTCTGTCTCGACCATGCGACCGGTACATTCCGCTCCTTCCAGGAAGGATTCGAAACCCGGATAGCACGTAGCCTTCCGGCCTTTCAGCAAGCCCCGCTTGCCATAGACCAACGGAGCCGCACAGATGGCTGCCATCGACCGGCCAGCTGCCGCAAAGTCACGAACCAGCCGGTCCAGTCCGGCATGGGCGTCCAGGTTGGTCGCCCCCGGCATACCGCCCGGCAATACAATCATGGCCACATCGTCGGCCACCAGTTCTTCAAACAGCAGGTCGGCAACCACCGGTACCTGGTGAGCCCCCTTTACGCTACGGCTGCCCGTAACGGAAACGGTACGGACATTCAGTCCACCGCGTCGGAGAATATCCAACGGCAACAAGGCTTCCACTTCTTCGAAACCTTCGGCCAAAAAGAGACAAATCGCTTTCATAGAGTCTGGGATTTATTTCAGTTTAAAATAATAGGTAATGGTTCCACTTTGGTTATTGACCCCCGATACGGTATTGAACCGGGCCTTTCGGGCCGCTTCCTCCGCCGCTTTCCGCAAGGCAGGATTGACCGTATTGGTCCGTTTGTTGATACTGGTACTGATGACCTGTCCGGCGGGATTCACCACGATGGTCACCACTACACGCCCTTCGTCCTGCACGTTGTAGACCGGTTTGGGCAAACCACCAGGTCCCAACGAGCGTCCGTTCAGGTCGAAGGTGCCAAAGCCGCCCGTTCCGGTAGGCTTGCCTGCATCGCTGTTGCCGGTCGGTGTACCTTCCGCACCACTGCCCGCAGCAGCTGCGCCTTTGTCGCCCATCTTCGAACCTTTTCCGAATGCACCGGCAATCTTGCTGGCTGCCGCCTGTGCGGCTGCCCGTTCTGCCTCGGCCCGCTTCTCCGCCTCCGTCTTTTCGGCCGGTTGTGCGGCCGGTTGTGCGGCCGGCTTCTCCACAGGTTTCTCCACCGGCTTTTCCACCGGCTTTTCCACCGGCTTCTCTACCGGTTTCACCGTCGGCTTCGGCTGCTGTTCTTTTTTCGGACGAGGCTGTTCCTTCTTAACCTTCAGGGAAGGCTCGTCGGCCTGAGTCATCAGAGGTTGCTTCACCGGTGGTTCGGGCACTGCCGGAGCAGCCGGTGAGGGGTCTGCCGGTTCTGGAGGAGACACCACCTCCACTTCCGTCAGGGTATAAGGGTCGGCATCACCGTGCGCCTGTTCCGCATCGCCCAAGAGGACGGGCACACCACTCTCTTCCTGCTGCTCGGGACGTGTCAGGACACTGAGCAACAAAAACAGGAGCAGTAGCACATGGAGAACTACGGTCCCGACGATTCCGGTTATCTTACTTCGTTTCATGCTATTTCATTACTGCTTGTCGGGGCGGCGGGTAGCCAGCACCATCTTAAAATGATTCTCGTTCGCAATGTTCAGAATCTGCACAATCTCCCGGTAGGGAATGGACTCGTCCGCATACAGCGCCACATACATCTCCGGCTCCTTGGCCGCGCATTCCTGCAGGAAAGCCGGCACCTCGTCCAGTCCGAGCGGCATCTCGTCCTCATTGCCGAACGCTCCGTAATAGTTCAGATCCTTGTCGATGATGACCCTGGCCATCGGTTTGGCCGATGTCTGTTCGCTCCCCTGCGGCAGGAGCACCTTGATGGCATTCGGCGACACCATCGTGGAGGTAATCATGAAAAAGATCAGCAACAGAAAGATGAGGTCGGTCATGGACGACATGCTGAAGCTGGGCGATATCTTCTGTCTTCTCTTCAGTGCCATACGCAATTACTTTTGGGCAGGTTCTTCATTCAGCAGGTCCATGAAGGCAATGGTCCGTGCCTCCATCTGGCTGACCACTTTGTCTACCCGGTACACCAGGTGATTATAGGCAAACATGACAGCAATGCCGACCACCAGTCCGCCCACAGTGGTAATCATGGCTTCATAGATACCTCCGGAGAGCAGGGTGATGTCAATGTTGTTGCCGGCATTGGCCATGTTCCAGAAGGCACGCACCATACCGGTCACCGTCCCGAGGAATCCCAGCATGGGAGCACCGCTGGAGATGGTGGCCATGATGGACAAGCCATTCTCCAGTTTGGCCACCTCGATGTTACCCGTGTTCTCGATAGCCGCCTGTACATCCGCCGTCGGACGGTCCATGCGGGCAATCCCCTTCTCGATCATCCGCGCCGAAGGAGTGTCCGTGATGCGGCAATAGTTGATGGCCGACTTGATTTCCCCCGTGCGGATATAGTCACGGATGCGTTCCATGAACAGCGGATCTTCCTTGCCGGCCTTGCGGATGGCCACCGTCCGCTCAAAGAAAATATAGAAAGCCACGACGGACATCAAGGCCAGCAAGGCCATGATCCATCCACCCTTACAGGCCATTTCAAACAGGTTCATTTCGGGTTCGCCGGTAGCAACAGGAGTCAGTACCGGATTCTCCCCGGTCATCGAATCGGCCACCGCCTGGGCGGCCTGCAGTAAAATTGTCAGTATCATATCAATTATCTGAGGCAGTTTTTATATTCTTCAATCGTTGTCTTCAATCCTAAGTAAAGGGCATCACAAATCAAGGCATGTCCGATGGACACCTCGTCCACCCAAGGAATCTGTTGGTGGAAATACGCCAGATTCACCAGACTCAGGTCATGCCCGGCATTCAGTCCCATCCCCAATTGGCGTACCCGGCGGGCCGTTTCCACGAAGGGAGCGATAGCAGCCTCCGGGTTCTGGGGATAGAGTGAAACATACGGCTCGGTATACAGTTCCACCCGGTCGGCTCCTGCCTTGGCTGCATACTCGGCCATTTCCAGGTCGGCCCCTATAAAAATAGAGGTACGCACGCCCGCGTGGCCAAAGACCTCCATCAGTTCGGTCAGGAACTCCAGGTTCTTCTTGGTGTCCCATCCCGCATTCGATGTAATCTGGTCAGGCGCGTCCGGTACCAGAGTGACCTGGTGAGGCTTGACCCGCAGCACCAGGTCGATGAACTCCTTCGAAGGATAACCTTCGATATTGAACTCTGTCTTCAACAACGGCCGGAGGGCATATACATCTGCATACCGTATATGGCGTTCGTCAGGACGAGGATGAACCGTAATTCCTTCTGCTCCAAACGCTTCGCAGTCCAATGCGACCTTCTCGACATCGGGGTTGTTCCCCCCACGTGCATTCCGCAAGGTAGCTACCTTGTTTATATTTACACTTAATTTCGTCATAATTGCGTGAATTTTTATATCTTTGCGTCTACAAAACTTTGCAAAGTTAGCAGGTTTTACGATAAACTTGTTATGATAACCCGTTAAAAAATACCATTCGTCATGCCACAAACGATGAAATTCGCCCTTTTTGGAAACACTTATCAGGAACGCAAGTCGGCCCATGTGACTCATTTGCTGGAAATCTTGCGTAGCAAAGGTGCCGAAATCTGCATCAGCAGCGAGTTCTACAGCTTTTTGATGCACCATTCCCGAGCGAACCTCTGCGGGCTGGACGTGTTCGAAGGAAGTGACTTCACGGCAGACATGGTGTTGAGCATCGGAGGCGACGGCACGTTCCTGAAGGCAGCCAGCCGGGTGGGCGACCGGGGCATCCCCATTCTGGGCATCAATACAGGACGGCTGGGCTTTTTGGCCGACATCTCTCCCGACCAGATGGAAGAAGCCTTCGAGGAAATCTACCAAGGACGTTACCAGGCAGAAGCCCGGCGCGTGCTGCAGCTGACCTGTGAAGGACAACCCTTGAAGGGCTATCCTTACGGACTGAACGAGATTGCCGTCTTGAAGCGCGACAGCTCGTCGATGATTACCATCCATGCATTCGTCAACGGCAACCTGCTGAATTCTTACCAGGCAGACGGACTGATTATCGCCACCCCTACCGGTTCTACCGGCTACTCGCTCAGTGTAGGCGGCCCCATCCTGGTGCCTCAAAGCGGAACCGTCACCTTGACAGCCGTGGCTCCCCACACCCTGAACATGCGCCCCATCGTCCTGCGCGATGATTGGGAAATTACCCTCGATGTGGAAAGCCGCAGCCACAATTTCCTGGTGTCCATCGACGGACGCAGCGAAACGCTCCACGAGGGGACACGTCTGCGTGTCTGCCGGGCAGCACACGATGTGAAGATTGTCAAACGCTTGTCGCACACCTTCTTCAATACCCTTCGCGAGAAGATGATGTGGGGGCTGGACACCCGCATCTGAGATGTATAACATTCTTGTAGAAATTTCCAATATAAAAAACCCGTTTAAAATTAAGTTATCCATTTACCCCATCCAGATATAGCTGCAGCGGCAATTCTCACCCCAAAAGTTTTCCGTATTTAGACACTTAGCACTTTTTTACCTTTTGTATCTTGTTCAAAAGTCCTATATTTGCACAGGCTTCCCGAAGGAAGTCTGTGAACCCAGAGTTACTTAATTAAACATCTATCCATATTATGAGTCCTACTTCTATCTGTATCATCAAGCGCGACGGAAAGCGGGAAAGCTTTTCGGCTGCCAAGATTTACAACGCCATCGGAAAAGCGTTCACTGCTACCGGCATGGAGCATCAGGAACAGCTGATTGACCTCATTACCCGGAAAGTGGTCAACCATCTTACCACTCCCACCATCGGTGTGGAGGAAATCCAAGACATCGTAGAGAACGAACTGATGAAGGAACAGCCCGAAGTGGCCAAGAAATACATCATCTACCGTCAGTGGAGAAACACGGAGCGCGACCGCAAGACCCAGATGAAACACATCATGGACGGCATTGTGGCCATCGACAAGAACGATGTTAACCTGAGTAACGCCAATATGTCGAGCCACACTCCTGCCGGACAGATGATGACATTCGCCTCGGAAGTGACCAAGGACTACACCTACAAATACCTGCTGCCGAAACGGTTTGCCGAAGCTCATCAACTGGGAGATATCCATATCCACGACCTGGACTATTATCCGACCAAGACCACCACGTGTATCCAGTACGACCTTGACGACTTGTTCGAACGTGGATTCCATACCAAGAACGGAAGCATCCGTACCCCGCAATCCATCCAAAGCTATGCCACACTGGCGACCATCATTTTCCAGACCAACCAGAACGAGCAGCACGGCGGACAAGCCATTCCGGCCTTCGATTTCTTCATGGCCAAGGGAGTCCTGAAATCGTTCCAGAAATCAGTGGCTGCCACACTTTCCTTCTGTCTGGAGATGAAAGGGGAAACGGTGAACGAAGAACAACTGGCGGAAAGCATCAAAACGCATCTGACCAGCATACAGACCGATGCCGCCACCCGGCAGGCCTTCCTTCAGGCATTGCAGCCCTTTGCCGTTACGCTGACAGACGATGAGCTGCAGCATATCCTACACCGTTCGTACGAACGGACCCGCAAGGATACCCACCAGGCCATGGAGGGATTCATCCACAACTTGAACACCATGCACTCGCGCGGTGGCAACCAGGTCGTGTTCAGTTCCATCAACTATGGCACGGACACCTCAGCCGAGGGTCGTATGGTGATTGACGAACTGCTCAAAGCCACCGTGGAAGGACTGGGCAGCCGGGGCGAGGTACCCGTATTCCCCATCCAGATTTTCAAGGTCAAGGACGGGGTTTCGTATTCCGAAGCCGACTACCAGCTGGCCATGACTGACTTCGAGGCGGCCCTCAACGGAGAAATGCACTTCGAGGCTCCCAACTTCGACCTTTTCCTGAAGGCTTGCCGTACCACTGCCAAAGCGCTTTTCCCGAATTTCATGTTCCTGGACACTCCGTTCAATCAAAACGAGAAATGGGATATCAATGACCCCAAGCGCTACCGCTATGAGCTGGCGACCATGGGTTGCCGCACCCGAGTCTTCGAGAACCTGAACGGCGAGAAGACATCGTTGGGCCGTGGAAACCTGTCGTTCACGACCATGAACATGCCCCGACTGGCCATTGAAGCCCGCATCAAAGCCGAGAACCTGGCTGCCAGCGGCCATCGGGATGCCGTCGAACTGAAAGCGAAGGAACTGTTCCTTCAGTCGGTTCACGAAATGGCCGGACTGATTGCCGAGCAACTGTATACCCGTTACCAGTACCAGCGCACCGCACTGGCCCGCCAGTTCCCCTTCATGATGAGCAACGATGTCTGGAAAGGCGGCGCTGCCTTGTCCCCCAACGAGGAAGTGGGCGATGTATTGAAACAAGGTACACTGGGCATCGGCTTCATCGGCGGTCACAATGCCATGGTTGCCTTGTACGGAGTCGGCCATGGGCATAATCAGAAAGCATGGGACACCCTGTATGAAGCCATCCAGGAGATGAACAAGGTGGTGGAAGAATACAAGGCCAAATATCACCTGAATTTCTCGGTACTGGCCACCCCGGCCGAAGGATTGTCGGGCCGTTTCACCCGTCTGGACAAACGGAAATACGGCATTATCCCCGGCGTAAACGACCGAGACTATTATGTCAACTCCTTCCATGTAGACGTGAAAGAGCCCATCAGCATTGTCGAAAAGATCAAGCGGGAGGCTCCTTTCCATGCGCTGACACGCGGCGGGCACATCACCTACGTGGAACTGGACGGCGAAGCGCAGAAGAATGTCCGCGCCATTGCCAAGATTGTGAAAGTGATGCACGATGAGGGCATCGGCTATGGCTCCATCAACCATCCTGTCGACACCTGCCACAACTGTGGCTACAAGGGGGTCATCTACGACAAGTGTCCTATCTGCAACAGCGAGAACATTTTGCGGATGCGACGCATCACGGGCTACCTGACAGGCGACCTGAACAGCTGGAACTCGGCCAAACGGGCGGAAGAACGCGACCGCGTCAAGCACGGTTAAGGCACTTATCATGATACATCTTTTATATACTTACCCCGAAACGATTGTAGACGGTGACGGCATCCGGTACTCTATTTACCTGGCCGGATGCAGTCACCACTGCAAGGGGTGTCACAACCCGGAGTCATGGAACCCGGAAGCCGGTTCAGCCCTGACTCCTGAAAAGCTGGCAGACATCATCGCCGAGATCCGGTCGAATCCGTTACTGGACGGGGTGACATTTTCTGGTGGCGACCCTTTCTTCTCTCCTGCTGACTTTCTGCCCATAGTCCGACGGGTGAAGGAAGAGACACGCCTCAACATCTGGTGCTATACCGGCTATACTTACGAGGAGCTGGCTGCCGATTCTTCCCGATGCCTCATCTTGCCTTACATTGATGTCCTGGTGGACGGGAGGTTTGACAAAATGCTCTATTCTCCCTATTTAGAGTTTCGAGGGAGCAGTAACCAGCGTATTCTGCCATTAAAAGATGGCAAAATACGGGTTTCTTGATTTACATCATGAAAATTGTCCCTTTCATCAAAAAATCCCTGTCGGATATTGCAGTTCTCGGTGAAAGCCGTACCTTTGCGTCGTGGTTGTGAAACCATCATTAGAAAAGGTATTAGAATAAAAAGTAATGTTTTCAGGTTAGGATTTTTTTCAATAGGTAATAGCCTAATGAGTTTCAAGGTAAAAGCAAATGAAAGGATAACACAAGAACTGAAGAAAGACGCAAGAGCCCTTTAATGGGGGTTCTTTCGGATTCCGGCGGATGGTCTGCGCGAGGCAGGTCAGTCGCTTTTTTTATGTTATGTCCGCTGAGGTGACACCGGCTCTCCCTGCTGCCCAATGGAAACGATATTTCACCCAGCAAGAAGCTATTCTATTTTTTCTATTCCTCCTCTTCGTTTTTCCCTTTTTTAATTTATTCGCACTACAAATAGTGCGACCGGTGCTAACTTCGACAGAGAAGACGAGCACTATACCGGTTCTATCATCGCTTCTGGCCAAACTGGTACTGATAAGCGAGGAGGATAAGTTGGTTATCAATACGACCAACCCGTATAATGCAGATGCCCTTGGACTAACTTTCCAGATAAATACGTTCCACTAGTCACGTAAAGTTTGTTAATTCCGCATCCTCGTCTTTGTTGCCACCGTACAATAAACGCCCGATACTTGCATCGGTCCGGAAGAATCGCTACCTTTGTCGCTAACCTAATGTAAGAACCATGACGGACAGTATTCAGAAACAGGAACTGATGGAGCGGCTGAAGCGGGAGCGTTGCTTCTGGTCGTATAAGGAGGATTCAATCAAGGACATTCCCGACGACTTTCTGATTGAGAAGACTCTGCTGCACCTCGACCTGGACGACATCGACCGCCTGTTCCAGCTTTATCCCTACCGTAAGGTGAAGCAGGTATGGGTGGACCGTCTAGTCCCCCAGGAGGAGTACCTGCATACCCTGAACCGCTTCCTCGCCTGGTACTATTTCCGATGCAAGCGTCCCGACACCTATCTCAAATCGATGGCTACGCGCCGTCTTAACCGTCTTTTCTCATGAAAGGCCTTGCCCCTCATACCTCCCAGGTGTTTGAGGCGGTCTCCCGCCTGGACTGCATCTCCCCCTACCTGCTTGTTGGAGGGACCGCCCTGTCCCTGCAGTTGGGCACCCGGCAGAGCGAAGACCTGGACTTCATGCGGTGGCGTACCTCCAGGACGGAGCGGATGGAGGTGGAGTGGTATCGCATTGAGCGGGAGCTGTCCACGATAGGGGAGATTGAGAAGAGGGACATCTTGGATATCGACCACGTCGAGTTCCTGATGTCTGGCGTGAAGTTTTCCTTCTATGCCTGCCCCAAATACTCCCCGGTCAGCAGACCAGTCCCTTGCCTGAACCACCTCCGGCTGGCGGATGTAATGTCCATCGGCGCCATGAAGATGGAGGTGATGCTTCGCAGAAGCCATTTCCGTGACTATTACGACATCTATTCCATCTTGCGGTCTGGCGTACTCATTGGTGAGCTGGTACCACTGGCCTTGTCCTATTCCGGCCATCGGATGAAGTCCAAGAACTTGTTGGCCATGCTCACCAACGGTTCCCGTTTCATCCGTGACGCCCATTTTGAGCAGTTGGCCCCGCTCTATTCCGTCAGTCCCATGGAAATAGAGGAGTATATCAAGTCCTGCCTACTGAAAGACCGCCAGCCATAGGCCGCTTCTGGAATACACCTGCAGCCATACATGGACCCTTCCTTACCACCTGCCTTCTTCTCATCTTGTCAGGAAATCCGCCCGTTCCCTTTTTCTTCGTAATTCATATGCCTTCCAAATAGCACACTGCTGCTGGAGGGCTTTTTCATGTCCCATCGGGCGGTTTCCCGAGGTGGCATCCGTCCCTTTTCCGTCCTTCCAATTACAAAAACACACCATCAACTCCCTGATTCATAGACTTCTCATTTTTGGATGACAGTTATCGCCGCGCCAACGAAATCGGGGGTAAAACCCCGTTCTGAGGCTTCTGAGAGGGGTTGAGTGCCGCAAAAGCGGTCGGTTTTCACAGGAAACCGTCCCTCGTACGTCCCTTTTCTGTTCCTCGTCCTGATGCCCTCCAGGAGACTGAATTAAGAACAACTTGAGTTAGAACAATTTGAGTTTTTTAATTTATAAATTAAAATTTTTTTATCATGAGAAAAAAGTACTTAAGTGCACTGCTGTTCGGAGCGTTGGTAATGGCTTCGACAGCTACTTTCACTTCTTGTAAGGACTACGATGACGACATCGATCAGGTCAACACTGACATCAGTGCCGTCAAGGCAGACCTTTCAAGCAAGATGGATGCCGTTAACACGTCCATCTCGGGCCTGACTTCCGCACAGTCGGAAATCAAGAGCTCGCTGTCTGCCGTGAACAAGCAGATCGAGACCTTGAGCGCTGACGGAGCCAAGGCTATTGTCGAGCTGAAGGCTGAGCTGCAGAAGGCAGACGCCGACCAGAAGGCCGCCATCGAGGCACAGATTGCTGAACTGAGCACCAAACTGGAGGAACAGGTTGACGCCCTGAACGTACAGGCCGCACAGCTGGCCGCACAGCAGGCTCAGATTGAGGGCATCCTGGCCGAGCTCGAGGCCACCAAGGCCGGCATCGAGGCCGCCAACGCCAAGCTGGACAAGGCTGAGGCCGAACTGAAGGCCGGCATCGCCGCCAATACACAGAGCATTGAGGAGCTGAACAAGCAGCTGGCCGAGAAGCTGGCTGAGATTAGGGAGGCCTTCAATGCCAAGATTGATACCGAACTGGCCGCCGTACAGGGCGAAATCGCCGCTCTGGTGACCGTACAGACCAACCAGCAGGGCAGCATCAACAATATCCTTGTTGAGCTGGAGGCCATCAGCGGCTCGCTGGCAGGCAACATCGCCGCCGTTGAGACCCTGAAGGCTGACATCGAGACCCTGAAGCAGGAGATGGAAGAGAAGATTGTGGCTTCCCACGACAAGATCCGTGAGGAGATCGCCGCCGTTGACGCCAAGCTGGCCACCGAAGTCGACCTCCTGAAGAACGACCTCGCAGCACTGGCACTGAACCTTGCGGAACAGAAGACCGATCTGGAACTCCAGAAGGCTACGCTGGAAGCCTACAAGGAAGCCATGGAGAAAGCCGACCTTGACTTGGACGATAAGATTGCCGGCAACGCCGAGACTATCACCGCCAACAAGGAAGCAGCCGACAAGGCCATCGCTGACCTGGAGGCCCTCCTGAACCAGAAGGTGGAAGAACTGGGCGGAAAGATTGAGGAAATCGTAGCCAACCACGAGGCCCTCAAGGTAATCGTTGGAAGCCTGCAGGGTAATGTTGAGGAAATCAACGGTGACATCGAGGACCTGCTGGGTGCCGTACTCGAACTGGCCGCATACGATGCCGAAGTGGAGGTGCGCCTGACCAAACTCGAGGCCCTGGCCGCCGGAAACGCTGAAGGCGTTGCCACCAACAAGACAGCCATCGAGGGACTCGTCAAGGAGCTGGCCGACGCGAAGAAGGCGCTTGAGGATTCCGACGCCGAACTGAAGGGCGCGCTGGGTCAGGACATCCAGAAACTCGCCGATCGCGTACTGCAGCTTGAGGCAGGCGTGAGCGACGCTGACTGGGATGCCATCAAGACCCTTGTCGACGACGCCAAGGAGGAACTCAACGAGTCCATCAAGAAGAACACCGAGGACATCGCCGCCATCAAGAAGGACATCGACGAAGTCATCAAGGAAGACATCAAGAAACTGCAGGAGGATGTCGAGAAGATCAGCAAGAACCTCGGCACAATGACCGCAGCTGTGGTGAACGGTATGGTTACCAACGTAGTGTTCATGAAAGAATATGACATCACCTTCTCCAATGTCGTTGAAAAAGACGCGAAGTTCGGCTACGATGTGAACGGTAACCTGCTGTCTAATTACCTCACCTTCACCAAGGAAGTTCAGCGTCCTATTGCCCAGACCTTCCAGGTACGTGTGACCCCGGCTTCCGCCGTACTGGATGCCAGCCGCATCTCGTTCCTCAACTCCAAGGGTGAGGTGATGCCGAACGTATCCGTAACGAACGTCGTTCGTCGTGAGAATACTAATCAGGGCTACATCAGCAGAGCCGCTGCCGCTCCTACGGGCATCTGGGAAGTGACCGTACAGTTGGATAACTATAATAAAGATGCTTTCGACAAAGCGACATTGGTAAATCCGCTGAATGGTTTCAATACTGATAACAAGATTTGCTACGCCATGTCCATCAGCAATCCGGTTGACGAAGAGGGTGCTGCACGTAACGTGACTACCGCATTCGATATGGCATTCAACTACCAGAATTATAGTCCAGCTTCTTCTTTGTGGTTCAAGGTAGATGACAAGAATCTAAACACATTGACAAACCGATCCAGAGGCAACATTTCTCCCTTGGAGTCCCGATGGAAGAACAATACTCCTGATGTATGGGCAGAAAGAAATACGAATGGAAAAACTGAGGGGGACGATACCGATTACCGTCGCAATCAAGGTTCACTGTTCTCTGCTGCTATTGGTACTCCTTTCACCATCACACTGACAACAGATAATTCATACAATGATACAAATGTAAGCAATATCCGTGCAATCTATGTGACATTGGATAAGGAATATGCTACAGAGTCTGATGCTTCGGAATGGGAAGCATGGAAACAATACGGTTACACTGGCTTGGATGAGGTAGTCGAAGGTACTTCTACCCAAGTAACTATCACTAATTGTCCTACTGGCGATATTATCGGTTTCCGTGTTTACGCTGTGAACTACGATGGTACACTTGTTGACCCAGATGGTAAAGCGTTCTATGTATATGTCGGCAATGCTGCTGTAGATCAGGCTGACCTGACTGTAGGTGTAAACTTTGCATCTCCGTTTACTTGGACTACGATGATTTCTGAAAAGGATCCGTTCTCTACCGCTAATTGGGGCGCGGCTACCAAATATGAAATCTCCATTAAGGATGCGGATGGAAATACTGTTAATGCTTATACCGAGCTTGGATTGACTTCTACCAACTTCAAGTTCTACAAGAACAATAATGGTACCGATGCTCCAGCTAGTTTGCTTGGCACAAGTACAAACAGCACAACATTGACCGGTGATTTGGCTGCTGACAAGACCGTCGTTACAAAGGTGCAGATGGTTAATGTTAATCCTGCCAAATTGAAGGATGGCATGACCTACACGGCCACTATTATCGCTAAGAATACTCGTGGTGTTGTAGCATCTAGTACCATCAACTTCACGAAGGCTCTGCCCGCATTCCCGAGCAGCAAGGTTTATCCGTTCACCAATGTGCTGCAGCACAATACATTGACAGTTTATCCGATTCAGGCTCCTAATGCAGGTAATGGCGATAAGGCTAGATATGAGATGCAAAATGTTTGGCATGGTCTGACAGATTCCGAATGGAACAATGTATCTGGTAAGGGACAAGCTGCTAAGTTTGTACAGGTAGTTACCGATGAACAGCGTACTGCTCAAAGTCAAGGTACATACCCGGTAATCACTTATCCGTTGACAGCTGGATATCAGAGCTTGTGGCTCGACAAGAAATGGGTGAACCCGAACACTGATGTGAATGCACTGTATGGTCAGAGCTTCCCGATGAAAATTGTTTATGAATATGGGGACATCCGTTTTGCATTAAACGATGCAGGAACAGACTTTGAAACTAAGCCCTGGTCTCCGAATGGTGAAGAATTCAACATCGTTCTCCGCAACTATGCTGATGACTGTACCTTCACTTGGAACGGAGCCGCTCCTGTATTGGTTTACAATGGTGTACAGGATGTTCAGAATCCTCCTATCAGTAAGATTTACCTCGACAAGCTGATTGTGAAGGATGGTTACAACGCTTCTGTTGATTTGAGTGGAAACGCTAACGGTTACTTCCAGTCTGTAGAGGTACACTTCCTGACTGGTGCTAACTTCGACAGAGTTGACGAGTACTACACTGGTTCTATTGATCCTGAAACTTCTACTACTACGAATGGCGTTACTACTGTAGATCCTGCACACATTACCTTGACAGCGAAATCTTCTGCCGCTATCCCAGGCAATGTACCGACCAAACTGCAGTTCGTCATTACGGATAGCTTCGGTTACACGATTACGAAGGTAATCAATGTTCCGTTCACCATGACTCCGCGGCAGTAATCTTCGAATCATTGAAGAAAGCTCTATAATCAAGGCGACCCACTTCCTTAAAGAAAGTGGGCCGCCTTTTTGGTTATACGCTCCGGATGAGCATTGTCTAACGGGTGCAAGTTTCCAATGAGCCCTGATAGTGGAAATTGTCCAGCCAGAGAGACAAGGTATCCATCGTCAGGTGGAATCCTTGTTTGCTGGATGCGTACCTCGATTGGAATCCAAAAATAGGAACCGCCGTATGCGGAACCGCAGTACGGTAGTGTGAGAGGTCGGTAAACAATGAAAGCAGGAGATAAACACCTGTGATTAGTGTTTGCCTCCTGCTCGATTTTCGTCCGGTCATGAGCTTTTATTTGTGAGAAGCCTCGAAAAGCAGCAGACACTTCTTCGATAGACAGCAAATGAACTTTTGATAGCGGGCAGAAGAATATTCGGTAGCTGGCAGAAGGTGCCGACAGGTGTCTTCAGGGTCGTCTATGCATCCCTATCAGAGTGTCAGAAGACGGGCTTTCCAGGGAGCATCAGCACCGTTCTTTGTCCTGTGCAAGAAGTGTCGGCCGGACGCTCTTTGCATCGCAGTCGTTATGCGTCCGGAAAGCGAGCATACGGATATAAGCAGTGGTCGGCTGCGCTGTTGGACAGATGCTTCACTGCGTTCAGCATGACAGATAGAAAAGAACAGACAATGAGTCTGAAAGGAACGGGTAGATAGAGCCACAGGAACGGGTTCTTCTAGCGATAGGAACAAGTCCCTTTTCGGGAAAGGTATAAGGAATAAAAAGAATGAAAGGGAAAGCCGGTCTGAATAAACGGAAGTGGATGTATGCAGATGTTTCGCTGCGCTCAACATGACAGAGAAGAGGGGGCCTTATTCCCCCTTCTCAATCAACACGATTTTCCTTTTTCAATCAACACGGTGGCATAAGCGGAAATGCCTTCCTCCCGTCCGGTGAAGCCCAGCTTCTCCGTGGTGGTGGCCTTGATGGACACCTCGTCGGCATCGATACCCATCACGCCGGCCAGCACCTCCTGCATCTCCGGGATACGGGCCTTCAGCTTGGGACGCTCGGCACAGACCGTGGCATCGATGTTCCCCACCCGATAGCCCTTGGCGGCAATCAGGGCAACGGTGCGCTGCAGCAGCACCTTGCTGTCGATGTTCTTGAACTCCCCGGCCGTATCGGGAAAATGATAGCCGATGTCGCGCAGATTGGCAGCCCCCAGCAAAGCATCGCAAATGGCATGAATCAACACATCGGCATCCGAATGCCCCAACAATCCTTTCTCATGGTCCAGACGGATGCCGCCCAGCCACAGCTCACGGCCTTCCACGAGGCGGTGAACGTCATAACCGAAACCTACTCTTATCTTCATCGTATATGGAAATCAATTACTTTCTCCTGTTCCAGGTACCCCTCCAGGTGGTTGCCGATGCGTACCGGTCCTACTCCTACCGGTGTACCCGTGTAAATCATGTCACCCATTTTCAGCGTACAGAAACGGCTGACATAGGCCACTATCTGGTCCACCCGGAACAGCATGTCGCGGGTATGCCCCTGCTGGACCGTCTGTCCGTCGATGTCCAGGTGGAAACGGATGTCCTGAATATCCGCAAAGCGGTCCACCGGCACCCAGTCGCCGATGGCAGCCGAATTGTCGAAGCCCTTACACAGCTCCCAAGGCCGGCCGGTCGCACGGAACTTCCGCTGCAGGTCGCGGGCGGTAAAGTCGATGCCCACCGTCACGGCATCGTAGTAGCGATGTGCAAACCGCTCGGCGATGTGCTTGCCCAGGCGGTTGATGCGGACCACCAGCTCGGTCTCGTAGTCCACCTGCTCGCAGAAATCAGGTATAAAAAAAGGCTTCCCGTCCTTCAGCAGGGCCGAGTCGGGCTTCATGAATATCACCGGTTCTTCGGGCAACGCCTCCCCGGCATGTAATTCTTGGCAATGTAACGGGTAGTTCATGCCTATCGCTATTATCTTCATCTATATAAGGTTTTATTTGCAAAAGTAGCATATTTCTTCGGAATTGTGTGCAGGAATTACCAAAAAAGGGCGTATCTTTGGCCGTCATTAGAAGGAATGACAACGCCCACTTGACCAACCGCATGCATATCAACTATTAAGAACCTTTAATGAATAAAAGAATGAAACGATTATCTTACTGGTTGACGGCGGGCTGTCTGAGTGTAGCCCTGTTGACCTCCTCGTGTTCGGACGAGAAGCCCGAACCGGAAGTTCCGGCAACGCCGGAAGAGAAACCCACACCGGAACCCGACCCGCAACCGGAAGTGAAATGGACAGACCTGACGGCCTCGCCCGACTCATGGGACGGGAAAAAGCGGGCGGACATCACTTACCAATTGCTGGTCTATTCGTTTGCCGACAGCGACGGAGACGGGACGGGCGACTTCAACGGCCTCATCGGCAAGTTGGACTATCTGCACGCATTGGGCGTGAAGGCCCTGTGGCTCTCGCCCATCCATCCCGCCATGTCCTATCATGGGTACGATGTCACCGACTATACCACCGTGAATCCGGCTTACGGCACGATGGCGGACTTCACCCGGTTAGTGGAGGAGGCACACAAGAGGGACATCCGTATCTACCTGGACTATGTGATGAACCACACCGGAAAGGACCATCCGTGGTTCCAGCACGCACTGTCGGCCGCCGACAGTCCTTACCGGGACTATTACCTCTTCTCTACGAATCCGGCCGCAGACATCGCCGCCGGCCGCCTGGCGATGGTGGCGACCGAAGGGGAGCAGGGATACAATGCCTCCCAATGGTTCACCGCCGGCCAGGAGGGCGACACGACCGTGAAGGGCATCTACCGGTTTGTCCTCGACTGGAGCGACGCGGAGCATCCTACCCTGACTGTCAGCAAGGCCGAAACGGCCGATGCGGAGAATACGACGGCCGGCAAGGACGACCGCTACCTGTGGTTCGGCAACAGCCAGTGCAAACGTTTCTATAACAAAGGAGGAGGGCGCTACGAACTGACGCTGGACTTCGCTTCCGACTGGGGATTCCTCGTCCGGACCACGGACGGAGACAACTGGGGAAAGAACTACAAATGGGGAGCCGCACCCGGCACTACCTGTACGTTGGACCAGGCGTTCCCACTCGATACGCAGACTGCCGGCGACATCCGGTTCGACTTCATGCAGTCGCTGTACTATCATTCCCACTTCGCCACCTCCTGGTTCGCCGACCTCAATTACGGCCCGGTGGAGCAGGCGGCTTCGTCACCCGCCTACCAGGCGATAGCGGCCTCGGCCAAGGAATGGATGGACCGGGGTGTGGACGGACTGCGCCTGGACGCCGTGAAACACATCTACCACAACGAGAACAGCGACGAGAACCCCCGTTTCCTGAAGACTTTCTACGAGGAGATGAACGACTATTACCGCCAACAGGGACACACCACACCGTTCTACATGGTAGGCGAGGTGCTGTCGGAGGCGCAACAAGTGGCCCCCTATTATGCCGGCCTGCCTGCCCTCTTCGAGTTCTCCTTCTGGTATCGGTTGGAATGGGCCATCAACCAGCAGACAGGACGCTATTTCGCCAAGGACGTGATGGGCTACCGGCAGCAGTATGCGGCTTACCGGACGGACTATATCGAAGCCACCAAACTCAGCAACCACGACGAAGACCGGACGGCTTCGAAACTGGGCAAGTCGGTGGCAAAGGAGAAACTGGCGGCCGCTGTTCTGCTGACTGCCGCCGGAGCTCCTTATCTTTATTACGGGGAGGAACTGGGCCTCTATGGTACCAAGGAGAAAGGCGATGAGTATGTGAGAGGGCCGATGCTGTGGGGCGACGGAACGGAGACCCGTTATACGGACAAGACAGACGCATCGGTGGCCGGGAGCATCGCCGATGCCGCCCGGCAGCAGGCAGATACCAGCTCCTTGCTGCACACGTATCTCACCTTCACCCGTCTGCGGAACACGTATCCGGCGTTGGCGGAGGGGGACATGGAACGCCATCCCATCTACAACGAAGAAAACGCCGCCTTCAACAGCCTGGCTGCCTGGTACCGCAGTACCTCTTCCCAGCGCTGTCTGGTCGTGCACAATTTCGGCAACAGCGAGGTGACACTGCCGCTGACAGACACGGTGGAGAAAGTCCTGGCCGTACAAGGGGATGTGCAACAAAAAACAGAAGACACAAACACTCAGTGGAAGATGGGTGCTTGCGCTTCTGTAGTCTGTCTGCTGAAATAAGGGCCGTCAGAAACGGTACCCCACCGTTATCCACCAGGTGTTGCGGAACGCACAATCCTTCCCGGCGAACAGCCAGCTGAAGTCCACCTGTGCTCCATACAACGAAAGGCCGGCTCCCGCAGTCGCGTAACTGCAGTCGGCCTTTTCCTTGTCGCCATAGTGATAGCCTCCGCGCAGGAACAGCAGGTCGAGCAAGGAATACTCAGCTCCTGCAGAGACGCTGAGCGAACGGACATCCGAGGGCTGCATCCGGCAGGCCACGTCGGTGGTCAGTGTCACCTGGTGAAACAGGCTGAAGGGCAGCCGTACGGCTCCTCCGGCCTTCACCACGGCAGGCAGGTATTCCTTGCCGGAGAGATAGTTCATCTTCGGGCCGAAGTTGGCGGCCTGTAGTCCCACCGTCCAGTCCCCGTTGTCAACCTCACCGGCCAATGCCTGCCGGTAGAAGATGCCTGCATCGAAGGCAACCGTGCTGGCACCGTTCTTCCCGTTCACTTCTCCCAAGGCGGAGTACACGTACCGGGCGGTGGCGGCAACAGACAGTCCGTCGAGTAGGCGGAAGGCATAGCCGGCCTCCACGGCCCACTCCTTGGCCTTGACGGACGGCTGGCCCTCACCTCCCATCAGGGAAGGATACCCCAAATGACGGAAACCGGCCAGGATGGCGTGACGGTCGTTCAAACGGTAGAAGCCGCCCACGGTATGCAGTTGGTAGCCCGACTGGAAGTCGCGCATCCAGGGCGAATAGGTGTAGGCGGCACCCGCTTTCTCCGGACTGCCAAAGACGGCAGCTCCGTTATGGAACACGGCTTGCGGATGGCCCGCCAAGGCCACGCCCGCACCGGCCATCGCCGCCGAACGTGCGTCCGTAGGCAGGGTCAGGAAGTTGGCGGCACCGGCCTGCAGCGGTTCCACAGTCACGGCAGCATCCTGCGCCCCGGCCTCCGCCGCCGTCATGCCGGCCAGCAATAAGGTAATAAACAAACGTCTCATAGCTCCTTAGTATTTGATGAAATTCTCTTTTACGTTCGTGCCGTTGCAGGCGTATCTCAGGGTGTAATAGCCCGCCGACAGGCGCGACACATCCAGGGTGAACCAGGAATAAGCGCGCACGGTGACGGCCTGACGATAGACCTGGTAGCCTGCCCCGTTGTAGAGGGTCAGCTCTCCGTCACCGGCCAGCGCCGAATTGACCTTGAACCGTAAGGTCCCCGTCGTAATGCGGTTCTCCTCCAGCTCGAGCAGCGGCTGCTGGTCGGTTTCCTGACTCAAGGCCCGCTCGATGTTGACGGCCCCTGCCCCCAGTTTCCCCAGGTAGTCGGGGTTGTAGGTGTCGATGTTGGTGGCCGTACTGAACAGGATGTCTTTCAGGCGGTCGGGCGTGAATCCCGGTTGCTCGAGTCCGTATTTCTGGATGATCAAGGCGCAGGTGGCGCTGACCAACGGACAGGCCATTGAGGCACCGGAGAGATACCCATAGCCGCCGTCGGAATAGGTGCTCCAGATACCGCCTCCCGTCTGGGTGTTGTTTCCCCCTGGCGCGGCAATGTCAATGTAGGTGCCATAGTCCGAATAGCTGGCCTTCCGGAAGTCGGGTCCCAAGGCCGCCACTGCCACTACAGGCTCGTAATTGGCCGGAGCCGCATCCAGTTCCGACTCGCTGTTGTGGTTGTTGGTGGCGAACAACACGATACCGCCCTTCATCGGGCTGTCGGGCAGCTGGTTGCCGTTCTCGTCACAGCCGGCGTACTTGATGAAATAGTCGATGGCATCTTTCTCCACCTGTCCGGTCTCCTGTGCCTCCTTGTAGCCCCAGGAGTTCTGGCTGATGACGGCCCCATGGTCGGCGCCATACTTGATGGCCGCCGCGTAGCTCACCCCCACGCTGCTGCCATACGAGTTCATGATCTGGCAGCTCATCAGCCTTACACCGCTGCCGGGTGTTCCGTCACCTCCGGCAATGCTGCTGATCCCCATCCCGTTGTTATTGGTGGCTGCCACCAGTCCGGCTACATGCGTGGCGTGCGCATAGGGCGTCAGGTAGGCCGAGTTGTTCGTGAAGTTCCAGCCGTGCTGCCCGTCTTCTCCTGTCCAGAGATTGGCCGCCAGGTCCGGATGCGTCACATCGATGCCGCCGTCCACCACTGCCACCACGATACGCGGGTCGCCGTGATACTGCCGCCACACCTCATCGGTCAGGCCCACATCGGCACCGGCCATCTGCCACGTCTCCGTGCCCGGATTGCGCAAGTACCATTGCTTGCCGGCCTCCGGATCATCGTACAGCCAGGCACCGGCACGGGCTTGTGCGGCCGTCGGGCTGGCCCCGGCCACAGACAGGCTGCGCGACTGGATGGCATACACCGGTTCGGCTGTCTCCACGCCATCGGCCACCGCCACCTCGCGGGCTACGGTCGAAGCGGTCAATGCCTGTTCGTACCATACATTATACCACAAGTGCAGTCCTTCCCGGCGGGTGCGTTCCTCGTACCGTCCGGCATCAGGGAACACCCGTTCCATACGGGTAATCCGCAACGTTGTCCCGTTCACGTACAGGGCTTCATGGCCGGCGGCCGGCTCTTCCGTGAACTTCACATGCAGCACGCCCGGCACCACCGTCCCGTTTTCCGTCAGGTCCACCGTCTGCCCGGGTGTCTCGGCATCCGGCACCGACCGGTCGGAGCAGGCCCCCAAGAAGGCCAGTCCCGCTATAAGAATCATCAACCGTTTCATATCCTTTTCCTTTTTAAATCAAGTGTTGTTTGGTCAGTTCTTCCGCCACCGTCTCCAATTCCTCGTACCATTCCTGTCCGAACTTCCGGATAAGTGGCTCCTTGAGAAAACGATAGACGGGCAGGTTCTCTTTCTGTCCCAAGAGGACGGCCGCCTTGCAGACCTTCCAGCGGTGATAGTTCACCGCCTTGAAAGGGCCGTAATCGCCCACCCGGATGGGGTAGAGATGGCAGGACACCGGCTTGTAGAACCCGCACCGACCTTCGCGGTAAGCCTTCTCGATGGCGCAATAGCAGCCCCCCTTCTCGTCGTAGCAGGTGAACACACAGTCCTTCCCGTTCACAATGGACGTCACCCGATCTCCTTCACAGTCGATATAGGTCACCCCCTGCCGGTCGATCACTTCCCGGGCTTCGGGCGAGAGGTCGTTCCACACGGCGGGCAGTGCCGCTTCCAGCTCGGCCACCTCGTCCGGCTCTACAGGAGCCCCTGCGTCCCCTTCGATGCAACATTCGCCCTTACAGGCCGACAGGTCGCACAGGAACTTCTCCCGGAACACGTCCAAGCTGACCACCACGTCTTGTATCTGAATCATTTCGTTCTGCTAAAAAAAACAGACACAGGCCCCACGGAGAAGGAACTGCCTGCCCCGTGCCGACCTGTGTCTGAAATATACATAAGTCTTTAATCTTACTTAATCAGGTCCTTGCCCGTCATCTCTGCAGGCTGGGCCATGCCCAGGATATGCAGAATAGACGGAGCTACATCGGCCAACACACCGCTCTCTACCTGGGCCGCCTTGTTCTCGGTGACATACACAAACGGAACGGGGTTCAGCGAGTGAGCCGTGTTCGGCGTACCGTCTTCATTCAGTGCATGGTCGGCGTTGCCATGGTCGGCAATGATGATGACCTCATAGCCGTTGGCCTTGGCAGCTTCCACCGTGTCCTTCACACAGTTGTCGATAGCCGTTACCGCCTTTTCGATGGCCGGATAGACACCCGTATGGCCCACCATATCACCATTCGCATAGTTCACGACGATGAAGTCGTACTTCTGCGTACCGATGGCCTCCACCAGCTTGTCCTTCACTTCGTAGGCACTCATTTCGGGCTTCAGGTCGTAGGTAGCCACCTTCGGGCTGGGGACCAGAATACGGTCTTCCTGGTCGTACGGCGTTTCGCGGCCGCCATTGAAGAAGAACGTAACGTGGGCATACTTTTCCGTCTCGGCAATGTGCAGCTGCGTCTTGCCGTTGGCAGCCAGGTATTCACCCAGCGTATTCTGTACGTTTTCTTTCGGGAAGAGGATGTGTACGCCCTTGAACGAAGCGTCATACGGCGTCATGCAGTAGTACTGCAGGCCCGGCAAGGTGTGCATGCCTTCTTCCGGCATATCCTGCTGGGTCAGGACGATGGTCAGCTCCTTGGCACGGTCGTTGCGGTAGTTGAAGAAAATCACCACATCGCCCGGCTTGATGGTACCATCGACCGTTGCGTTGTTGATCGGGAGGATAAATTCGTCGGTCACATCGTTGTCATACGATTCCTGCATGGCCTGTACCATATCGGTTGCCTGCTTGCCCTTGCCTTCTACCAACAGGTCGTAGGCTTCCTTCACCCGGTTCCAGCGCTTGTCGCGGTCCATGGCGTAGAAACGTCCGACGATAGAAGCAATGGTACCGGCACTCTTGGCACAGTGGGCCGTCAGTGCTTCAATGAAACCCTTTCCGCTTCTCGGGTCGGTGTCACGACCGTCCATGAAGCAGTGGATGAAGGTCTTCTCCAGCCCATACTCCTTGGCAATGTCGCACAACTTGTAGAGGTGCTCCAGTGAAGAGTGAACGCCTCCGTTGGAAGTCAGTCCCATGAAATGGATGCCCACTCCCTGCTCCTTGGCATGGCTGAAAGCCGCTACCACTTCGGGGTTCTTGAGGATGCTGTTGTCGGCACAGGCGCGGTTAATCTTCACCAAGTCCTGGTAAACAATGCGTCCGGCACCGATGTTCAGGTGGCCTACTTCAGAGTTACCCATCTGTCCGTCGGGCAGACCTACGTTTTCGCCGCTGGCCTGCAACTGCGAGTGGGGATACTGTGCCAACAGGCTGTCCCAGTACGGAGTCGGGGTATTAAAGATCACATCGTCTTTCTGGTGGTCGCCGCAGCCCCAACCATCGAGAATCATTAAAAGAGCTTTTTTAGCCATAGTCGTATTGTTTTAAAAGAGTTGATACTTATTTTTGACGGATGAAAATGTTGATGGGTGTGCCGGTCAACGGCCAGCGTTCACGGATTTTGTTCTCCAGGAAGCGGCGGTACGGATCCTTGACGTACTGCGGCAAGTTGGCAAAGAACACGAACGAAGGCACCTGCGTGTTCGGCAGCTGGGTCACGTACTTGATCTTGATGTACTTGCCCTTGTTCGAAGGAGGCGGATAGGCCTCGATGATCGGCAGCAACTCCTCGTTGAGGCGAGCCGTCGGGATGCGGGTCGTACGTGCCTGATAGACCGCCTGCGCCGTTTCCAGCACCTTGAAGATACGCTGCTTGGTCACTGCCGAGGTAAAGATGATGGGGAAATCGGTAAACGGAGCCAGCCGGTTGCGGATGGCATCCTCGTAGCCCTTCATCACCTTGACGGTCTTTTCCTCCACCAGGTCCCACTTGTTGACCACGACCACCAGTCCTTTCTGGTTGCGCTGGATGAGGGAGAAGATATTCAGGTCCTGCCCCTCCACGCCCCGGGTAGCATCGATCATGAGGATACAGACATCGGCATTCTCGATGGCCCGGATGGAGCGCACCACAGAATAGTATTCCAAGTCCTCGCTCACCTTGTTCTTCTTGCGGATGCCGGCCGTATCGACGAGGTAGAAATTGAATCCGAACTTATCGTAGCGGGTATAGATAGAATCGCGGGTGGTACCGGCAATTTCGGTCACGATGTTGCGGTCTTCCCCGATGAACGCATTGACGATAGACGACTTGCCGGCATTGGGACGGCCCACTACCGCAAAGCGGGGAATGTCCTCTTCCAGCAGTTCGCCGGCCTCTTTCCGGAACTTGTCCATGACAAGGTCCAGCAAGTCGCCCGTACCGCTGCCGCTCAATGCAGAGATGCAATAAGGGTCACCCAATCCCAGCCGGTAGAACTCGGGGGCATTATACTGCAGGTCATTGTTGTCGGTCTTGTTGGCCACCACAATGACCGGTGTCTTCGAACGGCGCAAGATGGCCGCTACATCCATATCGAGGTCGGTCACCCCGTTTTTCACATCCACCACAAAAAGGATGACATCGGCCTCTTCCATGGCCAACACCACCTGCTTGCGGATTTCTTCTTCAAAAATATCGTCCGAATTGACCACCCATCCTCCGGTGTCTACCACCGAGAATTCTTTCCCCCGCCATTCGGACTTGCCGTACTGGCGGTCGCGGGTAGTACCGGCCTGTTCGTTCACGATGGCCTGACGGGTCTTGGTCAGGCGGTTAAACAGTGTCGACTTTCCCACATTGGGGCGTCCTACGATTGCTACTAAGTTTCCCATATTCTTTTTCTACTGGATTTTTCTGACACATTACTCCGGCTGGTAGCCGAAGTTCTTGAGTTCCTTGTCGGAGCTTCTCCAGTCCTTGTCTACCTTGACAAACGTTTCCAGGTAGACGGACTTGCGGAAGAAATGTTCCAACGTCTTTCGCGCTTCGGTCATCACCTTCTTGAGGGCCTTTCCCTGGTGGCCGATGATGATGCCCTTCTGCGATTCCCGTTCTACGTAGATGACCGCATGGATATGGATGCTTTTGGCTTCCTCCTTGAATTGTTCCACGACCACTTCGACGGCATACGGGATTTCCTTGTCGTAGTAGAGCAGGATTTTCTCCCGAATGATTTCAGTGACGAAGAAGCGGGCCGGCTTGTCGGTCAGCTGGTCCTTCTCGAAGTAGGGAGGCGAATCGGGCAGCAAGGCCTTGATCCGCTTCATGACGACATCGATGTTGAACCGGGCCTGTGCCGAAATCGGAATGATTTCCGCTTCGGGCAGCAGGGCATGCCACTCTTCCACCAGCTTCACCAGCTCGTCCTGGTTGCTCAGGTCAATCTTGTTGATGAGCAGCAGGACGGGAGCCTCCACCTTCCGCACCTTCTCCAGGAAGTCGGCGTTCTTGTCGGTCTTCTCCTGGGTGTCGGTGACGTACAGCAGTACGTCGGCATCCACCAAGGCCGACTCGCTGAAGTTCAGCATGGACTCCTGCAGCTTGTAGTTCGGCTTCAGCACTCCCGGCGTGTCCGAAAAGACAATCTGCATATCGTCGGTATTCAGAATCCCCATGATGCGATGGCGCGTGGTCTGCGCCTTGAAGGTGGCAATGGAAATCCGTTCGCCTACCAACAGGTTCATCAGGGTCGACTTTCCCACATTGGGGTTGCCCACGATATTGACAAATCCGGCCTTGTGCATCGTCTTATTTTCCATCGTAGCCCCACTTCACATACGCTGCGCCCCAGGTGAACCCGGCACCGAAAGCCGTGAAGATCAAGTTGTCTCCCTTCTTCAGGTGCTTCTCGTAGTCCCAAAGACACAACGGCAGCGTACCTGCACTGGTATTTCCGTAGCGCTGGATGTTCACCATCACCTTTTCCAGGGGCACACCCAGACGGGCAGCCACCGCATCGATGATGCGCAGGTTGGCCTGGTGAGGAATCACCCAGTCGATGCTATCCTTGTCCAGTCCGTTGCGCTGAGCCACCTCTGCCGTCACGTTCGACATGTTCGACACGGCATACTTGAACACCGTGCGGCCTTCCTGGTAGAGATAGTGCATCTTGTTGTCTACGGTGAAATACGACGGCGGGCATACCGAACCGCCGGCTTTCATGTGCAGGAACGGCAGTCCCTTTCCGTCCGTGCGGAGGAGGGAATCCATCACTCCGTAATCTTCGGTCGTCGCTTCCATCATCACGCAGGCCGCACCGTCGCCGAAAATCGGGCAAGTGGCCCGGTCGCTGTAGTTCACCATCGACGACATCTTGTCGGCTCCACATACGATGATCTTCTTGTGTCGGCCGCTCTGAATCATGCTGGCAGCCACCTCCATGGCATAGAGGAAGCCGCTGCAAGCCGCCTGCAGGTCGAAGGCGAACGCGTTTTTCAGGCCCAGCTTGTCACAGAGAATCGAAGCGGTGGAAGGGAAATGAAAGTCGGGAGTTGTCGTGGTGACAATCACGCAGTCAATCGAAGCCGGATCGGACGCTGTCTTCTGCATGAGCTGCTTGGCCGCCTTACGGGCCATATAGGAAGTACCCAGTCCTTCTTCGTTGAGGATTCTGCGTTCCTTCACGCCAATGCGGGTCATGATCCACTCGTCGTTGGTATCCACCATTCTCGACAGTTCGTCGTTGGTCAGGACATAGTCGGGAACATAACCTCCGACACCAGTAATCACAGCATTTATTTTTTCCATCAGTTCAAATTTTAACCTTGCAACGCATCCACATAGAAAAAGCCGGACGAGCCGAATGGCCCCTCCGGCTTTGTTCTTTCACGGAAACATGCAAAGATGTTCTCAATACTCGAAGCCTTCCTGCTTATACAGCAGCTTCTTTTACAATCGCTACTTTACCTCTGTAATATCCGCAAACGGGACATACAGTGTGATATACATGCCATTCGCCACAGTTGGGGCAGATAGCCAAAGTAGGGGCAACTGCTTTGTCATGAGTTCTTCTCTTTGCAGTTCTGGTCTTTGATTGTCTTCTTTTAGGATGTGCCATTTTACTTAATTATTTATTTGTTATTATTTAATATACTCTTCAAGGCATCCCAACGGGGATCGGTAGGCTGTCCGTCCTCTTGCTCCGTCGAGCTGCTGTCTTCCACTTCCCCGCCGGCTTCCGCTTCCTCGAAATCGTCATCGTCGGCCATACGGCTGAGGTGGGCGTTCAGCGCACCCATCATCTGCGGATTGCATTCTCCGGGAGCGTGAACATGCTTTATGGGCAGGCTCAGTTCGATAAACTCATACAGGAACCATGCCACGTCAATGTATTCTTCTTCTTCAGGCACGGTGATACAGGTTTCCTCGTCCAGGTAGTC
Organism: Phocaeicola plebeius; assembly: GCA_022767125.1. GTDB lineage: Bacteria > Bacteroidota > Bacteroidia > Bacteroidales > Bacteroidaceae > Phocaeicola > Phocaeicola plebeius_C. The sequence continues at coordinate 42,804 of JALEPZ010000072.1, forward strand.
GGCCCCCAGCTTCACATCCAGCCGGTTGTCGGTGTCCACATCGATTTCCATGTCCTCCAGACAGCGGTCGCACGGAACGGTGACCACCCCTTCGGTATGGAAGGAAAGATGGTACACGCTGATGCCTTTCTTCACGTCCAGTTGCACATGAAGACGCCCCTTCTGAATGTCCGGAGCTTCGATGGCTTCGAAAAAAGCATCGTCCAACTCGTATTCATACCGACACGAATCAGCCCGCATATCCTTCAGCTCTACCTTATATATATCCATTGTTCCCAAAGCAGCAATACACTATAATCGGGCGACAAAGATACAAATAATAATTCATTTATTCTACGTTTTCTTCTTTTTTTTATCTTTTAAGCCACGGCTCTTTCATTTAAGATTGCGTTGCATTCTCAATGAGAGGGGTATTTTTATAGTGGATGCTATGGTCTTATGGATAGGGCTATTTTGATGATTTTCAACAAAATAAGTGCCAGAAAATTTGGTCAAGTGGCAATTTTTTTCGTAACTTTATAAGGTGAATAACAAATAGTTACGTTAAAAAATGATGCCACTTGACCATAGACGTTCGATTGACGCGTATAAGTTCAATCACACTGCAAATGTAATAAAATAAATCGTACCACAGGGAAGTATCCTGGAACAATTGATGAATTTTGCAGGCTCAGTTCCCGATTTCCGTAGAGGCGACAAAGGAAATATCCGCCACCGTCTCAGCGACATCATCATTCTG
>JALEPZ010000047.1 GCA_022767125.1 Phocaeicola plebeius
GAAGATAAAGGAACTGAGGATGCTGTGGGAGAAACGCGGACTTTTTCTCTTTTACCTTCCACCGTATTCTCCTCATCTGAACCTTGCTGAAACCTTGTGGAGGATAATGAAAACCAAATGGATCAGACCGCAGGATTATGCTAGTAGCGACAATCTCTTTTATACCGTCAATAGAGCATTGGCGGCTGTCGGGGATACCTTGGGAATTAAATTTAGACATAATGCTGCTTAATTTTGATTAGTTACTTAATAAAATTTTTATTTTGGCTTACGGGTCTTAAATGATCGCTTACGTTCGATACGACTCTCGCAAGTTGGGAATCGTGGAATTACTTGGTGTTTGCGGTCATACTGCTAAAGAAAATTTCACGGAATAGAAAAGTTTAAATCACTTCATTGTCAGGTGTTCTTTGCAGAAGTAAGCTACTTCTTGTCTATGAGTGACAAAGATAGTGGTTCGATCGGGGTATTGAGCATGAAGCCGTATCAGCAATTCCTTTTCTGTTACAGCATCAAGTGATGAACTGATTTCATCGAGCAGCATGACCTCGCTTTGACGAAGCAATCCTCTGGCTATGGCAATGCGCTGTATCTGCCCTTCGCTCAATCGTGCGGCATGTTCGCCGATTTGTGTATCCAGCCCTTTGGGCAGGTCCCATACGAAATCTGCCACTGCCGTGTGCAGAGCACGGTATAAATCCTTGTCTGTCGCATCTGGAGCTGCCAGTAGCAGGTTGTCACGTACCGTGCCACTTAGTAATGTATCTCCCTGTGGTATATAAGTGATGTAGGATCGCATTGCTGTACCGCTTACTGTTCGTCCACAGCTGTCGTAAAGTTCTACTCTTCCTGCGTCTGGTTGGATTATCCCGAGTGCAAGGCGTAGTAAAGTTGTCTTTCCATGACCGGTAGATCCCGTTACAGCCGTCCAAGTACCTGGTTGAAAGTCGTAGCAAAAATGGTTGAGAACAAGTTGGTTGCTGCAAGGATAGTGATAGGTGAGATCGTCCATATGCAGACCGATGGGAGGTTCCAATCTGGCTGTTTCAGTTGGCTGACGGCCAGGCTTCTCTTTTTCCTCTCCATAGCTGTTTTCCCTGTCCATTGTTTCGATGTCATGAAGTCGTTCTATGCTTGCCGTTGCGTGCAATATTTGTGGTAACATGTTCAGTAAGGATAGAATAGGGATTTGTATTTGGTTTACCAGTTGTAGGAATGCAGTCATTGTACCGACTGAGATGCTACCTGCCCTTAGTTGCAGACCACCATAGATAAAGGCGCCTATATATCCTATGCCGAATGTAGTAGCCATCAGAAGTCGGCTTGTAAGGGTAAACCGTATGCGCTTTATCACCAGTTCGTGTAACTTCCGATGCATTCGTTCCATGCGTGCTGCCAATAGTGGCTGGCTTTCCAATGCTTTCATTGTGCTTTCCTGTTCGATGGTTTCCTGTATCAGTATATGTAGTCGGCTTTCCTCCGTGCGAATGTCAAGTGTCATGTGGCGCAGGTGGCGAGCCAGAAACTTGGCACATACGATAATGAAGGGGGTCAATATCAGTAGGCTCCATGCCAACATCGTATCCATCGAATGTAGTAGCAAAAATGCACCGCTTAACTGGATTATGGTGACAAATAACCGTGGTATTACATCGGTGGATATCTCGGCGACGGTCTCGATGTCCTTTGTTAGTCGTTGTCCAATGTCACCGGAGTGTAGCCGTTCTGCTGAGGTGTACATCCGTCGTGCCAGCAGTTGTCTGAATAACCGTTCTCGGATGGCATTCTGTTGACGGATGTCTGCTGTTTCGCGTAGGTATAGTACCGACTGCCGCAGTCCGATGGAAGTTACCAGAACGGTAAAGAGCAACACTGCTCTGCCGGTTACTTCATCGCTCCACACATCCTGGTCGATGAAGTGGCGGCATAATTCCACCAGTAGCAGGCTGGCACCCACTTGTGCCATTCCTGCTATGATGCTGACAAGGACATTCGTGCGGATATCCTTCACCTGCCGCAAGACCCAACGGAAGTAGTTCATGTTTCAGTCAGTCCTGTTGCCTGCCATTGTTCTATTAGAAATCTCACATCAGTCATCGCTGTATTTGGATCCACTGCATATTCTTGGCACAAGGCATCAGTAAGCGATTCTACTGTAAAGTCTCCCTGTCGTTCTGCCTCTTGCCACAGAAAAGCCGCTGTGGGATTCAGACTGACAAGTTTTCCGAAATCGATGATGGATAGTTCCTCCGCCATCAATACATGTTCGCCGCACACTTGGCGCAGCACAAATCCTTTTTTCTGTTTCATGATTGTTTTTGTTGTGCAAATAATCGTTGGTAGATACCTAATAAGTATTTTCTTATCGGACGAAAAGCGCTCCATATTTTCCATAGTCTTCGCGCTTTCCGATCGGTTAGGCTGCGACGGGATCCCTGGCGGTCGGTAACATATTCCGCTCGGGCGATGACATCCTTCAGAGTGGCCTGTTCGCGCAGATTGATGTTGCCGTCTCCTTCCAGGGTCAGTCGTCCGTTACTGATAGTAACGATGCGGTGTATCACGTACCGTCCGTCAGTTGTTCGTGCCAGTATGGTATCGCCTGTGCGCAGTCCTTTTATCTGTACGGGATGTAACTCTACACTGTCCCGTCCACCTACGATGAAGGGTAGCATACTACGTCCTTCTACTGGTAACAGCACGTTCTTCCCGTTGTCAATCAGAAGTTTCACCTCTTCCATCAGCGGAGTGACCGCTACTCTTTTTTTTGTTTCCATAAGTTTCTTCCTGGTGTTTGATTGTCGTCGGTCTGACCTTCCATCGAGCTGTTATGTGGGTTTGGCACAGTCGGGCAGCATCGGCATCGGGCAGACAGTTCAACAGCCATCCATCTGTGCTGGCTGTCATTCGTTCTGTGGTAGTGTGTAGTCCGTTGCCAATACTTTTTTCCCATCGTTTGCCCGATACCGATGCGGCAATGGCGGCGTATGTTGCAACTGGACTCATACGATATATCCGGTTTTCTTGGCATTGCCGTAGCTTTACTATTGCTCCTAACGGATGGCATTCATTCCTATAGCACGGTGTCTTTCCGCTCCACGGTGTCCCGTAAACAAGAAAGGTTCCGTCCGGAGCCATTCGTACTACTGGGTTGTCGTCATTCAAAAGTCGGCAGTTTCCTATGTGTGCCATCCACAGTTTTGAGTGTGTACTCTTGCCTGTTCCACTGATTCCAAGAAATAGGTAGGCATGTCCTTCGTACACAATGGTGGAGGCATGAAATAGCAGAGTGTCGCGTGTGGCAGTACTTAATGCATAGAGCAGCATCAGGGCTGTATCTGTCGCCGCTTTCCGGCAACGGACATTGTTTGCGTGAAGTTCGGCGTAGGAATAGTCGCTGTTGCACAATAGCCATGCCTCGTCTTGTTTCCACATCAAGTGGAACGCTTTGCGTCCGTCCTTTAAGATGCCGCATGCCAGTGTCTGTCCCTCTGTTTCTGTTTGCCGCATTTCTTCTGCAAATATTCCATTGGGCAAAAATGTATGGCATGTGATTATGTCCAGTTGGAACAGTGGTTCGCCTTCTGGAGTTTGGAACGGCAGATAGGCGGTCATCGGTACTTCCGTTCCTATGGCAAAATGTACGGCAAATACGTGTCCTGCTACATTGTATTTCTGTATCATGGTGCTATCATTGGGTAATTGGGGTTGTTGTAGAGGTGCGGAGGGATACACTCCCTTTTCTGATACGTTCCGGTAGTGTGACGAACAGGTGCAGCCAGTGGTACAGTTCCGACCATGCCACTTCGTAAGGCAACAGGCGCAATAGCTGGAAGGCACGCTGACGGTTTTTAATGAAGCGTATCCAATGGTTCTGGTGTTCACGTGCAGCATATTTCCCAAAGTTTCCGTCCTCGGCGATTATTGCCAGCAACAGGCTGCCTGTTGCTTTGTCTGGTTCGGCAATCATCCGTTCCCGGTCTAGGAGCATTGTCTGTTCAAGCAATGCCATCAGAGCAGCTGCCATCTGTCGGGTATCCGTCCGTTTCGTCAGTTTTTTCATGACTTCAATGTCATTAAATGAAGCATGCTGTAGCACAAAGTAGAAGTCAACCACCTGGCGCATCCCTATGCCGCCTTCTACGAAGTGGTGTTGCAGGTGTGCCAGTTGCATCAGCAGGTGAAATATTTGTGTGGGTACTCGGAACCCTTTTTCGCACAGGGTGGAATGTCGGATTTCTTCGTTCAGAATCTGCTGTAGCCGTCGGTTTGCCAATGGGGCATGTACACCCGACGAAGGTCTGAAATGTACTTCTACGGTCACTCCTTTCCTGTTGGGCTTCAAGTGAACATGATGGTAGGAGATATTGTTGTCCTCATCCATCCATTTTTCTGCCTGCAACAGTGCCAATACCCTCTTCTTCCCACCTTCCACGTAGAGGTCGATATCACCGGGCATACGGCTTCCCTCAGTGGGATACATCCGTGCGTTGCCTTGTCCTTTCAGTACTGTGGAGCGCATCCCTCGGCTGTCGAATATATTCGTCAGTCGGGCCGCTTCGCTATCCATCAGGTGGTTCAACACTTTCAGTACCTGTGCTTCTGCTGCCCATTTCAGCAGCAGATCTTTAGGAGGTCGTTGAGTGGCAGGAAGCCGCTCTATGCCACAGAACAGTACGCCAATCAGTGCCTGCCGGTGGCTTTCGCGGTAGATCCATCTCCACGTTGATTCGTCAGGTGTTGCCGTGAAAGTTGGGTCAATGCCCAGTCCAACTCTCAATAATCCGAAGAATAATTTATATCGTTTATCCATATATTCCTTTTGACCAGCGAAGATTTGGAATAACCGCCATAACGAGAATGGGATAATCTCTTGTGTGTCTTTGTAATGGGAAATGGCCAACCTGTCCTTGTTAGGGGGGCAGGTTGGCTTTAAGTATTTATTGTACGTTTTCTAGAAACTATATTCTTGTATTCTTGAAGAATATGAGCTCCATGTGGTTGCTGCTTTGTAAGCCTCTACGGTACCTGTTGGCACATGGATTATTAATTCAGAAGGTACATTCGTAAATGTATATTCGGAAATTGTTGGTACTGTAGTTGGCTTACAGTAAACTGATGTTAAGGATGTGCACGAACTGAATGTATTCTTCATTGAAGTCACACTCTTCGGAATTATTACAGAAGTCAAGCTATGACAATTTATGAAAGCAGAGTCTATATTCTTTATCCCCTCACCGATAACAACGGAGGTTAAACCGCTGTTCCAGAATGCATCTTCCATGTCCATGATGCTACCAGGTATGGTGATGGATTTGAGTGATGAACAATCCTTAAAAGCAGCAGAAATATCCTTGACACTATTTGGAATGGTTATAGACTTGAGTGATGAACATCCATTGAAAGTTCCAGATAAATCTTCTATATTGTTTGGTAGCGAAATTGTTTCCAGTGCAGTGCAATATTCAAAAGCACCCCAGAGTGTTGTTACGCTGTTAGGCAATACTATTGATTTAAGTGCAGTGCATCCTGAAAATGTATGATCTAAGGTTTGTACACCTGATGGAATTGTCACGCTCTCCAGACTGGTGCATCCATGGAAAGCAGAAGACAAATCCGGTGTTCCATTTATTACAATATTGTATAATTTTGTACAATCCGTGAACGCGTATTCTAATGTGGTCACACTACTTGGTATTACGATTTGTTCAAGTGAAGTACAGTTATTATTAAAGTATTTGTAAATCGCATTATATCAATTACTTGTACTTTAAACGATAGAAAAGTGATTGCCTAGATTCTAAAGATTGGGGAAAAGACGAACATTTAACGTTTTTAACTTTTTTGAACCCCAAATGGCCCGCAAGTGTGCAATAAATTGATTAAG
>JALEPZ010000002.1 GCA_022767125.1 Phocaeicola plebeius
TCACCACTGATAGCATCACGGCGGAAGTTCATGTCGAGAAGTATAACATCAGGGGCAAAGCTATCCATGAACTCGATGATTCGTTCTGGCTTAGTTATAGCTCTGATAGCTTCGACACGAGGTTTCAGCAGAAGGTTGAGAGACAAGAGGACATCTTCATTGTCGTCAACCAAGAGTATTTTTCCTTTTTTGGATTCTTCCATCTTTGTTTTCAAATTACCCAAAACAGATATGACCGCTCGTAAAGCGCTCGTAAAATCGCTCGTAAACCGCTGGTAAATTTATGGATTTACGAGCGCCCATGTTGACTTGTTTCCACCAACAGTTTTATTTTTTATCAGCCCTTGTATTCTTAGCTTTTTAAGTATATTCTCAATCTTATATTCCTTCTGTTTGTCAGTCAACTGATCGGGTAGAAGGTCAAATAGCAACTTAACTATTTCAGCCTTACTCAAAGTGCCATGATCTTTTAGAGAATCAAGCAGGAAAGCCTCGCATTTCTTTGAGTCAAGTCCTTTGTGCTTTGTGTATTCTACCTTTTGATCCGTAGCTTGTGCAATTTTCTTTGACACATAGATATTAGGTATACGTCCTTCTATCAAATGGCGCTTGCGAAGCATTGCAACAGCCTCTTTTGTGATTTCATATCCCTTTTGTACTCGGTCAAGCAAGACTGCATCAGTCAGTGACATGTCTTGATTTTCCAGAAGTGTGAGACTGTAGTTCTCGTCAATTACATTACCAGGCATTGTAAGGATGGTCTCTGTTGAAGTTGACTTGTCGTAGTCGGGCATTGGCAGAAAACGCTCCTTCTGACTCACAAACATCTTGTGGATTCCGTAACCTTGTGAATCAATCATCTTGATATTTACCATCGCCTTTACCAAGGCTGGATTCCTGTAGTCGGTAGGTGTCTTCTCGCCAGTAATGTACATACTGTAGTTCCCCTCGAAGAAACATCCGGCATTACGGAAGGTCAGTTGGTTCTTGTCCTCAGTAACGATAATACGAGAACTTTTCTCAAAATTCTGATGTGCTATGGCATTGTGTAATCCTTCAAGAATGCTCTCTGTATCATACTTCCATACTTCCGCAGGAATCAGCGAGTTCTTTGGGTATATTTTGAACCTGTAGTTTCGTATTCTCGCAAGCAGTTTTGACGTGCTTCGTATATAAGGAATGGTGTAGATGTCACCGAAGGTCTCTCCATCTTGAAAACACTTCCATACAATCTGGGAGATATGATTTAAGCGATATGCCTCCTCCTCACGACCAACAAGTAGAAGCGTGGTATTCGTGATTTTTCCGCCGATAGTTAGATTTGCCTTGTCTAGGAACACCCTGTCATCCCACAAGTCACAATCTTTTGAATATTGAGGGAAACGCTGCTTGTAACCTTCACGAGCCAGTTTTATGGCTTCTTTATCAAGGCACTCAAGAGTTGCACCTTCAACAACCTGAGCCGACCAGTCATACGCTACATCACGCTCTTCAAGGATTGTCTCTAGTCTTGAATCCGTCATTTCAACCAAGCTGTCGTCTATTCTCTGCCAAGCTTTGTTGTGGGCATAGACAGGGCGACGTTTCATGTGCTTGGGGATGTTTATAACCCAGACCGTCTTGTGCGTATCGTCAGTTTTGAATTCCTGCACAGCTAATCCTTCTGTTGGAAGATTGGTGCATTGATCTTTCAACCTTAATCGCGCTTTTGTCAGATCGTAGTTGTAAGTATCTGTTCCTACTATCTCCAGTGTCTTATCAACCACACCAATCACAAGATAGCCACCCTCTATATTGGAAAGAGCGGAAACATAAGAAATGACATCATCCTTTTCTTTGCCGTTAAAGTCGTTCTTAAGGTTCTTGAACTCCTTCCATTCGCAGGACTCGTCTTCCTTGGGGTAGTATTTCAGAAGATATTGTTGCAGTTCTAATTCTGTCATAATGTCTCTATTGTTTGGTGAGCTTCCTAAGCATCAGCATTCTCGCTACTGGTATATCTTTTGATCCTTACGAGTTCGGTATAATCCATCTCCAGAACCTTTGAGATTCTTGCAAGCATGTCAAGTGAGGGCTGTGATGAGTTTGTACACCATTTGCTTACAGTAGCAGGATTGACATCCAGCTGCTCTGCAAGCCACTTGTTTGTTTTTTGCTTTTCTGCCAATGCAACTTTGATGCGGTTTAAGTTTTTGTTCTCAGCCATTACACATTATTTATTATTATGGCGCCAAGTTACATAAAATAATTCAGATACAAGAGAATATATTGTTAAATAAATATTGAGCTGATTTATTGAAAATATTTCACTTTTGCAATGTTTTACTGGCGAAAATTGTAGTGAAATCAATCTGACAACAAGATGTTTTTAGATCTGCACGCTAAACGAAAGCTGTAGTAGATGGCTTTATTTTGTTGTTGAACAACTTCTCACAAAATGTTACTATCATGTTACTCGCAAATGTACAAAGTATATCTAAATAACTATATTACAATAGTATAATATCATAGTGTAGGGTAAAAGCCTATTTCCCGTAAAAATGCGAACTTTGCACCGAACAAACTGACGATATCTTTTCCTCCCGGCTTGGCAGAGGCGGAAACATGGGTGAATGTCCATCCGGACAGTGCACTCGGAATAGTTCCCTATCCTTGCCTGTCAAAGAAAAATCTTTTTCTTTGTCTTGCTGGCGTAGAATCTCACGGATTTTATCTACATTTGCGGAAATCCTGATTAAAAGAGCTGCAACATTATGGGAAAGTATATCAATCCGTTCACCGATTACGGATTCAAAAAGATTTTCGGTCAGGAGCTATCCAAAGACCTGCTGATAGATTTCCTGAACGACCTTCTGGAAGGCGAGCGCGTGATAACCGACCTCACCTTCCTGAACAACGAACAACTGCCTGAATGGGAAGATGCGCGTGCGCTGATATATGACATCTATTGCACCACGGACACGGGTGAAAAAATCATCGTGGAAATGCAGAACAAGTCGCAAATACATTTCAAGGAACGTGCGTTGTTCTACCTGTCGCATGCCGTTGCGCGGCAAGGACAGGTAGGATGTTTATGGAATTTCGATATCAAAGCCGTCTATGGCGTATTCTTCATGAACTTTCTGCTCAAGGATAACGTTCAGTTCCGTACGGATGTCATCCTCGCTGACCGCGAAACCGGTAAACTGTTCACGGATAAGATGCGCCAGATTTTCCTCGCCCTGCCTGTCTTCAAGAAGGAAGAGGAAGACTGTGAAACAAATTTTGAACGTTGGATTTATACTTTAAAGAATATGGAAACATTGCAAAGAATGCCTTTCAAAGCACGGAAAGCCGTCTTTGAGAAACTCGAAGAGATAGCCAGTGTATCTTCTCTCAACGAGGAAGAGCACGAACTGTATTGGAAAAGCCTCAATGCTTATCGCACCGCACTGAGCGTGCACGAGGCTTCCATAGAAGAAGGGAAAGAAATAGGGATAGAAGAAGGGAAAGCAATAGGGAAAGAAATAGGGATAGAAGAAGGAAAAGAAATAGGGAAAGCAATAGGGATAGAAGAAGGGAAAGAAATAGGGAAAGAAATAGGAATAAGAATAGGGATAGAACAAGGCCGAGAAGAAGGAAAAAGGCAACAAACGCTGTCGATTGCCCGTACATTGAAACAAAACAATATACCTCCAAGCATCATTGCCCAATCTACCGGTCTGTCTCTTGAAGAGATAGAGGCCCTATAAGCCTTACTGCCGTTTGTCCAGCAGCCGTTTGCTGAGATATCGCACCGGGTACCACACGGACAGGAAGCCGACCACGAGTACGGTGACGAAGACCAGCACCACATCCGTGGCATGGACACTCACTGGGTAGGCATCGACCACAAAGGCACCGCTGTCGCCCAGCGAGATGAGCCCGTAAGTCTGTTGCAGCCAGCAGAGCAGCAGGCCGAGAACAATACCCGCAAAGGCACCGAAGAATGAAATCATGCGGCCTTCGAACAGGAAGATGCGGGTAATCTGCCGGTCGCTGGCACCCAGGTTGCGCAGGGTGACCACATCATCGCGCTTGTCAATGATGAGCATCGAGAGGGAACCGATGACATTGAAGCAGGCGACGGCCAGAATAAAGGTCAGGAAAAGGTAGGAGATAAGTTTCTCGATTTCCATGATGCGGTAGGTGTCCGCCTGCTGTTCGTAGCGGTTCTCTACCTTATATTTATGGCCGATGGCTTGCTGGATGCGCCGCTGCAGAGCATCGGTGTCGGTACCGGGCTGCAGTTTCAGTCCGATGGAGCTGACCTCGGTGGTATATTGGAACAGCCGGCGGGCGAAACTGATGGAAGTAAGGATGTATGAAGCATCGTATTTCTCTTGGTTGACGGCAAATACCAGTCCGGAGGAGAAGAGGGAGCCGGTGGTGAAGCTCGCGGCCGGATTGGCCAGGTTGACCTTCGCTCCCCGCTTGGGAGCATACACTTCCAGCGGGTCGAGGAAGCGGATGCTGGTGCCCAACGTAGAGAGCAACTGGATGCCGGGAATGGCATAATTCGCCACTTCATCGTGGAGCAGCGGTTCGCCCCTTCCGAACAGGATGCTGTCAATAGGGGTCAACCGGTCGAAGTTGTCCTCTACTCCCTTGATGACGACCATGGCCTGGCGGTCCTGGTACTGCACCATGGCATTGTCCTCCACCGATTCGGAGAAGACCGCCACTTCGGGCCAGTTGCGCAGCTGGCGCACGGCAGGGTCCTGCCCGTCGAACACTTTCCCTTGCGCCGCCGTAATCTTCAGTTCCGGGTCGAAGGCCGTGAAGAAAGAAGCCACCAGATCCTGGAATCCGTTGAAGACGGACAAAGTGCACACCAATGCCAGCGTGGCCAGGGCAACTCCGCAGACAGAGATGGCTGAAATCACGTTGATGGCATTGTGCGACTTCTTCGAGAACAGGTAGCGGCGGGCAATGTAGAAAGGAAAGTTCATGTCGGCGGAGTGCTTATTTCTTCAACAGTTCGTCGATATGGGCCGCATAGTCCAGCGAGTCATCCACAAAGAACTTCAGTTCGGGGATAATGCGCAGCTGGAAGCGGAGACGGTTTCCCAGTTCGTAGCGGATGGACTTCATGTTGGCGTTGATGTTCTTCACAATCTCTTCGCTCCGTTCGGAGGGGAAGACGCTCAGGTAGGCGCGGGCATAGCTCATGTCGGGACTGATACGGACGATGCTGACCGATACCAGCACTCCGTGCATCGACTTGGTCTGCAGCAGGAAGATTTCGCTCAGTTCCTTTTGGATGAGGCGGGCAATTTTGTTCTGTCTGGTTGTTTCCATAATTTTTGTTCTTTATTCTAAAGGTTCTTCTTTCTTTCTCAATAGGGTCAGCCCGTCGCGCAGCGGAAGGATAACGGTCTCTACCCGGGGGTCGGTGGCCACCCGGTCGTTGAAGGCCTTGATGCCGAGGGTCTGCGTGTCGCTGGAGGGAGTGTCTGTCTCCAGCACGTGTCCGTCCCACAGTGTATTGTCGGCGATGATGTAGCCGCCGGGACGCAGGCAGTCCATCACCATTTCGTAGTAGTCCACATAGTTCCGCTTGTTGCCGTCGATGAAGGCCAGGTCGAAGGTGATGCCCAGCTGCGGTACCAGCTGCAGGGCATCACCGATGTAGAACCGGATCTTGTCGGCATAAGGCGATCCCTCTAACCAGTGGCGGGTGAAGTCCTCCTGCTCGTCGTTGATCTCGAAGGTATGGAGCAGTCCTCCCTCCTCCAGACCTTCAGCAAGACAGAGGGCGGAGTAGCCGCTGTAGGTGCCGATTTCCAGCACTTGCTGCGGGCGTATCATCCGCACGAACATCTTCAGCATCCGGCCCTGGAGGTGTCCGGAGGCCATGCGGGGGCGTAGCAGGTAAAGGTGCGTCGCCCGGTACAGGGCCTTCAGGTAGTCACTCTCCGGGTCGATATGGCGAAGGATGTATGCGTCGAGGGCATCGGTCTCTTTCATAGCCTACAAGTAGCGGTTGTTGTTGGGTAACACATACTCTGTTTCCTTGTCCAGCACATCATCCACCTGGTTGATTTCCAGGAAAGAGGTGCGGGCCTTGCCGCCGCTCAGATACGCTACCATGTCCTTGTATCCCAGTACGCCGTCGTTGATCAGCTTGCGCAGGGCGGCGATGTAATAGGCCTGTCCGTTGGCCTTTTCCGGCATATAGATGGCTTCCACTCCGTAGGACAGGGCCAGATGGCGCAGGGTCTTTTCCTTGTAGCAGATGGCCAGCACCGGGTACTTTCCGCGGAAGGCCGCCAGGTTGCGGGCCGTGCGTCCGCTGAAACTGTCGGTGATGATGGCGCGGATAGGCATCAGGTTGGTGGCATTGACGGCCTGCTTGGCCAGGAAGCTGGTCACATCCGTATTCTCCGGAGTCAGGGGAATGGGGATGTCGTTCTCCTGCATCTTGTCCTTTTCGGCCTGTGCTGCAATCTGAGTCATGGTCTTGACGGCTTCGATCGGGTATTTGCCGTAGGCGGTCTCGCCGCTCAGCATCAGGGCATCGGTGCGGTAGTAGATGGCATTGGCGATGTCTGTCACTTCCGCACGTGTCGGACGCGGATTGTTGATCATGGTGTGCAGCATCTGCGTGGCCACGATGACGGGTTTCTTCGCCAGGATACATTTCTTGATGAGCTGGCGCTGGATGCCGGGGATGCGTTCCTGCGGCACTTCGATGCCGAGGTCACCGCGGGCCACCATCACGCCGTCGGCCACTTCGAGGATTTCGTCGATGTTGTCCACGCCTTCCTGGTTCTCGATCTTGGCGATGATCTTGATGTCGCTGTGGTGGGCATCCAGTATCTCCCGGATGTCGAGCACATCCTGCTGGTTGCGCACAAACGAGTGGGCGATGAAATCGATGTCCTTCTCGATAGCGTAGAGGATATTGTTACGGTCCTTTTCGGTCAGGGACGGGAGGTTGATGCGGACACCAGGAACATTGACGCTTTTGCGGTTCCCGAGGGTGGCATCGTTGCACACCTCACAGACCAGTTCGTGTTCGTCCTTGCCGGTAACCTTCAGTTCCAGGTCGCCGTCGTCGATCAGGACGCGGGCCCCGACGGAGAGGTCGTTGACAAAGGAAGGATAGGTCACGCAGATGCATTCACGGGTAGTGGCCTGTTCGGGGTTGCCCACGATGCGGACGATGTCACCGGTGGTATAATCAATCGGCCCTTCGGCGCAGGCAGTGGTGCGTACCTCGGGTCCTTTGGTGTCCATGAGAATGCCGATACGGTTGGACACCTCGCGTACATTTCGGATCAGTGTTTCGAAGCCTTCCCGGTTGGCGTGGGCCGTGTTCATGCGCACCACGTTCATGCCGGCATTGAAAAGGTCTCTGATAAAGTCTACGTCGCAACGCAGGTCAGAAATGGAAGCGACGATTTTAGTTTTTTTGAGCATCATAATTGTACTATACTTAAATCTGGTTAGTTGTTGCGAGAGGAAAGAAAGGCTTCCAGTGCCAGTCGGTAGGAGTCGAGGCCGAATCCGCAGATCACGCCCCGGCAGGCGCACGAAATCATGGACTTGTGACGAAACTCCTCACGTTGGTGCACGTTCGAGATGTGCACCTCAATGGCCGGAGTTGTGACTGCCCGGAGGGCATCCTGCAAGGCGATGGAGGTATGGGTGTAGGCACCTGCATTCAGAATGATGCCGTCGTAACAGAATCCGATTTCGTGAATCTTGTTGATCATTTCTCCTTCCACATTGGACTGGTAGTAGTCGATTTCCACCTCTGGATAGCGGTCTTTGAGTTCCTTGAGGTAATCTTCGAAAGAGACCGCCCCGTAGATGGAGGGCTCGCGTTTCCCCAGCAGGTTGATGTTGGGGCCGTTGATAATTTGTATTTTCATATTCCTTTTGTGATACAAACAGTTTTTTCTATCTTTGTTCTGAAATCCGGGCAAAGATACGAAAAAGAAATGAAACCTCGTGAGCAATATAGAAAGATAATCATCAAGTATAGGCAATACCTTAAGTTGGAAAAGGGCCTGTCGGACAATACGGTCGAAGCCTATCTGACCGATGTAGACAAGCTGTATGCGTTCCTGACACTCGAAGACATCTGCTACCTGGATGTGACGGTCAGCGATTTGGAACAGTTTGCGGCAGGCTTGCACGACATCGGCATCCATCCCCGTTCACAGGCCCGTATCCTGTCTGGTGTCCGTTCGTTCTATCGCTTTCTGGTCATCGACGGCTATCTCGACCAGGATCCCACGGAACTGCTCGAATCGCCCAAGTTGGGGCTGTATCTGCCGGATGTGCTGGCCGTCGAAGAGATTGATGCCCTGATAGCGGCGATTGATGTTTCCACCCGTGAGGGACAGCGCAACCGGGCCATTCTGGAGACCTTGTACAGCTGTGGACTGCGCGTATCGGAGTTGTGCCATCTGCGCTTGGGAGACCTCTATCTGCAGGAGGGTTTTATCCGGGTGGAAGGGAAGGGGAACAAGCAGCGGTTAGTGCCTATTTCGCCACGTGCCATTCAGGAAATCGAGAGATACTTGCCCCAGCGCGCAGAAGGGCTCATCAAGCCTCCCTATGAGGATTATGTCTTCATCAGCCGTTTCGGGAAGAACATTTCACGCATCATGGTATTCCATATCATCAAGGAGCTGGCCGCCCAAATCGGACTGGCGAAGACCATCAGTCCGCATACGTTCCGCCATTCGTTTGCCACGCACCTGTTGGAGGGAGGGGCTAACCTGCGGGCTATCCAGTGCATGCTGGGCCATGAGGACATCGGGACGACCGAAATCTATACGCACATCGACCGTAGCCGTCTGCGTCAGGAGATTCTGGAGCACCATCCCCGCAACCGAAGTTTTGCGACATCCCATTTGGCCGCATCGGGAATTCTTCCTATCTCTACGGCGAATCCTAAAAACAAGGAGCCATGATAGTACATATAGGCAACCCCATCTATGTTGTTCCAGGGGATGGATGCTGTATTACTTCCATCCGTAATAAAGAACTCTATTTATTCACCAATCATTTTTTTTCTTAGGGACCGGGCGTAAAAAATCGCTTTTTTATGTACCTTTGCAAGGGTAAGCTGGAACCACCCAAAACAAGGAAGGATATGGAAAAGAAGCCACTGAAAAGACTGCCCGTGGGCATACAGACATTCGAAAAGCTCATCACCAACGACTGCCTGTACATTGACAAGACCGAGTATATCTGGAACATGATACACCTCAGCAACTACATCTTCCTGAGCCGTCCCCGACGGTTCGGAAAGTCCCTGTTGGTCTCCACGCTACAGGCGTACTTTGAGGGAAAGAAAGAACTGTTCAAGGGACTCGCCATCGAGCAGCGGGAGAAGGAATGGACAGAATACCCCGTATTGCGGTTTGACATGTCGTTAGGCAAGCACATGGACAAGGAGCAGCTGGAACGGTACCTGCTGTATATCCTGGAAGAGAATGAAAAGCGTTTCGGCTTAACGTCCGACCTCACCGACACTAATACACGCCTGAAGAACCTGATTACCACTGTCTATGAACAGACCGGCAAGCAGGTGGTTGTCCTTATTGATGAATACGATGCACCGCTGTTGGACGTGGTCCACGAGGAAACGACGCTGCCTGTCCTCCGCAACGTGATGCGCAACTTCTACTCGCCGCTGAAAGCCTGCGATCCCTACCTCCGGTTCGTCTTCCTCACGGGCATCACCAAGTTCTCGCAGCTCAGCATCTTCAGCGAGCTGAACAACCTGAAGAATATCTCCATGCTTCCCCAATATGCCGCCGTATGCGGCATCACGAAAGAAGAGATGCTGACATGCATGTCCGACTACATCGATGATTTTGCAGCCTCCCGACAAATCACCCGGGAAGAGGTGGTCGCACAACTGCAATGCCAGTACGACGGCTACCACTTCGCGTGGCCATCGCCGGACATCTTCAATCCCTTCAGCCTCTTGAATGCCTTTCAGGACAAGGAGTTCAGGAACTACTGGTTCGCTTCGGGCACACCGACTTATCTCGTGGAAATGCTACGGAAGTTCGATACCCTGCCCACCGATCTCCGTTCGATGGAGGGAAGTGCGGACGATTTCGATGCGCCCACCGAAACGATGACCACCATCCTGCCGCTCCTCTACCAGAGCGGATACGTCACCATCAAGAGCTACGACAGGGAGTTCGACTATTACCGGCTCGACTTCCCCAACAAGGAGGTATGCATCGGGCTGACCAAAGCACTCGTGCCGGCATACATCACGCCCAATACACTGGTGGTCAACAACACGGTCAGACGGATGGCACAGTGCATCGCCAAAGAGGACATTGACGGAGCACTCCGACTGATGCAGACATTCCTCGGCACTGTACCCTACTGCAACAACGCCAACTCCGAAGGCCACTTCCAGCAGGTGATGTACATCATCTTCTCCCTGCTCGGACAATACAACGGACTGGACGTGGAGGTCCGCACGCCCGTAGGCCGGGTGGACATGGTGCTGCGCACCCCCAAAACCCTCTACCTGTTCGAGCTGAAGCTGGACAAGAGTGCCGAAGCCGCCCTGCAGCAGATAGACCTCAAGGACTATGCCTCGCGCTTCGCCCTCGACGGACTGCTCGTCGTGAAGGTGGGCATCAACTTCGATGCCGAACGGCATACCCTCAGTGACTGGAAGATTAATGCTTAACAATCTTACGCGAACAAATCATTAGCCGTCTTCATCTTTTCTACCGATAATCCTTCGAACCATAGCGATAAACTTGTTATTTGATGTGGAGGCAAAGTTAAGGGATAAATTCGAAATATCGGACTTTTTGTACTAAAAGACATTCGGAGAGTCTTTCAAAGCCAAATTTGGAAAAAACGTCCATCACGTGGTAAATTCCACCAAAAGATGTGATGTTCCCACTTTTTATTGATACCTTTGTCATGTCAGATGTTTTACTTGTTTTTTAGTTTTGCAGCACCAAGATAGGTGAAATTTCTGACATGACCAAGTGTCTTGAGAACTTTGTTTCTCAAATACTTGGATTTCTTACAAGAGTTTGTGCTGCGGAATTAAGGTATGTTTAGAAAAGGTAAATATGCGACATTCCATTTGCCAGTGTCGGGAATTCTTCCTACTTTTACGGTAAATCCTAAAAACAAGGAGCCATGATAGTACATATAGGCAACCCCATCTATGTTGTCCCAGGGGATGGATGCTGTATTACTTCCATCCGTAATAAAGAACTCTATTTATTCACCAATCATTTTTTTTTCTTAGGGACCGGGCGTAAAAAATCGCTTTTTTATGTACCTTTGCAAGGGTAAGCTGGAACCACCCCAAACAAGGAAGGATATGGAAAAGAAGCCACTGAAAAGACTGCCCGTGGGCATACAGACATTCGAAAAGCTCATCACCAACGACTGCCTGTACATCGACAAGACCGAGTATATCTGGAACATGATACACCTCAGCAACTACATCTTCCTGAGCCGTCCCCGACGGTTCGGAAAGTCTCTGTTGGTCTCCACGCTACAGGCGTACTTTGAGGGAAAGAAAGAACTGTTCAAGGGACTCGCCATCGAGCAGCGGGAGAAGGAATGGACAGAATACCCCGTACTGCGATTTGACATGTCGTTAGGAAAGCACATGGACAAGGAGCAGCTGGAACGGTACCTCGGTATGCGGCTCTCCTCCTACGAAACGAAATACGGCATTACACATCCTGCCGTTGATGCCAATGACCGGCTCACGACACTCATCCTTACAGCATACGAACAGACCGGCAAGCAGGTGGTTGTCCTTATTGATGAATACGATGCACCGCTGTTGGACGTGGTCCACGAGGAAACGACGTTGCCCGTCCTCCGCAATGTGATGCGCAACTTCTACTCGCCGCTGAAAGCCTGCGATCCCTACCTCCGGTTCGTCTTCCTCACGGGCATCACGAAGTTTTCGCAGCTCAGCATCTTCAGCGAGCTGAACAACCTGACCAACATCAGCATGGATCCCGGATTCGGAGGAATATGCGGCTTCACAAAGGAAGAGGTCCTGACGCAGATGCAGGACTACATCGCAGCGTTGGGAGCGGCCAACGAATGGACCGACGAAGAAACCGTGGAAAGGCTGACACAGCAATACGACGGCTATCACTTCACGTGGCCATCGTCGGACATCTTCAACCCCTTCAGCCTCCTGAATGCGTTCAACCTGAAAAGAATCAACAACTACTGGTTCGCTTCGGGCACACCAACCTATCTGGTGGAGATGCTGCAAAAATTCTATATCCTGCCATCCGACATCAGCCGGATGGAGGCCATGTCGTCCGAATTCGATGCCCCCACAGAGAACATGCAGTCCATCATCCCCCTGCTCTACCAGAGCGGCTATGTCACCATCAAGGACTGCGAGCCGGAGGCAGACCTCTATACACTTGACATCCCCAACAACGAGGTGCGCATCGGACTGATGAAAAGCCTCCTGCCGCTTTACGTCTCCGTACAGTCCGGACGGGGAATGACCGCAGCGGCCAAGATGAGCCTGGCATTGAGGAAGGAGGACATTGACGGTGCCTTGAAGCTGCTGCAGGCTTATCTGCTCACGGTTCCCTACTGCAACCATGCGAACAGTGAAGGCCATTACCAGCAGATGCTGTACATCATCTTCTCCCTGCTCGGGCAGTTCAACGGACTGGACGTGGAGGTCCGCACAGCAACAGGCCGGGTGGATATGGTGCTGCGCACCCCCAAAGCCCTCTACCTGTTCGAACTGAAGCTGAACAGGAGTGCCGAAGCTGCCCTGCAGCAGATAGACCTCAAGGACTATGCCTCGCGCTTCGCCCTCGACGGGCTGCCCGTCGTGAAGGTGGGCATCCACTTCGATGCCGAACGGCATACCCTCAGTGACTGGAAGATTAATGCTTAACAATCTTACGCGAACAAATCATTAGCCGTCTTCATCTTTTCTACCGATAATCCTTCGAACCATAATAGCGATAAACTTGTTATTTGATGTGGAGGCAAAGTTAAGGGATAAATTCGAAATATCGGACCTTTTTGTACTAAAAGACATTCGGAGAGTCTTTCAAAGCCAAATTTGGAAAAAACGTCCATCACGTGGTAAATTCCACCAAAAGATGTGATCAAGGACATCCATTTCTATTCTACTGCTCAATCCAAAGTCGTGAAGTCCCTGCATGATGAGTTTCCCAGTCTGTTGGCCGTTACCACCCAGCTCCGGTTAGTAGATTACGACAACGCCTTCCATTACTCGCCCTCGTATTCGTGCGACACACTGTTCCGTCTGGACGAGCATCAACTGACACTTGAACCGGAAGTCATTTTTGACTTCGAGGGTAAAAGCTTCCAGCTTCAGGATCTGCCGACAGACATGACCCCACAATACTACCAGCAGTTTTTGGTGGAAACGGATCGGATTATTGTATTGGAAAAAATCCATTTGCCCAATCAGATTTACTGTTTCTTTCTCCAAGGCAAGAACTCTTACGTATCCCGGACTTCCGGGGCAAAGACTATGGTTTACCGACAGGAGAAAGGGGCTGCGCTCTCTGTCCCTCAAGCGGTAGAAGGTCATCGGTTCTATGCCTTGGTCTGGCCTGACAAATTGGAAGAATACGTCGACTCCCGTCTGTTGGATGCTGACAGCCGTCAGCGCATCAGCCAATTGAATACAGAAGGCAATCCGGTCATTCTCTGCTATGAGATGAAATAATGGCATCCTTGCCGCATTCCATGACTACATGAGTGCCTTTCGGCTACATTTTTGAGTGCTTTTAGGGCAATAGTTCCTCCCGAACTTACACCATTTCCACTTTCTATGAAACAAAGGTTAGTTGTATCGGCCGTAAATTTAGGAAATATTATTTAATGAGCAAAAAAAAAGGCCACATTTTTTTCTGTATCATTCATAACTATCCGATATTGTCTTGGCTTGACTACATTTTTATTCCATTAACGTATTAAGTTCGGGAGGAACTGATCCTCTTTCCTTCATCCATTTCCTATGAAGACGATTATTAATTTAAATGTAAAGAATATGCCTATGTGAAAGCGAACCTAACGAATGAGAAGACACTTATTGAGTAATTATCTAATTTAATCACTATGCTTAACACCAATTTATCCCGTAAGTCGGGCCTTCCTTTTGGACTGACTTACACCCAAATAGCAGGAGCCGGACTTTTGCTATTGTGCGCTTCCCCGCTTCCAGTTCAGGCGGTTGGCGCAACTTCAATTTATTCGGAAATTGTCCAGCAGACGGGCAAAATCAAGGGAACTGTTGTGGATGAGAGCGGCGAACCCATCATCGGCGCCACGGTAGTGGTGAAAGGAACCACTAACGGTACTGTGACCGACTTCGATGGTAACTTCGAGGTGGACGCCAAAGTAGGCGACCTGCTCGACATCTCCTATGTGGGCTACAAGAGCCAGCAGGTGAAAGCGACCGCACAACCCTTGAACATTGTATTGAAAGAAGACACCGAGACCTTGGAAGAGGTGGTGGTAGTGGGCTACTCCAGCACCAGCAAGCGTGACCTGATTGCCTCCGTTTCTACCGTAAAGGCCGACCAGATTTCCAACATGCCGGTCACCAACATGGCCCAGGGCTTGGCCGGTCGTTCGCCCGGTCTGATTGTGCAGGCCAGCGGTGGTGGTATCAACTCCAAGCCGAGCATCAGTATCCGTGGTGGTGGCGATCCTATCTATGTCATCGATGGCGTCATCCGTTCGTCGGACGACTTCGCCAACCTTTCCCCGGATGACATCGAAGCCATGTCTATCCTGAAAGACGCTTCTGCCACTGCCGTCTACGGTTCTCGAGCCACCAACGGTATCATCCAGGTACAGACCAAGAAAGGTAAGGCCGGCAAGGCTACCGTGGAATATGACTTCAACATGAGCTTTGCACAGCCCAGTATCTGGCCCGAAAAGATGGGTGCTTACCAGCGGGCACTCTATGCCAATACCGCCCGTGAGAACGACGGACTGGATCCGCTCTATACCCAGGAAGCACTGACTGCCTTCCAAACTGGTTCGGACCCGCTGAACTTTGCTGATACCGACTGGCGCAAGCTGGTGCTCAACGACTGGGCACCGCAGCAGAAACACACCGTGCGTGTGACGGGCGGTAACGAAAGCAACCGCTATTACCTTTCGTTGGGACACATCGACCAGAACTCGCTCTACAAGAACGACAACCACTGGATGAAGCGCACCAACTTCCGCGTGGCGCAGACCGCCAACATCGAAGCCATCGGCCTACAGATCAATACGGCTATCGACGGCTACCGCCAGCACCAGACCCACCCGTACACTTCTACGGCCAACAGATATTATGAGGTCTTCTCGCACATCAACGACAAATATCCCAATATCCCGGGTGTGAACAAATACGGACTGCCGTATAACATCACCGATAACCCCGTGGCAGAAACGGCAGCGGATGCCGGCTACAACCGCACCATCAGCAATGTAATCAACGGTAAGGGTGAACTCATCTGGACCGTGCCTTGGATGAAGGAACTGAAGGTGCGTGCCGCCAGCAACTACCGCTATTATTCCAATTCCACCAAGCAGTGGCGGAAGGATGCCGCACAGTATGACTGGGATTCGCAGGAACCGCTGTATGCCAACAAGCCCATGTTGCGCTACGAAAGTTCGAACGGCTATGCCTTCACCAATCAGGCGTTTCTGGAATATGCCAAGGAGTTCGGCAAGCACCATGTATCGGCCTTGTTCGGTTTCGAACAGTACTACGAGAAGAACGAGGGGTACTATCTGCAGCGTGACAACTACCAGTTCGACATTGACCAGATTGGCATTGGTGATGCCAACTCGCAGACCAACGGAGGTATTCTGGAAGAAAAGGACGCTTACGAAAACAAGACTTATCCGGCGGAAACCGAAATGGGTCGTGCTGCCTGGATCGGCCAGGTGAAGTATAACTACGACAACAAGTACTACGTGGAGGCCAGTATGCGTCGCGACGGTTCCGACCGCTTTGCGCCGGGCAAGCGCTGGGGTACGTTCTACAGCGGATCTCTTGGCTGGGTAGTGACCAGCGAGAAATTCATGGAGAATTTGGTGGAAAAGAATATCCTGAACTCCTTGAAGCTCCGTGCCTCTTATGGTGAGACTGGTCAGGACGAGGCAGCCGGCCGCTACTCGTACATGACTACCTATAATTATAGCTCGCAGGCATTCGTGCTGAACGGCCAGTACCAGCCGGGCTTCAGCGAAGGTATCCTGGCTTCGCCCGACCTGACCTGGTATACCACCAAGCAGTTCGACCTCGGTTTCGACTTTGCTTCGCTGAACAGCCGCCTGTATGGTTCGTTCGACTACTTCTACTATCAGACCACGGGTTATCTGACTTCACCCACTGCCGAAAGCTACCTGAATCAGGTGATTGGTGTAAGTATGCCGAAAGTGAAATCGAATAGTGAACACCGTCGTGGCGGTTTTGAATTGCAGTTGGGCTGGCGCGACAACATCGGCGACTTCAAGTACGACATCTCAGGCAACTTCACTTACTTCAACGAACTGTGGGCACTGAATGAAGGTGAAGCACAGTCAACCGTGCTGAATCCCTACCAGCGCAGCCAGCAGCAGAAAGGCTTCTATGACCTGCTCTACCACAACCTGGGCTACTACACCAGCGCGGAGGATGTATATAACTCGGCAGGTATCATCAACTCCTACAACTCGGGCTACCTGACCGCCGGTGACATTAAATACGAAGACACCAACGGTGACGGTAAGATTGACGACAGTGACAAGCGTCGTCTTGGCAGCTCGAAGAAGCCACGCGGACAGTTCGGTATCAACATCAACCTGAGCTATAAGGGCTTCTACTTCAGCGCCTTGTTCCAAGGGTCAACGTCGTTCAACCAGTATTTGGCAGGATCCATCGGTATGCAGACCGGTCAGTCGGGCTATATGCCTGTGGCGTATGACCATCAGACTGACTTCTGGACTCCGACCAACACCGATGCCCAATATCCGCGTCTGATGTCGAATACGGGCTTGAACCAGAACAATAACTATGCCTATAGTGATTTCTGGTTGGTCAACGGCGCTTACCTGCGTATGAAGGACTTCCAGTTTGGCTACGACTTCAAGTACAGCCTGCTGAAGCGGGTGGGATGGCTGACCCGTTGCAAGATGGGTATTTCCGGCCAGAACATCTTCACCATCTCCCAGGCCACGAAGTACGGGCTCGACCCCGAAAACTCCGATACGGGCGGTTACGGCTACCCCGTGGAGCGTACCTTGGCGTTTACACTTAATTTAGGATTTTAATTAGCAACTACCACTATGAAACAGATATTCAAATACGGATTCATCAGTTTGACGCTTGCCGCTTCCTTGTCCTCATGCATAGACACTATGGACACCCAGCCGGCTTCCAGCTTTACAGGTGATGTCATCTGGGGCAGCAAGCCTACCGTTGAGGCATTCATCAACAGTATTTACGATGGAGTCATCACAGGTTCCGGCTATGCCGGTTCGGGCAGTTCCGTTGTCTGGGAAGCGCGTACTCCCAACTCAGTGAGATGTTCGCAGGTAGGCGAAGGCATCGACGGTGTGGCTACCGAACTGGGCATCAGCACCAATTCCGACTTCGGTACCAACTTCGCCGGATCGCTCCGCAAGTGCAACCTGGTCATCGAGAACGTCATGGCCAATGAGAAACTGAGCGACGTTGAGAAGAACAGCCTGATTGCTCAGGCGAAGTTCCTGCGCGGAATGGCATTCTTCAACCAGGCTCGCAAGATAGGCCGCTTCGTTCCCATCACCATGGTGTTGGACACCGAGAATCCCGAAGCCGCCAACATCCCGATGACCGCTTCGGTAGCCGAGAGCTACAAGTATGTCATCGAAGACCTGCAGGCAGGTGCTGACGGACTGCCCGCCGAGAACTCTACCGGTCTGCCCACCAAGTGGGCTGCCAAGGTCTTCCTGAGCCGTGCCGCCCTCCAGGCATATGCCTACACGAAGGATGCTTCGTATCTGGACATTGCCATCAGTGCCGCCAATGACTGCGTGAACAACAGCGGCATTTCGTTGGCGACCGACCTGTCTCCGGCCAAGAGCATGTGGAACGAAACCGACCTCTATAATCCTGAAATCCTCTGGGCTTACTACCGTAACAAGGATAATACGTACGTGTCGAGCTTCGAGGAGCTGATGCGTACTTATCCGAACATCTCGACGGATAATGTGCTCAATTCCCAAAGCCCCGTTGCCTTGAAGCAGGCCAACGGACAGACCTTCGAAGGCTGGGCCATTTACTTCCCCACTCAGGATTTGGTGGACCAGTACCTCGTGACGGACGAACTGACCGGACAGGCACTGCCGTGGTACGAGACCTCGCAGTATATGAACAATGTGGAGGTACTCGACCCGAAGTCGGTGACCGCAGCCGGACAGGTGGATGCCTATGCCCAGAAGAGTGGCGACCAGCGTCGCATTCCCACACCGCAGGACCTGCTGCAGACGAAAGACGGCTATGACACCTTCCTCCGCTATCACAAGCTGAAAGATGGAGCTGACCGCAACCTGAGCGAGCTGATGTACACGGGACGTGACAAGCGTTTCTATACCACGGTGGTCTATGACGGCTGCACGTGGATGAACGAGAATATCGGATTGAATCTCGGCGGTAACCTCTCGCAGGGTGTGCGCGACAAGGAAGACGGCGGCTGGTACAACACCGTGACTGGCTACTACTGGCGCAAGAGCAACATCGAGAATCCCGAACCTCGTGCCTACCACTCGTCGAAGGTGGCCCTCCACTTTAACCTGGCTCGTTTGGGCGAAGCCTATCTGAACCTGGCGGAAGCTTATTTGCTGAAGGGCAATATCTCCGGAGCTGTCACTGCGTTGAATGCTACCCGTACCGCCCATGGCGGTCTGGCTCCTTCGACCGCATCGACCGAAGCAGAAGCCTGGGCTGACTATATCCGCGAACGCAACTGCGAAATGTGTAACGAAGGCGGCGACATCTACTTCAGCTATCTGCGTTGGGGTAAATACGGTGGCTATGCCAACCATGGCCGTGCAGCCGGTGGCGTGATTGCCGACCTGGACCGTCCGGCCTATAAGATGGAAATCAGCCGCGACCGCACGCAGCTGCTGATTGGACAGGTGACCCTGCTGAACAGTGCGAACCGCAACTTTACCGACCGTCGTTACCTGTTCCCCATCTATCAGGGCTTCCTCGACACCCGTGCCGCATTCGGACTGGATGCCGTACAGAACGAAGGATGGTAATTTCTATGAACCTATAAATTTTCAACGATTATGAAAAAGCTAATCAATATTCTCTTTACCCTGCTGCTGGCAGTGGTAGCTACCTCCTGCTTAGAGAACGGACTGGAAGAACTGGACACCTATACGGACTGTGACATCACGAGCGGGGAAATCTACTGGCGTTATTACGGAACAGACGTGATTCCGGGCAGTGGTGAGACACAGGTGAAACAAGTACGTCTGGCGCGTGCCGTAGAGCAGGATGCCGACAACAATACGTTCTACATCCGCTACGTGACGGGCAACCTGCCCGCTGACCAGGTCAGTGCCTTCACCACCTCGAAGGTGGTCATCGCTGTCACCATCTCCACGGCGGCTGTCATCAAGCCTATTGACGGTTCTCCCACACTCGGTGTGCCCGGCGACTGGAGCAAACCGAACAAGTATGAGGTGATGGCCGCCAATGGCGACAAGAAGGTATGGACCATTGTAGTGGAACCGTACCAGAACTGAGACTGACAATCTACTGGAGACAGCATAAAGGCTGTACAATCGCTTTAGCATAACAATTGTCTCAGGACATCATGGAAAGAGGTATTGTGAAATACCTCTTTTCTTGATTCAGGCTTGCATAATTGAAAAATAAATTCGTCTCTTTGTAGCAATAACTATTAAATGTACATACGTATGAAAACCAATCTTCAATGGGGATGGAGCCGTCTTTGTGCGGTTCTCCTCTGCCTGTGTGCCATCCTGCTGGTACAGGCACAGACCGTC
The DNA here is from genome assembly GCA_022767125.1 of Phocaeicola plebeius. Taxonomy (GTDB): domain Bacteria; phylum Bacteroidota; class Bacteroidia; order Bacteroidales; family Bacteroidaceae; genus Phocaeicola; species Phocaeicola plebeius_C. Next base: position 20,050 of record JALEPZ010000002.1, read on the forward strand.
CGCTTCCCCCAACAACAACAGCCGGGGACGGCGAAAGTGAAAGAAAAGAGAGGTACCTTTACCCTTTCCAACCAGTTGTTTACCGCTTCCTTTGTCCGCCAGGGAGACTGCCTGACCTTCGGGGGCTGTCCCGAACTGGGACTGGATGCCGGAACGGTACTGTTCGCCATCCGGCTGGACGATGCCGACAGCACGCTGGTACCGTCATCGAAGATGCAGCTGAAGGAAGTGCGTACAATTGTGCTGAAGGCCGACCCGAAGGCGGCAAAAGGTGCCTTGCGCTCGAAAGGAGTGGCCGTGGAGGCCCGTTTCTCTTATGGAAATCTCGACATTGATTGGCGGGCCGTGTTGCGCGACGGCTCTCACTACCTGCGTACGGAACTGGATGTGCAGGCACGTGCCGATGTGGCCTTGCATTCCCTCCTTCCGATGAACTACCGGGTCGCCAAAGGACAGCCTGTGCCTGCCGTAGTGGGCAACACTCGTGGATCTGCCCTGGCCAGCGACCGGATTTTCGCCGGACTGGAGACTCCGACCGGGCTGAACCGGGTAGGGGAAACCACGGCGAAAGGTACTCCCCTGCAGGGATGGTGGAGCCGGCATACCACCTTGCAGCAGGGAAAGACCTGGAGCGTCAGTGCGGTGGTCGGCCTGATGGCACCGGGACAGGCACGCCGTTCCTTCCTCGCCTACAGCGAACGCGAACGAGCTGTGCCCTGGCGGGCGATGCCGGTCTATATCTCGTGGTACGAGCTGAACATCGACCGCAACAACGACCGGGACTACGCCACGAACATGAACGAGCAGCAGTGTACCGAGGTGGTGAAGGAATGGAAGAAGCAGCTGTATGACAAGTACCATACGGCGGTGAACGCCTTCGTGTGGGACGACGGATGGGACAGCTATGGCACGTGGACCTTCAACAAGAACTTCCCCAATGGATTCAGCGGAGCGGACCAGGTGGCCCGCCAGATGGGTTCGGGCATTGGTGCCTGGTTGGGCCCGGTGGGTGGCTACGGACAGTCCGGCGACTACCGTCGGGGCTATTGGAAGGACCGGGGCGGCATGCAGCTGAGCAATCCCGAATATTATAAGGCATTCCTCGATGCCTGTTCGTATATGATCCAGAACTACGACTACCGTTTCTTCAAGTTCGACGGTATCAGCGCGCAGTTTAGCGCGGTGGGTCCCGACCCGGGCAGCCGGGGCGAGGAGAACGCGGAGGCCATCATCAACATCGAGCGTGAGGCCCGCAAGTTGAGGCCGGACATCTTCATCAACACGACGGTGGGTACCTGGGCATCGCCCTTCTGGTTCCAGTTCACCGATGCCGTATGGCGGCAGGAAGCCGACTGGGCGACCGTCGGCGACCAAGGCTCCGACCGCGAGCGGTGGATCACCTACCGCGACCGGCTGGTCTATCAGAACTTCGTACAGCGGTCGCCGCTCTGCCCCATCAACACGCTGATGACGCACGGCTTTATCCTGACCAAGTGGGGCGACGTGTCGAAGGACATGGATTACGACGGCATCCTGCGGGAGCTGCGTTGTGCCTTCGCCTGCGGATCGGGCATGGTGGAACTGTACAACGACTTTGAGCTGATGAACACCATCAACGGCGGCGCGTTGTGGAAAGATCTGGCCGAATGCATTGCCTGGCAGCAACAGCAGGCCGATGTGCTGCCCGACATCCACTGGGTGGGTGGCAATCCTTGGGACGGCAAACAGGCCAACATCTATGGCTGGGCCGCCTGGAACGGCACGAAGTCGGTACTGACCCTGCGTAATCCGTCCACGAAGGAACAGACCCTGCGGCTGACCCTGCGCGAGGCCCTCGATATTCCGGCCTATGTCAAAGGAGCTGTTACCTTGCAGGATGCCTTCCAGCAAGGCCGTATCAGCGGTTTGCCTACCGGGCAGGCGGTCGATATCGACCAAGAGCTGGAACTGACCCTGCCGGGCTCTTCCGTATTCGTCTACAACGGAAAATAATGAGAAATGAAGAATGATGAATGAGGCATTCCCCTCAATTGTCCTTTTGAACGCAGTGAAAAATCTGTGACGCATCAGTGGATGTATTCAGGTTCTTCACTGCGTTCCCTTTGACAAACCTCGCTGGGGAACTTCTATTTAATCTTTTTTAGGGATTGCCCGAAAAAAATATGCCTTTGTCGGTGAGCAGATAACGTTCTTTTTCCTATCTTTGCCCCCAAATAAGCGGATATGACAATTGCAATTGAAGACAATTTTAATTTATAACCTAATAATAAAAGAATCATGATTAAGAAGTTGTATTTGCCCTTAGTGGCATTGCTGGTGATTGCCCTTTCTTCCTGCGGAAAGATGGGTGAATTGTCATCTGACTACTTCACTACTAACCCCGAAGTTCTGGAGGCAGTAGGAGGTAAAGTTCCTGTTACCATTACAGGTAAGTTCCCTGAAAAGTATTTTAAGAAAAACGCTACTGTCGAAGTGACTCCGGTACTGAGATGGGACGGTGGTGAGGCCAAGGGCCAGCCTGCTTCGTTCCAGGGTGAAAAGGTACAGGGCAACGACCAGACCATTTCTTACAAGATGGGTGGTACTTACACCATGAAGGCTTCTTTCGACTATGTTCCTGAAATGGCCAAGTCTGAACTCTACCTGGATTTCAAGATCAAGAGAGGTTCCAAGGAATATACCATTCCTTCCGTGAAGATTGCTGACGGTGTCATCGCTACTTCTGAACTGCCGACTGTCAACTCCGCTAACGCCGCTTTGGCTCCGGATGCTTTCCAGCGCATCATCAAGCAGGCTCAGGAAGCTCAGATTATGTTCTTGATCCAGCAGGCTAACCTGCGTGCCAGCGAACTGAAGTCGGAAGGCTTGAAGGATTTCCACAAGAAGGTGGCAGAAGTGAACGGCGACACCAAGAACTTCAAACTGAACAATATCGAAGTTTCTGCTTATGCTTCTCCTGATGGTGGTGTGAAGCTGAACACCGGCCTGGCTGAACAGCGTCAGAACAACACTGAAAAGTACCTGAACAAGGAACTGAAGAAGGGTAAGATTGACACGGAAGTGGACACGAAGTATACCGCACAGGACTGGGAAGGTTTCCAGAGCCTGGTTTCCAAGTCTAACATCCAGGACAAGGATTTGATTCTCCGCGTTCTGTCTATGTATTCTGATCCCGAACAGCGCGAAACAGAAATCAAGAACATCTCTTCTGTTTACAAGACATTGGCTGACGAAATCCTGCCGCAGCTGCGTCGCGCTCGTCTGACTGCCAACTATGACATCATCGGCCGCAGCGACGAAGAAATCAACGAGGCTTTCAATACCGATGCAAAGGTATTGAGCGTAGAAGAATTGCTGTATGCCGCTACTCTGACGAACGACAAGGCTCGCCAGCAGGCTATCTACAAGAAGACCACTGAACTCTTCCCGAACGACTTCCGTGCTTACAACAACCTCGGTATGCTGGCTTACGCTGCCGGTGACAAGGCTGCTGCTGAAAACTACTTCAAGCAGGCTGCTGCCAAGAGTGCCAACGCTCCTGAAGTCAACACGAACCTTGGACTGATTGAACTCGTGAAGGGCAATGTAGCCAACGCTGAAACTTACCTGAGCAAGTCTACAGGTGCCAACACCGCCAACGAAGCACTGGGTAACCTCTACATCAAGCAGGGCCAGTACGACCGCGCTGTCAACGCTTTCGCTGACACCAAGACCAACTCGGCTGCTTTGGCACAGATTCTGGCCAAGGACTACAACAAGGCCAAGAACACACTGGCTGCCGTTCCGACTCCGGATGCTTACACTGACTATCTGATGGCCATTGTAGGTGCCCGCACCAACAATGCTGACCTCGTGAAGTCCAGCATGTCAAAGGTAGCCCAGAAGGATGCTGCTTTGGCTGCTCACGCTCAGGTAGACCGTGAATTTGCCAAGTATGCCAACGAAATCAAGTAATTGATTCCCGTATAACGAAAACGGTGGGTCTCCATCGGAGCAAAGGCACAGATTGACACTGAGGGCACAGCGATTTTGACGATGTGCTTCAGTGTGAATCGGTGCCTTTCCTTTTTTCTCATCCTATATTGTACGATATGCGAAAAACCATTTGTCCCTTGTGGCTGACCGTCCTGCTTCTGGTGTCGGCGGCCTGTACGAAGTCTTCCTCGTTTCAGCTGAAAGTCGAGGGAATGGGAGATGAACCTTTGCTGCTGATTGCCGATGATCCGGTGTCGAGGGTAGATACCCTTTTCCCCCAGCAAGGCAAGTTGACCTATACCTTTACTCCCGATACCCTGTATCTGTTCCGCCTGCTGACCGACAGCGGTACGGTGGTGCCCCTGTTCGCCGACAAGTCCTGGCGCGTGGAACTCAAGGGCCGTCCCCACCTCCAAGTGAAGGGAGACGGGCCCAACAAAGAGTACGGGCTGTTTCTGGAAAGCATTCAGGGAGTCACCGAAGAAGAGGCCACTGCAAAAGCCGAGCGGTTTATCCAGGAGCATCCGCATTCCTACGTGTCGGCTTATCTCATCGACCGTTACTTCGCCCAGGTTCCCTCGCCCGACCCGGAAAAAATCAAGCAGCTGGTGGAACCACTGAGAGGTGACATCAAGGACTCCCGGATAGTGTCACAGTTGCTCAAGGTAATGGCCACACAGCAGTCCGACAGCCGTTACCTGAGCTATTATATGGCCAAGGACCGCCAGGGCCGTTCGCTGTCATGGTCGTCGAAGGCCGACTATTCGCTGACCTTGGTACAGCTGTGGGCAACATGGGACGAGGCCAGCCGACAGCGGCGTCAGGAGCTCTATCGGTTGCTGAAGGAATTTCGTCCGGAGGAGTTCAGGGTGGTCAACGTGTCGCTCGACTATTCATGGAAGGACTGGCAGAAAGAGTGCCGGAAGGACACCACGCAATGGATCGAACTGTGTGACCGAAAGGGATGGGATAATCCCATCGTCAAGCAGTTCAATGTCCGTCGTCTGCCCGCCAATATCCTGGTGGATAAGAGCCGGAAGGTGCTGGCGACCGATCTCTATGGAGATTCGTTGAAAGAGAAAGTCTTGCGTTTGATAGCCACCCACCCCTAATCGACTGTACATACTATGCTGGTAAAACTGTTTTGTGCCGCCCTTCAGGGAATTGATGCTACCATTGTGACCATCGAAGTGAACAGCTCGAGGGGAATCAAGTTTTTTCTGGTGGGTCTGCCCGATTCTGCCGTCAAGGAAAGCCACGAGCGCATCGTGTCGGCCTTGCAAGTGAACGGCTATAAGTTCCCGACCTGTCAGATTGTGGTCAACATGGCGCCGGCGGACATCCGTAAGGAAGGTTCGGCCTACGACCTGCCGTTGGCCATCGGCATTCTGGCTGCCACCGGAAGCATCGCTTCCGACAAGCTCGCCCGTTACCTGATTATCGGTGAGCTGAGTCTCGATGGCAGTCTGCAGCCCATCAAAGGAGCGTTGCCCATCGCCATTGCGGCCCGTGCCCAAGGTTTCGAGGGGATGATTCTGCCCAGACAGAACGCCCGCGAAGCGGCGGTGGTGAACCGCCTGCAGGTCTATGGAGTGGAGAACATCACGGAGGTCATTGATTTCTTCAACGGACAGCGCCAGCTGGAACCCACAACGGTCAATACCCGCGAGGAGTTCTACCGCAACCAGACCGACTTCCCGTTCGACTTTGCCGATGTGAAGGGACAGGAAAACGTGAAGCGGGCCTTCGAAGTAGCGGCAGCCGGAGGGCATAACATCATTCTGATAGGCGCTCCCGGCAGTGGTAAGTCGATGATGGCCAAGCGTCTGCCGGGCATTCTTCCTCCGCTGACACTGAACGAAAGCCTGGAAACGACCAAGATTCACTCGGTGGCCGGTAAGTTGGGAAGAGATGCCTCACTGATTGCCGCCCGCCCGTTCCGAAGCCCGCATCACACCATTTCGCAAGTAGCGATGGTGGGAGGAGGAGTGAACCCTCAGCCCGGAGAAATCAGTCTGGCTCACAATGGGGTATTGTTTTTGGACGAGCTTCCCGAGTTTTCCCGGTCGGTACTGGAAGTCCTCCGCCAGCCGCTGGAGGACCGCCACATTACCATTTCCCGAGCCAAGTATTCTCTGGACTATCCAACGAGTTTTATGCTGGTAGCTTCCATGAATCCCTGTCCGTGCGGCTATTTCAATCATCCCACCCGCCCTTGTGTCTGTTCTCCCGGACAGGTACAGCGCTACCTGAACAAGATATCAGGTCCCTTGCTCGACCGCATCGACATCCAGGTAGAGATTGTTCCCGTCCCCTTCGAGAAGATGTCCGACCGGACTCCCGGTGAATCCAGTGCCATGATTCGCGAACGGGTCATCCGTGCCCGTCAGCAGCAGGCCGAACGCTTTGCTCAGACGCCGGGAGTGTACTGTAACGCCCAGATGACTTCCCGCCAGCTCCAACAGTATGCCCTTCCCGATGAAACGGCCCTGCAGCTGCTGAAGAACGCCATGGTACGGTTGAACCTTTCGGCCCGGGCCTACGACCGTATCCTGAAGGTGGCACGCACCATTGCCGACTTGGACAACAGCGCAGATGTCCGGCTCCCCCACATTGCCGAAGCCATCAGTTACCGGCAGCTCGACCGGGGCGATTGGGCAGAAAGGGGTGCATAATCAGCGGCGGCACACCCCCGTTTAAAAGTCCTCTGTAGTACGTCTGTCATTTAGATTGTCCTTCCGGAGAAGGGGACTATTGATGGCTTCCAACCCGAAGTGCTGCAGTAAGAAACCTCCATCTGCCTTTTT
>JALEPZ010000005.1 GCA_022767125.1 Phocaeicola plebeius
AACACTACGGAACAATCAAGGAAAAGGTGAAGAGAATACTCGGCGGACGAACCAGCTACTACCGCTGCCTGAGAGGCGAGAAACTCATCACGGAGGAACAGCAGCAACGCATTGCCGACCTGTTCAACAGCTATGGCTACGGTGCGGACAAGCTGTACGACGAATACGTTTACCGTTATTGAGTCATGACGACAGCCATTGTCACAGTCGTTCCACGCTTATGGAACAGTTGTGACAAAGCTCATGGAACGACTGTGACAAAGTTCGTGGAACAAGTGTGAGCTCGTGACAGAGGAAGAACCGGTACAACCCGGTCGGGTGGAGAAGCAGACCCCTTATGCTTATCTTATCGAGTACACGGATTACCTGGCTCCACGCACACTTTTTAGTCTGTTGAATCAGGGAGTGCGGGTCAAGGCGGCCTTCAAGGGATTCAGCGTGAAGACAGCGACCGGAACCCGCCAATTAGCCCCAGGGACATTGCTCATTCCGGTGCAATATCAGGAGGTTGACGAAGCGTCGCTTTACCACCTTGTCAGTGCCTCTGTGGCCGATACGGGTCTTACGGTGTATGCCGTCGATGGTGGCACCAGCCTGGAAGGCATAGACCTGGGCAGCGACTCGTCATGGATACGTTGAAATTGGCATACGGACTGAAAATCTGACAAGATGAAGGTAGCATACGGTATTCATCAAATACACATTATATTTATGGTATAGGACGGAGATTTTTCGTCATAGAAGGAAATGTCTGCGGCTTTTGTTGCTAAAGAACGTGGAAATATGTTCAAGAACACATGCGGCGGAATTGCATAATTGGACAATAATGCCTAATTTGCGGCCAATTTTAATGAGAGATATGAAAAGCATATCCTTTGTCCATTTATTAAATCTCGAAATACCATGAAAGTATATCAGACTAACGAAATCAAGAACATTGCCCTGCTTGGCAATGACGGATCAGGTAAAACCACCCTCACAGAAGCACTGCTCTATGAGAGTGGTATCATAAAACGTCGCGGCAGAATCACTGCCAAGAATACTGTTAGCGATTATTTTCCGGTAGAGCAGGAGTATGGTTACTCTGTATTCTCTACCGTTTATCATGTGGAATGGAATGGCAAGAAGCTGAATATCATCGATTGCCCGGGTAGTGATGACTTCGTGGGAGCCGCCATTACGGCTTTGAACGTAACCGATACCGCCATTTTGCTGTTGAACAGTCAGTATGGACCAGAAGTGGGTACGCAAAATCATTTCCGCTATACCGAAAAGCTGGGCAAGCCCGTCATCTTCCTGGTGAACCAGTTGGATAGCGAGAAGTGCGATTACGACCATGTATTGGAGCAGTTGAAGGAAAACTACGGCTCGAAAGTGGTGCCTGTGCAGTATCCGTTGGCTACAGGTCCGAACTTCCACGAACTGATTGACGTGTTGCTCATGAAGAAATATTCATGGGGTCCTGACGGAGGAGCTCCTACGATTGAGGAGATTCCTGCAGAAGAGATGGAAAAAGCACAGGAATGGCACAAAGCACTGGTGGAGGCTGCCGCTGAACACGACGAGACCTTGATGGAGAAGTTCTTTGAATCGGAGTCGTTGACGGAAGACGAAATGCGCGAAGGTATCCGCAAGGGCTTGGTAGCCCGCGGTATTTTCCCCGTATTCTGTGTATGTGCCGGCAAAGACATGGGCGTTCGCCGCCTTATGGAGTTCTTGGGCAACGTGGTTCCGTTCGTCGATGAAATGCCAAAGGTGCACAATACGCGCGGTGAAGTGGTGGTCCCGGATTCCGAAGGTCCTACCTCTTTGTATTTCTTCAAGACGGCTGTTGAACCGCATATCGGCGACGTGCAGTACTTCAAGGTGATGAGCGGTAAGGTACACGAAGGAGATGACCTCTCGAATGCCGACCGTGGCTCGAAGGAACGCATGGCTCAGCTGTATGTATGTGCCGGCTCCATCCGCGATAAGGTGGAAGAATTGCGTGCCGGTGATATCGGCTGTACCGTGAAGCTGAAGGATGTGAAGACAGGCAATACCTTGAACGGCAAGGACAGCGAAAACCGCTTCAATTTCATCAAATATCCGAATCCCAAATATACCCGTGCCATCAAGGCTGTGAACGAAGCCGAAACGGAGAAGATGATGGCCGTATTGAACCGTATGCGTGAGGAAGATCCCACGTGGGTGGTGGAACAGTCGAAGGAGCTGAAGCAGATTCTGGTGCATGGCCAGGGCGAATTCCATCTCCGCACCCTGAAGTGGCGGTTGGAGAACAACGAGAAGCTGGCTGTTCAGTACCTCGAACCGAAGATTCCGTATCGCGAGACCATTACCAAATCGGCACGTGCCGACTATCGTCACAAGAAGCAGTCGGGTGGTGCCGGACAGTTTGGTGAGGTGCACCTGATTGTAGAACCTTATTATGAAGGAATGCCGGCTCCCGATACCTACAAGTTCAACGGACAGGAATTCAAGATGAACGTGAAGGGTACGGAAACCATCGATTTGGAATGGGGTGGTAAGCTGGTGTTCGTGAACAGCGTCGTAGGTGGTGCCATCGATGCTCGTTTCATGCCGGCGATCCTCAAAGGTATCATGAGCCGTATGGAACAAGGACCGCTGACGGGATCCTATGCCCGCGATGTGCGTGTTATTGTCTATGACGGAAAGATGCACCCGGTAGACTCCAACGAAATTTCCTTCATGCTGGCCGGACGCAATGCGTTCAGCGAAGCCTTCCGTAATGCCGGCCCGAAGATTTTGGAACCGATCTACGATGTGGAAGTATTTGTGCCGAGCGACAAGCTGGGCGACGTGATGAGCGATATGCAGGGACGTCGTGGCATGATTATGGGTATGAGCAGCGAAAAGGGCTATGAAAAGCTGGCTGCCAAAGTGCCTTTGAAGGAAATGTCGAACTATTCTACGGCATTGAGTTCGTTGACCGGTGGACGAGCCTCCTTCATCATGAAGTTTGCCAGCTATGAACTGGTTCCGACGGATGTACAGAACCGTCTGATGAAGGAGTTCGAGGACCAGGAGAAGGAAGAAGTGTAACCGTGTTTGGTTCCCTGTCAGACGATTGTAGCCTGTCAGTAGGGACTTAAGGGTGCCCCAAAATCACCCACACTTCTCAAAAAGTCATATTGAGCGCCAGCAAAGAACCAATGAAGCATCCCTGAAGGGGGGCGGATTCTTCGCTGGCGCTCAGCGTGTCTTTTTTATTCGGTGTACCCTAAGCCTGGGCTGAGGGCAGGCAAAACACGAACATGGGCTGTTTATTAGCTGTTATGATTTGGTGCTGATTCAAATTTTAATTATTTTTGCAGTGAAAATGAACTTTTCTGCTGTTTTACTTGTTAATTTGATAGATTCGAAGATCTCTTTGGTTAATGTAGGGGAAATCGGGTGTAAATCTTGTTAATGGTAATTGTTAATTAAGATAAGGTTGTTAATTTTGTCCCCATGAAAAAGTCAACTATTTGGATATTGGGAATCGTGATGGGCCTTTCGTTCATGAGCCTGCTTTACCTGCAGGTCAGCTACATTGAAGAAATGGTCAAGATGCGCAAGGAGCAGTTCGAGGAAAATGTCGGACGCAGTCTTGCGCAGGCAGTTCATAACCTCGAACTGGTGGAAACGAAGCGCTATTTGGAGAAAGATATGGTGGCTACCGAGCAGGCCAAGATGCGTGCGGCCGAAGTAGACGAGGGAGTGGATGTGGAACAGCGACGCTACACCATGTCGGTGGATGTCAATGGCCGTCCGTATTCTTCGTTCGAACTGAAATCGTACACCAAGCGCCCATCGTCTGTGCCGAAGGTGGTGATTTCTACCGGAAAGAACATCCAGCAGACAGCCCATGCCCTCCAGGAGATTCTGAAGGAACGTTACATCTACCAGCGGGCACTGTTGGACGAAGTGGTCTATAACATGCTGTACACCGCCAGCGAGAAACCGTTGCAGGAACGGATCAACTTCAACCAACTGAACCATTTCCTGAAAGCCGAACTGCTGAACAACGGTGTGGACATTCCGTATCATTTCTCGGTGACCGACCGAAACGGCCGCGAAGTGTACCGCTGTTCGGATTATGTCTACACCAACGAGAAGATTTATTCGCGGCTGCTTTTCGAGAAAGACCCTCCCGCCAAGATGGGGTTCGTAAACGTGTTCTTTCCGACCATCAACAGCTATATCTTCAGTTCGGTGAGGTTCATGATTCCGTCACTTATCTTTACCTTCGTGTTGCTGGTGACTTTTATTTTCACCATCTACATCATCTTCCGCCAGAAGAAGCTGACAGAGATTAAGAACGACTTCATCAACAACATGACGCATGAGTTCAAGACCCCGATATCGACCATCTCGCTCGCCGCGCAGATGCTGAACGATCCTGCCGTAGGCAAGTCGCCGGCCATGTTCCAGCACATCTCAGGGGTGATTAACGACGAGACGAAGCGGTTGCGCTTCCAGGTGGAGAAGGTATTGCAGATGTCGATGTTCGAGCGTCAGCGGGCTACGCTGAAAATGAAGGAAGTGGATGCGAACGAACTGATTTACAACGTGACGAATACGTTCCGCCTGAAGGTGGAGAACAGCAAGGGGGAATTGGAGGTGGCGCTGGATGCGGACGACCCCTTTGTATTTGCCGATGAGATGCACTTCACGAATGTTATCTTCAATCTGCTGGACAATGCTATGAAGTATAAGAAGCCGGATGTAAACATCCACTTGAAGGTGCGTACCTGGAACGAGGCCGGCAAGCTGCATATCTCGATTGAGGACAATGGTATCGGCATCAAGAAGGAGAACTTGAAGAAGATTTTCGAGAAGTTCTATCGCGTACATACCGGCAACCTCCACGATGTAAAAGGCTTCGGCCTGGGATTGGCTTATGTGAAAAAGATCATTACCGACCATAAGGGCACGATTCGTGCCGAAAGTGAACTGAATGTGGGAACTAAATTTATAATTGTATTACCTTTATTTAAAGACGAATAATATGGATGAGAAATTGCGTATCTTGTTGTGCGAGGATGATGAGAATCTTGGCATGCTATTGAGAGAGTACCTGCAGGCGAAAGGTTTTGCCGCAGATCTTTGCCCGGATGGGGAAGCCGGATACAAGTCTTTCCTGAAGAATAAATATGATTTGTGCGTGCTGGATGTCATGATGCCCAAGAAAGATGGTTTCACCCTGGCACAGGAAATCCGCCAGGCCAACTCGGAAATCCCTGTCATCTTCCTGACGGCCAAGACGCTGAAGGAGGATATCCTGGAAGGCTTCAAGATTGGGGCAGACGATTATATCACCAAGCCGTTCTCGATGGAGGAGCTGACCTTGCGTATCGAAGCCATCCTGCGTCGTGTGCGTGGAAAGAAGAGCAAGGAGAGCACGATGTATAAGATCGGACGCTTTACTTTCGATACCCAGAAGCAGATTCTGGCTATCGATGACAAGCAGACCAAGCTGACCACGAAGGAATCGGAGCTGTTGGGACTCCTGTGTGCTCATGCCAATGAAATCCTTCAGCGCGATTTTGCTCTGAAGACCATCTGGATTGACGACAATTACTTCAATGCCCGCAGCATGGATGTGTATATCACCAAGTTGCGCAAGCACCTGAAGGCTGACAGCTCTATCGAAATCATCAATATCCACGGGAAGGGCTACAAGCTGATTACTCCGGATAACGAGTGATGTAGGAGGGAGGTACATAGTGCCTCAAGGCAGCAAAAAGCCCGGACTCTTTCGAGGGTCCGGGCTTTTTGCTGCCTTGAGGCACTTCTTTGCGCAATATCAGTCAGTGATTCGTTTATTGATGACAATATAGGCAATCATGCCTACAATGATCAATACCAGTGAACCGCCCAATACTCCGTTGTCGTTGACGTTGCCGGTGGCAAAGCAGGCAATCAGGATGGCTGCGCCAATGATGACCAATATCACTCCTAAATACTTTAATAAGCTTTTCATGTGTGTCTTCTATTTTAAATGGTTTATTATCTTCTTACTTGCAAAGAAAAGCATAATTCTTGTATCAAGAAAATTATTTCGGGAAAAAATGCCGATTGGAGGTCAAATATCTTGCTTTTCGCCTGAAAATGCTTTTCGTCTTTCTCAATCTTTCGTATTCGAGAATATTTTCCGCAAGGCTTCCTGGCTGACCCGTAGTTCCTCCAGGGTGAGTCCGTGCAGGGCTTCCTTCAGCGTCTTGTTGGCTACGAAGCGAGCACGCTCTTCCAGATCTTTTCCTGTCTTGGTGAGGTGTATCTTATTGGCACGCCGGTCTTTCTTGTCGGGGATGCGGACGACCAGATGTTGCCGCTCCATGTTGTCAATCAGGCGTGTCATGCTGGGCTTGTCCCTGAAGGTGGCATTGCAGAGTTCCTGTTGAGACACACCGTCCTTTTCCCATAGAAAGAGCAACACGGTCCATTGCTCGGGAGTAATCTCCATGCCGTTCCTACGGAAATTGCGAATGAGTTTCCGGTTGATGGCAGCCGATACTTTGCCGTTGAGGATGGCAAAGATCATCTGAATATCGAAGTCAAACTGTTCTAACATCTATTGATTGTGATAACAACTACTGATGCAAAGGTAGCATTTCTTTTGGTTCGTACACTAATTGTGCGCTAAAAATGCATGGAAATAACATTAATTTTGATATAAAAAGAGGTAAGACGTTTGGCGGTTCGGGAAAAAGTCGTACCTTTGCACCGCATTTGAAATTTTTTTATTAATAACTTAATTAACGTATAGTATGAATCAATACGAAACCGTTTTCATTTTAACTCCCGTTTTGTCTGATGCTCAGATGAAGGAAGCGGTAGAGAAGTTCAAGGCTGTCCTGACTCAGGAAGGTGCTGAGATCATCAATGAGGAGAACTGGGGTCTGAAGAAACTGGCTTATCCCATTCAGAAGAAATCTACCGGTTTTTACCAGCTCATCGAGTTCAAGGCTGAACCTTCGGTAATTGCGAAACTGGAAGTTAACTTCCGTCGTGACGAACGTGTTATCCGCTTCTTGACCTTCAAGATGGATAAGTACGCTGCAGAATATGCTGCAAAGAGAAGAAATGTGAAATCAACTAAAAATGAGGAGAACTAATCATGGCACAGCAACAATCAGAAATCAGATATTTGACTCCGCCTTCAGTAGACGTTAAGAAGAAAAAATATTGCCGTTTCAAGAAGAGTGGTATTAAGTATATCGACTACAAGGATCCTGAATTCTTGAAGAAGTTCTTGAACGAACAGGGTAAGATCCTTCCTCGTCGCATTACCGGTACTTCACTGAAGTTCCAGCGTCGTATTGCGCAGGCTGTTAAGAGAGCACGTCACTTGGCTTTGCTGCCTTTCGTAACTGATATGATGAAATAATTAAGGAGGAATAAGAGTATGGAATTGATTTTGAAAGAAGACGTATTGAACTTGGGCTACAAGAATGATATTGTAACCGTTAAGTCCGGTTATGGCCGTAACTATCTTATTCCTACCGGCAAGGCTGTCATTGCTTCTCCGGCTGCCAAGAAGGTGTTGGCTGAAGAGCTGAAGCAGCGTGCACACAAGCTGGAAAAGATCAAGAAGGATGCTGAAGCTGTAGCTGAATCGTTGAAGGGTATCTCTTTGAAGATTGCTACAAAGGTCAGTGCTACCGGCTCTATCTACGGTTCTGTCGGCAACATTCAGATTGCTGAAGAACTGGCTAAGTTGGGTCACAATATCGACCGCAAGATTATTGTAGTGAAGGAACAGGTAAAGGAAGTGGGCCAGTACAAGGCTGTCGTGAAACTCCACAAGGAAGTTTCTGTAGAAATTCCTTTCGAAGTTGTAGCAGAAGAAGCTTAATTTGCTATCTGTAAATACTTGATAAAAGCACCCCAATCAGACGTAAGTTTGGTTGGGGCTTTTGTTTATTCCCTTTTGTCATTCTTTCTTGTCGTAGGGGGAGACTGTCTGAAATCTTGGGACACCGATCCAATTGTCATGCTGGACGAAGTGAAGCATCTGAATACATCCACTTTGCGCTAATAGATTGACTTCGTCGAACGTTGTTTCCTCACTTCGTTCGAAATGACATGGAAAAAGGAAAGCGGAAAACAATACTCGGACACCCTGGGGGCGAAGGCCAGCATGACAATTTGAGAAAAGGGCATAAAAAAAGTCTGTAGGCTGAGCTTACAGACTTTCAATTCTCTCGATTGTTCGCTTGAATTATTCAGCTGTCTTTTCAGAGCAGCAAGCAGCAGAATCTGCGCAAGCAGAGTCACCGCAGCAAGAATCGTTTACAGTTTCAACTGCTACTTCTTCAACTACAGCGGCAGTTGAATCAACAGTTGCTTCAGTGTTAGCTGCTTTGTTGCCACAAGATGCGAAAGATACAGCAGCGAATGCTACGAACAAAAATACCAATTTCTTCATTTTCTTTGCTTTTTTAAATCTGTAATACTTATGTTGTTTTCTAAAACGATGCAAAGATAAGGAGTTTTCTGATACGTTGTTCTCTTGAAGGGCACTTTTTTCTAAAAAAAATATGATTTTAAACATGTTTATCAAACATAAATGCCCTTGGATGACTTTGTAAGGCCGATATGGAGGCCTAAGATTAACATTGTATAAATTCCGGCCCTTCTCCCCATTTCATAAAAAAAGGGAAATGGATGCCCGCCGCAGTGTCTCATTAGAAGAAAATGCGTAACTTTGGGCACAAATTATTAGCAACAGATAGTTAGATGATTGATACGAATGTATTCCAGGATAAGAAAGCTGCTTATTATACCTTGGGCTGTAAGCTGAATTTTTCGGAAACTTCTTCCATCGGCAAGTTACTCAAGGAGGCCGGTGTGCGGACCGTACGCAAGGGGGAAGTGGCAGATATTTGTGTGGTGAATACGTGTTCGGTGACGGAGGTGGCCGACAAGAAATGCCGCCAGGCCATTCACCGGCTGGTGAAGGAACATCCAGGTGCTTTTGTGGTGGTGACGGGCTGTTATGCCCAGCTCAAACCGGAACAGGTGGCGGGTATTGAGGGAGTGGATTTGGTATTGGGAGCCGAGCAGAAAGGCGATTTGCTCCAATACCTGGGTAAGTTGGAGAAGCAGGAGCACGGGCGTGCAGTGACTACCCCCATGAAGGATATCCGGGCATTTGCCCCCTCGTGCGAAAAGGGGGACCGTACCCGTTATTTCCTGAAAGTGCAGGACGGGTGCGATTATTTCTGCTCGTATTGCACAATTCCTTTTGCCCGTGGCAGAAGCCGGAACGGCAGCATTGCCGATATGGTGAAGCAGGCCCGTGAGGTGGCGGCGGAAGGTGGAAAGGAAATCGTCATTACGGGAGTGAACACGGGCGATTTCGGCAAATCGACCGGAGAGAATTTTTTGGAGCTGGTGAAGGCGTTGGATGCAGTGGAGGGTATAGAGAGGTATCGTATTTCTTCGATTGAGCCGAATCTGCTGACGGATGACATCATTGCGTATGTGGCTGGTTCGCGCCGCTTCATGCCTCATTTTCACATTCCTCTCCAGTCGGGGTGTGATGCGGTTCTCCGCTTGATGCGCCGACGGTATGATACAGACTTGTTTGCCCAGAAAATCCGCCGTGTCAAGGAACTGATGCCGGATGCCTTTATCGGGGTGGATGTCATTGTGGGGACTCGTGGCGAGTTGCCTGCGTATTTCGAGGAGGCTTACCGCTTTATCGAAGGACTGGATGTGACTCAGTTGCACGTGTTCAGCTATTCGGAACGGCCGGGTACGCAAGCCTTGAAAATTGAACCGGTGGTGTCGCCGGCAGAGAAGCACGAGCGGAGCCAGCGGTTGCTGGCCTTGTCCGACCGCAAACTCCATGACTTTTATGCGCGCCACATCGGCAAGGAGGCGGTGGTGCTGATGGAGCATTCCAAGCCGGGCACGCCGATGCACGGGTTTACCGATAACTATATCCGTGTGGAACTGGCCCAAGACAACCGGTTGGACAATCAGCTGATTCGTGTCCGTCTGGAAGGGTTCAACGAGGAGGGGACAGCCTTAACGGGGATGCGCTTATGAAGAAAGTGGCCGTTGTCATCTTGAACTGGAACGGGGCAGCGATGCTGCAACGCTTTCTGCCTTCCGTGGTCCGTTGCTCGGAGGGGCGCGATGTGGAGGTATGTGTGGCAGACAATGGTTCCACAGACTTGTCGTGTCGGGTGGTGGAGACGGAGTTTCCCACTGTCCGGCTGATTCGTTTGTCGCGAAATTATGGTTTTGCCGAAGGATATAACCGTGCCATCTGCCAGGTGGAAGCGGAGTATGTTGTACTGCTGAACAGCGATGTGGAGGTGACAGAAGGGTGGCTTGATCCGCTGATGGCCTACATGGAGACACACCCGGATGCAGCAGCATGCCAGCCGAAGTTGTTGTCCGAACGCCAGCGCGATACCTTCGAATATGCTGGAGCTGCCGGCGGGTTCATCGACCGCTATGGCTATCCGTTTTGCCGGGGTCGGTTGTTCGATGGGGTAGAGAAGGATGAAGGGCAATACGATGCGGAGATGTCTGTCTTCTGGGCTTCGGGAGCCGCTCTGTTCGTGCGTCGTCGGGTGTATCAGGAAGTGGGAGGATTGGATGCCCGCTTTTTTGCCCATATGGAGGAAATCGATCTCTGTTGGCGGATGCGTCATCGGGGCTACGACATTGTCTGTGTGCCGCAGAGTGTAGTGTATCATGTGGGGGCAGCCACGCTCAAGAAGGAAAATCCGCGCAAGACCTATCTGAATTTCCGAAACAATTTGCTGATGCTCTACAAGAACTTGCCATCGGAGGAGCTGCATCGTGTATTGCGGGTACGGGCTTGTCTCGACGGACTGGCGGCACTGGTCTTCTTGTTGAAGGGAGAGACGGACAACTTCCGTGCCGTGTGGCAGGCGCGTCGCGACTTCCGGCAGATGAGGTCGGAGTATGTGGCCGTCCGGTCGGATATCCAGCAGCATCGGATTCCGGGACAAACGGCAGGGCGCAGTCGCTTCAGCCTGTTGTGGCAGTGTAAGGTCTTGCGCAAGAAACGGTTTATGGATCTGCCTGTCGTCATGAAATGATGTCATTGACCATTCTAAAAAAAGAGAGAATATGATGATGAAAGAAACGTATTGGAAGTATTCGCTGTGCATCCTGATTCTGGGACTCGGCTATTTGCTGTTCTGCCAGGCACAGCCGTATATGAACGGCATCTTGGGGGCATTTACCCTCTATGTTCTGTTGCGCAAGCCGTGCAGGTGGTTGCAGCGGAAAATCAATCCCACGGCTGCGGTGTGGCTGATAACGCTGGGTGTCACCTTATTCATGATTGTCCCGCTGACCGGCTTTGCCTGGGCCCTCATCAGCCAGTTGTCGGGCATTCACCTGGATGCCGAAGCGGTCATCCGTCCGGCTGGAAAAGTAATCGATTTCATCGAGGAGAAGACGGGTTTCGACCTCCTGTCCGAGCAGAGCATGACATTTGTGGTGACGCAGGTGTCTACTATCGGCCAGAAGGTGATGAGCGGTGTCAGTGACTTGTTCATCAATCTCTTCGTAGCCATCATGGTGTTGTTCTTCATGTTGTTCGGCGGCAGGAACATGGAGCAGTATATCCATACCTTGCTTCCGTTCAAGGAAAAATACAAAATGGAAGTGTTGGAGGAGGTCGACCGGATTGTCCGCTCCAATGCCATCGGCATTCCGTTGCTGGCCATTATCCAAGGAATCATTTCACTGGGAGGCTATTGGCTGTGCAGTGCCCCGAATCCGATACTGACAGCGATGCTGACCGGATTTGCTTCTATCATCCCGTTGGTGGGTACCACCATTGTCTGGATACCCGTAGTAGGTTACCTGATGGTTATCGGGGACTGGGTAAATGCGTTCATCCTGTTGGCTTACGGGAGTATTGTGATTGCTCAATGCGACAACCTGATTCGGCTGTTGCTGCAGAAGCGGATGGCCGATATCCATCCGTTGGTGACCATTTTCGGCGTGGTGGCCGGTCTGCCGATTTTCGGTTTCATGGGGTTGGTGTTCGGACCCTTGTTGGTGTCGCTATTCCTGCTTTTCCTCGATATGTACCGCAAGGAATACTTGCTGCCCGGTGAGGGAGCTATTCCTCCTGCAGACGGTCAAGGATGAACTGCTGTATGTCCGGCAGCTGGTTGGGGTGGAACCAGTGGATGTCTTCGTCGCGCTTGAACCAGGTGGTTTGCTTGCGGGAGTAAATGCGGGAGTTCTGCTTGATTTTCTCGATGGCGAACTCCAGGCTCCACGTACCGTCGAAATAGTGGAACAGTTCCTTGTAGCCCACCGTGTTCAGGGAATTGAGGTGGCGATAGGGATACACCTTCCGGGCCTCTTCCAACAGGCCTTCTTCCATCATCTGGTCGACACGCCGATTGATGCGGGCATACAATTCCTCGCGGTCGCGCCGGAGACCGATCTTCAGGATATGGAAGGGACGCTCCTTGCGGGTACTGGTGCGGAATGACGTATAGGTTTTCCCCGTCATGTAGCAGATCTCCAAGGCATGGATAACTCGTTTGGGGTTCTTGAGGTCGACCGTCCGATAGTATTCCGGGTCGAGCAGTTTCAGTTCGGCACAAAGGGTGTCCAGTCCTTCCTGTTCGTACCGTTCTCGCAGATGTTCGCGGGTGTCTGCGTCAACGGTGGGAATGTCGTCAATCCCTTTACAGACGGCATCGATATACATCATGGAGCCTCCGGTGAGCACAACAGCCGAATGAGTCTGGAACAGTTCGTCCAGCTTCTGCAAGACATCTTCTTCGTAGCGGGCAGCACTGTAATAGTCGGTCAGCTGTAGAATGCCCACAAAGTGATGCCTCACCCGAGCCAGCTGGTCGGGGGTCGGTGCTGCAGTGCCTATTTTCAGGTCGGCATACAGCTGGCGCGAATCCGCAGAGATGATGTCTGTATGTAAAGTTTCGGCCACCTGCAGGCTCAGTTCTGTTTTCCCGATGCCTGTGGGGCCGATAATGACGATGAGGGTCTTCATGCCTTCATCAATAATTGTCCTGTCCGTACGGGTCGCTGCCGTCGTTGAAATCAAATCCGGCATCGTCCAGGTCGTCTTCGTTGAAGTCTTCGTCTCCGTAGAAGTCTTCGTCCAGATCGAGGGAGGAGTTGGTGTTCAACTGTTCGTCGAAATCAATGGTCTGGGGCGGGGGAGTTCCTTCCTTGCGGGAAATGACGGCCTTTTCCAGATCCTTTCCGGTGATGATTTCTGCCAGTTCGATAAAGAATACTCGTTCTGCAAGGGGGTCGAATACATAGACCAGTTTCTGTTTCTCGTCTTCCAGCAGTTCGTTCAGCGGAGTGTCTTTCATGACATACGTATCCTCTTCCGAACTGCCGCTGCCCATATCTTCCAGGGTGATTTCGGTTTCCTTTTCCCAGTCATCGTCACAGATGAAGAACGATGTCATCTGGTCATCCTTGTAACCTGTCGATTTCAGAATGGCTTCGTGCAAATCGTAGAAATTGGCCTCTGCATCGATCTTGATTTCTCTCATGAAATCATCCGCTTCGTCGGAAATGATTCTAAATTTATATACCATATTATTGTTTCGTTTTTTGTTGATGCGACAAAGATATAAAAAACTTGCTTAGCGGATAATTCCCCGGCCCGAATTTTCAATGAATGAAACAATGTATTCGATTTCCGGACTCATGGGAACTTCTGCACGCACCTGTACCAACGCATCGCTCACGTTCTTGCCGCTGTTGTAGATGATGCGGTAGGCATTGTGGATGTTTTCGATCAGCTCGTTCGAGAAGCCGCGGCGGCGCAATCCGATGATATTGATGCCGCTATAGGCGATGGGTTCCCGCCCGGCAATGATGTAGGGGGGGATGTCCTTGCTGAAACGGCAGCCTCCTTGGATCATGACATGGCTGCCTACATGGCAGAATTGGTGCATCAGTACGTTGGCACTGACAATGGCGTTGTCGTCGATGATGACTTCTCCCGCCATTTTGGTCGAGTTGCCGATGATGCATCCGCTGCCTACAATAGTGTCGTGGGCTACGTGGACACCTTCCATCAGCAGGTTGTTGTTGCCGACAAGGGTCTTGCCTTTGGCGGCCGTACCCCGGTTGATGGTGACATTCTCGCGGATGGTATTGTTGTTGCCGATTTCCGCGGTCGTTTCTTCACCTCTGAATTTCAGGTCCTGGGGAACGGCACTGATGACGGCTCCCGGGAAGATGGTGTTTCCGTTTCCGATGCGTGCACCATAGAGGATGTTGACATTGGGCATGATGACGTTGTTGTCGCCGATGACTACGTTCTTGTCGATGTAGACAAAGGGACCCACTTCTACATTTTCGCCTATCTGGGCTTCCGGATGGATAGATGCTAACGGACTTATCATACTTTTCTGTTCTGGTTATGACGTTACTTGTTCTTGACGATTTGTGCCATGAATTCGGCTTCGCACACGATTCGCTCGCCGACGAAGATATAGCCTTTCATGGTAGAGACTCCCCGGCGGATGGGGGCCATCAGTTCGACACGGAAAATCAAGGTGTCTCCTGGCACCACTTTCTGGCGGAACTTGACACCGTCGATTTTCAGGAAATAGGTAGAATACTTCTCGGGTTCTTCGATGGAGTTCAGAACCAGCAGACCGCCTACCTGTGCCATGGCTTCCACCTGCAATACGCCCGGCATGACCGGCTCTTGCGGGAAGTGACCCTGGAAGAAGGGTTCGTTGGCCGTTACGTTCTTGATACCCACGATGTGGTTCGCTCCCAAGGCAATGACCTTGTCAACCAACTGGAACGGGTAGCGGTGGGGGAGCAGCTCGCGGATGCGGTTCACATCCATGACGGGAGCTTCGTTGCAGTTGTACACCGGTGCCTGGATTTCGTGCAGACGGATTTCCTTGCGCATCTGCCGGGCAAACTTGTTGTTGATGGTGTGTCCCGGACGGGTGGCGATGATGCGGCCCTTGATGGGCTTTCCAATCAAGGCCATGTCACCGATGATGTCGAGCAGCTTGTGGCGGGCCGGTTCGTTGGGCCATACCAAGGGGATATGGTTGATGTATCCTAGATGGGAGGCATCCATGTGTGGCACACCCATCACGTCGGCCAGTTTGTCGAAGCTGTCCTGCGTCATCTGTTTTTCGTAGATGACGATGGCATTGTCCAGGTCACCCCCCTTGATGAGACCGGCGTTCAGCAACGGTTCGATTTCGCGCACGAAGACAAAGGTACGTGCCGAAGCGATTTCGGTCGGGAAATCCTCCATATTCTCCAACGTGGCGTACTGGTTGTCCAGAATCTGGGAATTATAGGAGATGAGCGTGTTGATGCTGAATTTTTCATCAGGCAACACGATGATGGACGAACCGGTCTCTTCATCGCGGAACTCGATTTTCGATTTGATGATATAATAGTCTTTGGGAGCGTTCTGCTCTTCGATGCCTACCCGGCGGATGCATTCGACATACGATTTGGCACTGCCGTCCAGAATCGGGAATTCAGGTCCGTTGACTTGGATCAGGCAGTTGTCGATACCGGCTGCATACAGGGCAGCCAATGCGTGTTCGACAGTGCTGACCTTCACTCCGTGCTTTGACAATACGGTGCCGCGCGTGGTGTCGGTCACATTCTCGGCCACCGCATCAATGATGGGTTGGTCGTCCAGGTCGATGCGTTGGATCTTGTACCCGTGATGTTCTGGGGCAGGGTTGAAGGTGACGGTGAGCTTCACACCCGTGTGGAGTCCTTTGCCGTTCAGTGTAAAACTGCCTTTTAATGTCTGTTGTTTCAGCATGGGTCTATTTGTTAAGTTGTTTCTTTAATTCTTCAATCTCTTTCTGCAGACGGTTCAGTTCGCTGTACATCTCGGGCAACTTTTTGTAGACAGCTGCCGATCGGGCAAACTGTTTGGGGGTGATGGCAGGATATCCCATCAAGGTGCTTCCGTCCTTGACGTTGCCGGGAATCCCCGACTGGGCACCGACTGAGACGCGGTTGCCGACCTTAATGTGTCCGGCTACTCCCACCTGACCGCCGAGCATACACCACTCGCCGATTTTGGCCGAACCGGCAATGCCTGTCTGCGAGGCGATGACGGTGTGGCTGCCGATTTCCACGTTGTGGGCTATCTGTATCAGGTTGTCCAGCTTGACTCCTTTGTGGATGACGGTGGCTCCCATGGTGGCGCGGTCGATGCAGGTATTGGCACCGACTTCCACGTCGTCTTCCAGAATAGCGATACCAATTTGGGGAATCTTTTCATAACCGGTGGCCGATGGGGCGAAGCCGAATCCGTCGGCTCCAATGACCGAACCGGAATGGAGGATACAGTTGTTGCCCACACGGCAGTCATGGTAGACATTGGCATGGGTGTAGAGAATGCAATGGCTGCCTACTTTGGCATTCCGGCCTACCGTGGCATGGGGATGCAGTTCGGTGCCGTCACCGATTTCCGCATGGTCGCCCACACAGGCAAAGGGGGCCAGATACACATCCTTTCCGAGTTTGGCGGTAGGGGCCACATAGGCCAGCGGGTCTATTCCCGTCCGCTTGGGTTGGCTTTGTTCGTAAAGGGTCATGAGCTTGGCCAGGCTTTCGTAGGCATTGTCCACCTTGATCAGGGTGGCCGACACTTCCTGTTCCGGCTCAAAATCCTTGTTCACCAATACGATGGATGATTGAGTATGGTAAATATAATGGGTGTATTTGGGATTCGACAAGAAGGAGAGCGCACCTGGCAGACCTTCCTCGATCTTGGCGAAGGTATGGACAGTGGCATTTTCGTCTCCAACGATTGTTCCTTGGATGTATGCTGCAATTTGCTTGGCTGTAAACTCCATAATTACTTCTGTTTTTCTTTTATTGCTCCTTTTGGTTGATTCTTCAAGTACGTGGTGCAGACGGTTTTTTCTGGCTGCTCCCTACTTAGTTATGCAAATTACGCATTTTTTTTTCAGATTTCCGTATAAATCGACAATTATTTGTAACATCAACCTTGGAAAAGTTTTAAAAGAACAGAAAAAGAGATAAATCAACTACTCACAAGCGACTTTCTTGTTAATAAATCATAGCTGAAACAGATGGAATAAGCGGCCACAGCCGCGTCTGCCGGAATGCTGTTTCCTGCAGTTGCGGCTGTGGGGTCTTCTGTTTTTTAGATGTGGTGGGCAGCCAGTTGGGCTTCCATCTGCTGCTGCACTTTACGGGCCTCTTCGCCGGCCACTTCGGCGAAACGCTCTGTCTTGTCGGCGTAGATGATGGCGCGGCTGGAATTGACAATCAGTCCGCATTCGGGAGTCATGCCGTATGTGCAGACTTCCTCCAGCGAGCCTCCTTGGGCACCGATGCCAGGAACCAGCAGGAAGTGATGGGGGACGATCTTGCGGATGTCCTCGAACATGCGTCCTTGCGTGGCACCGACCACATACATCATGTTCTCATCGTTGGCCCATTCCTGCGATTTGCGGAGTACTTTCTCGAACAGGCGTTCGCCTTCGGGGTCCGTAGTGAGCTGGAAGTCGTGCGAACCCTTGTTGGAGGTCAGTGCCAGCAGGATGACCCATTTCCCTTCGTAGGTCAGGAAGGGAGTGACACTGTCTTCGCCCATGTAGGGGGCTACGGTCACGGAGTCGATGTCCAGCTCTTCGAAGAAAGTGCGGGCATACATGGCCGAGGTGTTGCCGATATCGCCCCGTTTGGCATCGGCGATGATGAATTGGTCGGGATAGTTCTGCTTGATGTATTCCACGGTTTTCTCGAAGGCCATCCAACCTTTCACGCCCCGGCTTTCATAGAAGGCCAGATTAGGCTTATAGGCGATGCAGTAAGGGGCAGTGGCATCGATGATGGCTTTGTTGAACGCGAAAATCGGGTCCTCTTCGTTCAGCAGGTGCTGCGGAATTTTCTTGATATCCGTGTCCAGGCCGACACAGAGGAACGATTTCTTGCGCCGGATGTTTTCGACTAATGTTTGTTTGTTCATGGTGTTTCGTTTTTTATTAAAGTTCACTTTCTTTCAGTCGTTCTGCATTCTCGGCCACAATCAGGTGGTCGATGCAGTCCTGTATGTCTCCGTTCATAAACGCCGACAGGTTGTAGAGGGTGTAGTTGATGCGATGGTCGGTGATGCGTCCCTGCGGGTAGTTGTAGGTGCGTATCTTGGCCGAACGGTCACCGGTAGACACCATGGTCTTGCGCTTGCTGGCGATGTCGTCGATGTATTTCTGGTGTTCCTTATCATAGATAAAGGTACGCAGGCGCGCGAGGGCCCGTTCCTTATTCTTGGGCTGGTCGCGTGTCTCGGTACATTCAATCAGGATTTCTTCTACGATGCCTGTGTTGGGGTTCTTCCAGTTGTAGCGCAGGCGTACGCCCGATTCCACCTTGTTGACGTTCTGTCCGCCGGCACCACCGCTTCGGAAGGTGTCCCACTTGATTTCCCCTTCATTGATTTCCACGTCGAAGGGTTCGGCTTCCGGCAATACGGCCACCGATGCGGCGGAGGTGTGCACTCGTCCTTGTGTCTCTGTGGCCGGCACGCGCTGTACCCGGTGTACTCCGGATTCGTACTTCAGCGTACCATATACCTTGTCACCGGTGACGGAGCAGATAATTTCCTTGAAACCTCCGGCGGCTCCTTCGTTGGCGCTGGATACTTCCATCTTCCATCCTTTCGTTTCGCAGTACTTGCTGTACATACGGAACAGGTCACCGGCAAACAGGGCGGCTTCGTCACCGCCTGTTCCACCGCGGATCTCGAGGATGGCGTTCCGGTCGTCCTGCGGATCGGCAGGAATCAGCAGCAGCTTGATCTCTTCCTCCAGTTCCGGGATACGGGCTTCGCAGGCAGCAGCTTCCTCCCGGGCCATTTCCTTCATTTCCGGGTCACTTTCGTTCATCATGGCCCTCGCTTCCTCCAGTCCATTGAGACATTGCAGGTATTCCTTGCGGGCCTTCATCAGGTCGCCCAGCTCCTTGTATTCCTTGGTCAGCTTCACATACCGTTTCTGGTCGGCAATGACAGCAGGGTCGGTGATAAGGGTCGATACTTCCTCGAACCTTGCCACCAATCCTTCCAGTTTCTCTAATAATGTGTTTTCAGCCATTGGCGGTCGGCATAAGATCAGTACGTGAATTCACCGAACTCCGAACGGATGATGAGTTCCTTGTGGTCGCTTTCTTCGATGCGCCCGATTACCTGTGCGTCGATGTGGAAACTCTTGGAGATCTTGATGACCTCTTCGGCATGTTCCGGCGAAAGGTAAACTTCCAGGCGGTGGCCCATGTTGAAGACCTTGTACATCTCGTCCCAGTCAGTGCCGCTCTGTTCCTTGATGGTGCGGAACAAGGGAGGAACAGGGAACAGATGGTCCTTGATGACGCGGCAGTTGTCGCCGACAAAGTGCAGCACCTTGGTCTGTGCTCCGCCCGAGCAGTGTACCATCCCGTGGATCTGGGGACGAAGGGCATCCAGCAGTTTCTTCACTACCGGAGCGTATGTACGGGTGGGAGAGAGTACCAGCTTGCCGGCATCGATGGGACTGCCTTCCACTTCGTCGGTCAGTTTCAGTCCCCCGCTGTACACGAGTTCGGCAGGTACGGCGTGGTCGTAGCTTTCCGGGTACTTCTCGGCCAGGTATTTCGCGAACACATCGTGGCGGGCCGAAGTCAGTCCGTTGCTGCCCATGCCGCCGTTATAGGCTTTCTCGTAGGTAGCCTGTCCGTACGAAGCCAGACCGACAATGACATCTCCCGGTCGGATGTTGGCGTTGTTGATGACATCGCTGCGCTTCATGCGGCAGGTTACGGTGGAATCAACGATAATGGTGCGCACCAGGTCGCCTACATCTGCCGTTTCGCCACCGGTGGCATAGACACCAACCCCCATTTCTCGCAGTTCGGCCAGCAGCTCGTCCGTACCGTTGATAATGGCGGAGATGACCTCACCCGGCACCAGCAGCTTGTTGCGTCCGATGGTCGAGGAAACCAGGATATTGTCGACAGCTCCTACGCACAGCAGGTCGTCGATGTTCATGATGAGGGCATCCTGTGCGATGCCTTTCCAGACAGACAGGTCGCCCGTTTCCTTCCAGTAGAGGTAGGCCAAGGAAGATTTGGTGCCCGCTCCGTCAGCATGCATGATGTTGCAATACTCCGGGTCGCCTCCCAGAATATCCGGGATAATCTTGCAGAACGCCTGCGGGAAAATACCTTTATCGATGTTCTTGATGGCGTTGTGTACATCTTCTTTCGATGCAGAAACGCCGCGTTGCATGTATCGTTGGTTACTCATGAGTGTAAATAATTTGTTGCAGATTCATAATATGGGGCAAATTTAGCGAATCTTTCGCGTATTTCCATCATCCGGAGCCGATTTTATCGTACCAGGATACCGATGAGGCGGTCCGTTCCGTCGGCCGACCGCCGGCTGACACGGTAGAACCCCTTCCCCAACGGTTGCAGAGGGGCGGTGCCCGACTCGTGTGTAGCCAGTACTTCGCGGCCTGTCCGGTCGGTGACGACCAGGGTGCATCCTTCACCGGCTTCGGGCAGCTCGTGCAGGGTCGGAAGGCTTTCTACGGTAGGGGTGTTCAGGGCAAGCGGACGACTTTCGTTGCCGTACCGGTCCACTGCCGTGACGGCCCAGTAGCGTTGCTGCAGCCAGGGAACCGACGGGCGATATTCATAATGAGTGGTCTCCACCCGCGTTTCTATCAGGTGGCTGGCTTGGTCGGTGTCGACTGGGTAGCTGTCGGACGCATAGAGACGGTAGGTGACAGTGAAAGGAGCCGAATTGTCGGTCGCGGCGTCCCAGTCCAGAAGGGTACAGCCGTCTTCCTGAAAAGTCAGTCGGGGACGGGTGGGGGCGGTTGGGGCGATGCTGTCCTGCCAGGTCATGGCGGGCCAGACTGCCGGCGCGGTGTAGAATTCTTCTTCAATCTCGTCCATCAGGCCCTGTATGTTGTCCATCAGGAAGCGGTTGCGGAAGTAGGCTTGTCCGTCTGCCTGGATAGCACGCAGGAAATGCAGCTGGCGCACTACCTCTTCCAGTTTCCACTTTCCTTCTTTCGGATGCAGGAAGTAGATGCCCAGTCCGGGCACCGTCCATCGTCCGTTGGCATTCTCCTGCCAGTCGAGGGCAAAGGGATAGAAGTTGTTGCCCTGGAAATACATCATCGGGAAAAGGGCGTCGTGAATGCCGCGCTTCAGCCACTGCTGGGCATCCTGGAACACAACGTGGTAGGCGTTCCATCCTTTCGACGGGTACCGGCCGGTATCGTTGTATTTGCCAATGGGCGAGCTGCTGACCTTTACCCAGGGTTTCAGGGCCTTGATGTCTGTGTAGAGCCGTTCGACGATGCGGGTGATGTTGTCCCTCCTCCATTGCCGCCAGTCTTGTCCGTGACCGTACTTGCGGTAGGTGTCTTTGTCGGGAAACTTCGGGGAATTCTCGGGGTAACGGATGTAGTCGAAGTGGATGCCGTCCACATCATAACGGGTCACAATCTCGCGGACAATGCCCGACAGGTAGTCGGCCGTACCGGGGTGGCCGGGGTCGAGGTACCATACGTTGTGGTATTTCTTGCAGATCTTGGGATATCGCTTCACGACATTCTGCTGTTTCAGGGAACGGATCTGCCGGTCGTTTCCCACCGGGATGGTCACCACCCACGCATGCAGCTCCATCCCTCGCTTGTGGCATTCCTCGATGGCAAAGGCCAGCGGGTCATAGCCGGGATCTTGTCCGGCATGTCCGGTGAAAGCCTCTGTAAACAGTTCGTGACTCGACGGGTAGCCTACGTCTCCCTTGATGCGGGCCTGGTAGAGCACTGTGTTGAAGTGGGCGGCTTTCAGCCGGTCCAGGATGTCGCATAGTTCTTTTTGCTGCTGCATCCGCCGTTGCGGGGAACTGGCTTTGGTGGTGGGCCAGTCCAGACCGCCTAAGGTGGTGAGCCATACTGCCCTTATCTCATGTTTGGGCTGAGCATACGCAGGGAAAGAAAGGCAGAAAAGTGTCCATAAAAAGATGAATGTTCTGCTGATTTTGTACATGATTATAAATTTTATGCCGCAAAGATAAAAAGTATTTGTGATATTTGTTACTTTTGCATTCCACTAAAAAAACAAATGAATTATGGTTACGTTTACGATTGCCTTATTATTGCTGGTAGCGGGTTATATGCTGTACGGTCGCTATATCGACCGTCTGTTTGGTCCTGATCCTTCCCGTACGACACCGGCTATATCCATGAGGGATGGGGTGGATTATATACCATTGCCTACTTGGAAAGTCTTTATGATCCAGTTCTTGAACATTGCCGGTCTGGGACCTATTTTCGGTGCCATTATGGGAGCGCAGTTCGGGACGGCCTCTTATTTATGGATTGTCTTCGGCACTTTGTTTGCCGGAGCCGTACACGATTTCTTGTCGGGCACTTTCTCGCTGCGTCATGGAGGGGAAAGCTTGCCCCAGCTGATTGGCCGTTTCCTGGGGGGACGTACCCAGAAGCTGGTGTGTGTGTTTACGGTGGTGCTGATGGTACTGGTAGGCGCCGTCTTTGTGTCGGGACCCGCTGAACTGCTGGCGGGTATGACTCCTGCTGCCTTGAATGTCTATTTCTGGATGGCGGTCATCTTCCTGTATTACATACTGGCGACGATGTTGCCGGTGGACAAGATTATCGGTCGGGTGTATCCGCTGTTTGCGGTGGCACTGTTGTTCATGGCAGTGGGTATCTTGGTCATGCTGTATGTCCGTCAGCCCGATCTTCCGGAGATGTGGAACGGGTTCGGGACAAAATATGAACAGAATCCTATCTTCCCGATGATGTTTATCTCCATCGCCTGTGGAGCTATCAGCGGGTTCCATGCCACACAGTCGCCGTTGATGGCCCGTTGCCTGACCAACGAGAAGCATTGTCGCCCCATCTTTTATGGAGCGATGGTGACCGAAGGAATGGTGGCACTGATTTGGGCGGCGGCAGCTACCTGTTTCTTCCAGGAGAACGGCATTGTGAATCCCGAAACAGGGATGGCGTATTCGGGTGCAAAGGTGGCTACGGTCATTTCCAATGAATGGTTGGGAACCGTTGGCGGTGTGCTGGCCATTCTGGGTATTGTGGCAGCGCCCATCACCAG
>JALEPZ010000010.1 GCA_022767125.1 Phocaeicola plebeius
GATTCTCATCCATCGGTCTCCTATATATCGTCGTTTTCTTCATGATTACGTCGTTTGGTACTGCAAAGGTACAAAATTATATCGAATTATCGTCAGATATATCTGACTGTCAGTTAATTAATTTTTAGAACATTCCTTAAACCAAATTATACAGCAATGAAAAGAAAGATCCATTTTTTGATTTTACTGGCGGTCGTATTCCTGCTGTGCTCCTGCGCCTCCTCGAAGAAATTCGTCTATTTGCAGGACATGGAGCCGGGACAGGGCTACCCCTGCGATATCAGGTACGAGGCGGTCGTGCATACCGACGACCGTCTGGACATCACCGTGAGCAGCAAGAACCCCGAACTGGCCATACCGTTCAACGTGCGCGGCGGCTCCTTCCGCGTGGACGCCGGCGGCTCGGTCACGGAGAACGCCTCGTCCGCCCCCAGGGGCTACCGCGTGGATGTGGACGGCAACATCGACTTCCCCATCCTGGGCAAGCTCCATGTAGAGGGGTTGAGGGTGAGCGAGGTGACCTCCCTGATACGCGACCGCATCGTCGCGGGTGGGTACATCAGGGAACCGCTGGTGTCGCTTGAGTTCCTCAACTTCAAGTATTCGGTGATGGGCGCCGTGGGGCACACCGGCACCTTCTCCGTCGGCGGCGACCGCATCACCCTGCTGGAGGCCGTGGCCAGGGCCGGCGACGTCAGTCCCCGGGGCCGCGTGAATCGCGTGGCGGTCATCCGCGAGGAGGACGGCCAGCGGGTGATGTACATGCACGACCTGCGCAGCAAGGACCTCTTCCAGTCGCCCTGCTTCTACCTCCAGCAGAACGACATCGTGTACGTCGAGCCGAAGTACAACAAGGAGGGCAACGGCGACAAGGCATGGCGGTTCTCCACCGTCTTCCTCTCGCTCATCTCGGCGGTCTGCACCGTCATCTGGGCAACCAAGTAAACACACAATATTCCGAATCATGCAAAGCAACAGTCAATCCAACAAGAACGAACAGGGCGTCAACCTTGTGGACCTGTCCGTCTACCTGTTGTCGAAATGGAAGTGGTTCGTGCTCTCCGTACTGGTCTTCGGCGGGCTGGCATGGTACCATTACGCCACCTCGCCGCTGGTGTTCTTCCGTTCGGTCACGGTCATCATCAAGGACCCGTCGAACAAGACCTCCACGGCCGGCCTCGACCGTTACGACAACTACATCAACAAGGTGAACGTGGCCAACGAGATCCTCCAGTTCCGCTCCAAGCGGCTGATGCGCGAGGTGGTGCAGCGCCTGCACGCCGACGTGGACTACCGCATGGAGAAGGGCCTGCGCACCGACGAGCTTTACAACCTCTCGCCGGTGAGCGTCTCCTTCATCAACGTGATGCCCGAGCGCCGCATATCCTTCGCCGTGACGCCGCGCGGCGGCAATACCGTGACGCTGTCCGCCTTCGAGGGGCTTCCCGGCGCGAAGGAGTCCTACGACGTGCGGCTCAACGACACGCTGAAAGTCGGCGACGAGCGCATCCTTGTGACCGGCACCGACCACTGGGGCAAGTCGTGGACGGGCCGCGAGATAAGCGTCACCAAGAACCCGCTGAACGCCGTGGCCGGGCGGTTCCAGGGCAGCATGGCCATCCGACAGGAGGAGGACGAGTCCTCCATCCTCGTGCTCTCGCTGAAGGACGTCTCGCCCCAACGCGCCGAGGACGTGCTCAACACGCTGGTCAACGTGTACAACGAGGAGGCCATCAACGACAAGAACCAGGTGGCGGTGAACACCTCCGAGTTCATCAACGAGCGGCTCATCATCATCGAGCGCGAGCTGGGCGGCGTGGAGACCGAGCTGGAGTCGTTCAAGCAGCACAACCAGGTGATGGACATCGGCTCGCTG
Source organism: Phocaeicola plebeius (assembly GCA_022767125.1). GTDB lineage: Bacteria > Bacteroidota > Bacteroidia > Bacteroidales > Bacteroidaceae > Phocaeicola > Phocaeicola plebeius_C. Next base: position 1,877 of record JALEPZ010000010.1, read on the forward strand.
GCCGGACGCTACACGGGCGAGGAGCAGGCCTACAGCGCCGACGCGCAGCAGCAGGAGACCCAGCTCAGGCTGGCGCGGTTCATCAAGGACTACCTCACCGACCCCACCCGGGAGCGCGACCTCATCCCCTCGGGGACGGGCATCAGCGACGCCGGCATCGAGGGGCAGATCAGCCAGTACAACGCCCTGAAGCTCAAGCGCGACAAGCTCATTGACGACAGCAGCGACAGCAACCCCGTTGTGGAGGAGCTGAACAACACCATCCACGCCCTGAGGCAGAGCATCATCCGCGCCATCGACAATATGATCGTCGGCATCAACATGAAGCGCAACGACGCCCGCAGCCGCCAGGCGCAGGCACAGGCGCGCTTCACCACCGTGCCCACCAAGGAGCGCGAGATGCTCTCCATCGAGCGCCAGCAGAAAATCAAGGAGTCGCTCTACATGTTCCTGCTCAACCGGCGCGAGGAGAACGCCCTCTCGCAGGCTATGGCCGACAACAACGCGCGCACCATCGACAGCGTGGACGGACCCGCGGGACCCGTCTCGCCCGTGCGCAACCGCATCCTGCTGCTCGGGGTACTCGTCGGGCTGGCCGTGCCCGGCGTGGTGTTCCTCATGATACTCTTCATGGACACCCGGGTGCACAGCCGCAGGGACCTCAAGGGCGCGGTCAGCATACCCTTCCTCGGGGAAATCCCCCAGGACAGGGAGGCCGCCCGCACGGGCATCGCCAAGGCTGGCGAGGACGGGATGCTCTCCGAGAGCTTCCGCATCCTGCGCACCAACATGGCATTCATGGCGAAAAAGGACAGGCCGATGCAGGTCATCACCTTCACCTCGTTCAACGAGGGCGCCGGAAAGACGTTCATCTCCCGCAACCTCGCCATGAGCCTCGTGCTCACGAAGAAGAAGGTGGTGCTGGTGGACCTTGACATCCGCAAGGGAACCCTGAGCCGCCACTTCCACAGGCATCCGGCGGGTGTGACCAACTTCCTTGCCGACAACAGCATCGGCGTGGACGACATCATACATGCCGACCCCGGACACGACAACCTCGACATCATCTCCTCCGGCACCGTGGCGCCCAACCCCGCCGAGCTGCTCATGGACAGCCGCCTGGACGAGCTGGTGGCGGAGCTGCGCCGGCGATATGACTACATCATCGCCGACAACGTGCCGGTGGGTGTCGTGGCCGACGCCACCATCAGCAACCGCATCAGCGACCTCACCATCTTCGTGGTGCGCGCCGGCAGGCTCGACCGCCGGCAGCTGCCCGACATGGAGGAGCTGTACCGCGAGAACAAGCTCAGCAACATGGCCCTCATCCTCAACGGGGTGGACCCCCGCCACCGTGGATACGGTTACGGATACAGCTATGGGTATGGTTACGGCTATGGATATGGCTACGGTTACGGAAAACACAGGAAAAAGAAATGACATACATTAACTTTTAAACTATAAAGAATATGAACGAGACTAAGAAAACAGATTTGAAATCCTACGAGGCGCCCGAGACCAAGAGAACTCAGGTGGAACTGGAAGACGGCATCTGCACAGGAGTAGTGTCCTCAGGTGAAACGGCAACCTTGAAACAAGAGAGCGCTCAGATCGAGGTAAAGGAATATACCTCGATTGACAATGATGTGACATTCAACTAAAAAATCAGTGATTATGAAAAAGATAAGAAGAATAGGTTTCGTCCTGCTCACAGCGCTGGCTTTCGCCGCCTGTTCGGACGATGAATTCCAAGAGAAAGTGCAGGAGGGACTGCCCGTCACCTCCCTGCGGATGCAAATCTCCGTGCCGGAAACGGGCAATGTGACCATGACGAGGGCTTCCAATGAGACGGAAACCAACGTGGAGAAACTGGCGCTGCTCTTCTACAAGAAGAGCCAGCCCGATGCAACGCCGGTGGTCAAGGAGATAACGGCTCTGGGCACCCCGGAGCAGAAATCGGAGACCAACTACCGGTACACCGTCAATATAGACGTTGATGGGCTGTACAGCGGCGAATGGTACCTCTATGCCGTAGCCAACTACGACAAGCAGTTCGTGTCCGTCTCGCTCGACGACCTGAAGACAATGACCAAGGCACAGATCGACGACTTCTGCACCGGCGGATCGCCGGACCTCGACATCGTGGAGACCGCCATACTGATGTCGGGCAAGTACGAACATGAAGCCGCAGACGGCACGCTCACGCTCAACGCAGGCGAAAACACGCTGCAAGGCGACCCATGCCTTGTGCTGCGCCGCCTGATTTCCAAGACCATTTTCAACTTTATCAATGGCAATGGCGTGACATTCGTTCCCGAGAGCTACGACCTGTACAACTATTCCACATCGTCCACGCTGATGGAGCGCACGGGCTGGACAGGCTCTAAAGGTACAATGCCTGGAAGCCTCGGATACAAAGCCAACCCCAATACTTTAAAGAACAGAACGGACATTCCTATCACCGACAAGAACAACGGTAATTACACCTTCACATTCTACACGCAGGAAAACGTGCAGCCTGATGGAACCGGATGTTCTTCGCAGGCTGATCGCGAGAAGTATCAGGACAATAACCGAGGCGCCCATCCCCGTACCAACTTCGAGTACGCTCCCAAGGAAGCCACCTATGTGGTTGTCAAGGGCCGTTATGACGGACCCGGCAAGGACGGGCAGAAGGTGACCGGTAACGTGGAATACACCATCCACCTTGGCGACTTCTCAGCCAGCTCGTACGCCAACTTCACCGTGCGCCGCAACGTGAAATACACCTATACTGTGACGGTGAAGGGAGTAGACAACATCATCGTGGAAGCAACAGCCTACAACGAGGACCAGCCCGGAGCCGAGGGCAACATCATTCAGAAGAACGAAGAACTCAATGTCCACGTGGACGCGCACTACGAGCAGATACTGTTCGCTCTGGACATCGACGCCAATTTAAGTAGTTTTGCGTTGTCGCTGAAGACTCCTTATACCAACAGAACGGTGACGCGCATTGACGATTTGACGGACATTGACGACTATCAGTGGGTGGAGTTCGGCAGGCCCGCAACCACAAGCACATTCGAGTCCTATTCCACGCTGCGTAAGAATAATAAGCTGTGCAACATCAAGGAACTGCTGACGAAACTGAAAGATATTAACAGCGAAAAGAATCAGGAATACTTCATCGTCAATAACGGTAAGGTATATGTGGCCGCCTATGTCAATGAATATTTCTATGAAAATAAGAATATAACCGACTTCGTCAATGCCGCCGACCGCGAGATGCTCCTTTCCGAGGGAACGAGTGTCAGCCCAGACGGGCACAGCTCCTATACCACCACACCTATCTTCTGCATACAGCAGCGAAGCATCAAGTCGCCTATGAAGCTGTCGCTGGCCAACCCGTTCGGCATTGAGACGTTAGAAGAAACCCAAAGGACCAACTCTAACCTGAACGAGGATACGGGTGTCCCCTCAAACTCAGAATCTGATGGTTGGCAAAATAGCAAGAAGATAATAGGCGATAAAGCAAACTGGAGCACATACATTGATGAAGCCTACAATGGATATATAAACGGTGTAATCGATTCGACTAAAGTAATGAACTCCGGATATGATACCGCCCTTTACCAATGGCTTTCACGGAATCGTGATAATGATGGGGACGGAATAATCGACGATGACGAGATTCGTTGGTACTTGCCGGCTCATGACCAGTGTCTGGTAATTTGGTATGGAAATAATTCGATTCCGACAGAAACGCGGATTAATATCGAAGGTAGAACCGATATGACATATCTCACGAGCACCAATGGTAATCAGCGCACCTGGTGGGTCGATGAAGGTGTGGCCTTCGGGCCATGGAAGAATAGTTCTTGGACAACAGATGGAAACACATATAATCAGTCTAATAACGCCTTACGTGCCATCCGTAATCTGAAAGACAATAATGGAGCAACGACCTCAATATCTTCTTATGACACCTTGACTCGTACCGTTACCATTACAGGTTTGGCGGACGAGTGCTTGCGATTGAGCGGACAAACAGGCAATTATCCTTCCCATGTCACCGGTGATGAAGCGGACAAGCTGCCGAGAGCATTCAAGATAGCAATACAGAAAATTTATGCATCCCAAAATACCTATTATACCGCCCGCGAAGCTACGACGGATAATACTATAGGTTCCAGCTATTCTGAGGATAACGACGCGGGCAAGTGGCGTGTTCCCAACGAAAAGGAACTGGGATTGATGCTGAAATATTGTCAAAATGATTTAGATCAATTAACAATTGCAAGGACCAAGTACGGAACCAACAGATATTATTATATTCAAACGACCAGCGGCAAATACATTTCCACGGATAATGATGCAGTTGATGCAGATGGAACAACGCGGTGTCCGATTATCCTTGTCCGCGATGTAGAACCGTCCGCTTCAACGCAGGCCACCTATGACTCATCCTACCGTCCCGGCGGTTCGATAATCAAATAATAAACAATCAGATACTGTTTTATGAAAATCAAGATAACGATTTTGCTGTCGGGCTTGCTTGCCGCGGCCGCATTCTCGGGTTGTACGGCGGAGGGCGACATGCCCTCCGCACAACCCCTGACGGCAATCCGGGCGGTCAACGCCGGACTCTCCGGTGTCTCCTCCCGGTCGCAGGTGGGCGGTATCGCCGACGACGGCAGCCTTGTGATGCAATGGAGTCCGGGGGACAGGATAGGCGTATTCGGCGCATCGCAGTCCAACGTATGCTTCACATCCGCCAATGAGACTGCCGCCGACGAGACAACCTTCTCCTACTCCGGCACCTTCTCCGCCACCCCGTCGACAGCCTATTACCCCTATACGGAGGGTGCGGCCGACGCCGCGGCCGTTCCTGTGAATATCCCCGCCGTGCAGACCTACTCCGATGTCACTTCGGTGGCCGTCTACGACTTCAAGGCGTCCTCGTCGGCCGAACGGCAGTCCGACGGTTCCTACCGCATGCGTTTCCGTTCGATGGTCACGTTGCTGCGCCTGCAAATCGACCTTTCCGCAGTCAGTGGGCTGGCCGCCGACGAGACGCTGCTGTCGATAGGGATGACAGCTGGCACGGGCAGCCTGTCGGGAGCCTTCACCTGCGACCTGAACAACCCTGACGCAGGTCTGACACCGGTCGATGCCGCCGCCACGCTGACGGTCGACATGGCAGGGCGGCCCGCCCTGTCCCGTCAGGTGACGGCATACGCCGTGGCAGCTCCCGGATGCACCGTGGGCACCAAGCTCGACTTCGTCATCACCACCGACCGGCATGTCGCGACCTTCACCGCCACGCTGCTTGGCACGATGGAGGGAGGCGCGTTCTACGATGTCCCGCTCAACGCCACGGTGCTCGCCAACAACAGTGCCGTCATCAAGGATGTTGAAGAACCCGATGAACCAGCCGAGGAGACCGCCAACTGCTACATGATAACCACCGCCGGCGAGCACTCGTTCTACGCCCGTCAGATAGGCAACGGCGACAAGGGCATCATCCCCGGCGCCGGCTTCCATGTCACCTCGTCGAAGATAAATCCGAAGTCCGCCAAAGTGCTGTGGCAGGATACGCAGGGCTTCATCGACGAGGGCAGCGTCCGCCTTGCAGACGACGGACGGGTGCACTACACCGCCGCCCGGAACACGGGCAACGCCCTGATTGCCGTTTACAGCGGCGACGGATGCACGGGCGACATCCTGTGGAGCTGGCACATCTGGGGCACCGGCGACACGTTGCCGCAGGATAATGTAATCACCACGAAGTCAGGCAGCTCGTTCACTATCATGGACCGCAACCTCGGTGCATTTCCAAGTACCGAAGATGAACGCTTGCAGACCTCCCGTACCGACGAAGCGGAACGCAAGGTATGCAGCTACATGCTCTACCAGTGGGGACGCAAAGACCCGATTCCCAACAGCGATGTCTATTATGTGGATGGCGTGGCGACGGATATCGCTTCTTCCTACCCCGTGTGGCAACCCGCCACCCTGACCGATGCCACCATTGCCGCATCGGTGCTTCGCCCCGGCTATATCATCAACAAGCCGGCCGTAGGCGACTGCTCGAGCTGGCTGGGCGAAGACAACCGGCTCCTGTGGGGCGACTCCTCACAAAAGACCGTCACCGATGGAGGATGGACGGATGTCAAGACCATCTACGACCCCTCTCCTGTAGGCTATCGTGTGGCGAACAGCGCCACTTTCACCCGTTTCATCACGCCGGATAGAACCGATATCCAAATGAAAGGAGTAACCGGATTTCGCACGATAGACGGTGTGACGGTACCGAATCTTACTAATGACTACATCCAATGTATTGTAAGCACGGAGATGTCCGGCACTACGGAATACTGGCTGCCCAAGGGTATCCACCGGAACCGCATCGGATTCGCCTGCAATACCTCCGACAACACGAGTAAGATCTTCGGTTACGGCATCTACTTCCGGCAGACCGGGGACGATACCGAAGGCGGATATTATCCTATGGGCGGATGCAGGTTCCCCAATCCGTCCGGTAAGCGCAGCGACTATGCCCTGAACTCCTACCTTTGGCTCAGTACAAGCGACATCAATGACTACAGTGCCATGTCGATGCATCTTTATCATTTCTATTGGCTTACCGGTTCGGGTAATTATACCGAGCCTGACAAAGGACTGTCTGGAACGGGGTATAATGCCGGAGTCGTCGGTACGGTCAAGACGAAGTATTCGTCGTACAATCTTAATGCCTACGGCGTGCGTTGCGTGCGCGACGGTTCCACCTCCGGCTCCACCGGCGGCAATTCCTACGACAGCAGCTATACCGACAAGGGCGTGGGCTTCGGCGTGGAATAGGAACGCATCGACATTACTTACAAATCTTTAAAAAGACATGAGAATACAGAAATATTCTTTCGGCAGCCTGTTGTCGGCACTCATCACCGTTCTTGCGGCGGGGTGTGCCGACACCGATGTGCTGTCCGGGGGAAAAGAACGGATTGAGATAACGGCGGAAACAGCCCCGTGCTCACAGGCCGGCTCGCGCTCGCAAATCGACGATGCCGGCTCCACCGCCGGTGTCACCGGCATCCTTTGGTCACCCAATGACCAAATCGGCGTGTTCGGCAAGTCGACCGCCAACGCCCCGTTCGAGGGAACCCATACTGAACCCGCCGCCACCGCCACCTTCACCGGTGAGGTGACATCGGGCGACACGCCGCTCTACGCCTATTATCCCTACCGAAATGATGCCACTGATGCGGCGGCCATACCCGTAACCGTCGGCACCGACCAATACTGGACCGATGCGGCCTCCATTTCCGACAACGACATCAAGGCAAGCTCCACGGTGACACGGCGCGGCGACTCGTGGCACTTCGCGTTCCGCCCTATGGTGGCCATGCTCCGCTTCGAGGTGGACGCCTCGGGCGTGGATGGTGTCAGCACCGATGAGCGTCTGGTGAGCATTCGTGTGGAAGAGCCGGAGGAGAGCACCGGAGAGGCCGAGCCTTGGGCCGGTGAGTTCACCATGAACCTGACCGACCTCGATGCGAGGCTTGCTCCCGTGGATGGCGAGGCCGTTACCAGTCTGGCAGTGCAGCTGACCGACGAACCCGCGCTTACCGGCAAGGTGGAAGCCTATGCCTGCATCGCCCCCGTGATAAGGAGCGGACAGACCCTGCAAATCCATCTGGCAACCGACAGGCATTGGATAAGTTTCAGGGTGACAGCCCGGCAGGACCTCGCGGCGGGCGGCTGCTATGACATCCCGCTTCACCTCGCCGCCGCCACAGTGGAGGAGAACGGTCTGACGATAGAGGACATCACCGCCGGTGAAGAGCCGGAAATCCTCACGTTCGGCTTTGAGGCCGCCCGCAACGAGGGCAAGATCCTGGCCAGGGAGGCCTACTACGACGGCAGCAAAACCACGGTGAGAAACGTGACGGGGCAGGAACTGACCGTCACCACCGAAGAGGGAAATCCCCAAGGCGAGATAAGCGGATGCATACCCTATCTCTATGACTTCACCTTAGTGCCGACCTTCACCGTGACCGAAGGAGCCACTGTGACGGTGGACGGTGCGGAGCAGACCAGCGGTGTGAGCGCGCAGGATTTCAGGTCGCCCGTGACCTATACGGTGACAGCGGGAGGCATGAGCCGCGACTATGTGGTGACGGTTACCAACACGGGCCTTCCCGTGGTGGTGATGACCGGCAACTCCGGCGGCTCGGTGCAGTTCCTCGACATGACGGTACCCGCCAAGAACACCGACTTCACCGAGACCGACAAAATCGCCATCTACGAGAACGGTGTCGCTTCGCTGGCGGAGATGAACTGCGGCTTCCGCCTGCGCGGAAACTCCACGAGCAACTTCCCCAAGAAGCCCCTTGCCATCAAGCTGGCATCGCAGACGGAAGTCCTCGGAATGAAGAAGCACAAGCGCTGGTGTCTGCTGGCTAACTGGATAGACCGCTCGCTGATGCGCAACGGCGTGGCCTTCGACATCGCCGACAAGGTGCGCACGGCTTTCAGCGGCACGTCCTCGCCCGGCCTGCCCTGGCAACCGCACGGCAAGAGCGTGGAGCTGGTGCTCAACGGCGTGCATGTGGGCAACTACTTCCTGTGCGAGCAGATAAAGATAGACAAGAACCGTCTGGCCATACAGGACGGTTTCGAGGATGTTGTGAAAGATGGGGGAACCGCCACCACCGCCAACTGCGGCTACCTGCTGGAGTTCGACGACAACTACGACGAGTACAACAAGTTCCGTACCTCGTATTACAACCTGCCCTGCCAGAGCAAGGACGAGATAACCAATACTGCGATATGGGACTATGTGCAGAGCTGGGTACAGGACATCGAGACCAAGCTGAGTAACAAGAACTATACAGGGGCCCACGAGAAACTCGACATCAACTCTGTGGCCGACTACTGGATAGTGCAGGAACTGACGATGAACAACGAGTACCGCCACCCCAAGAGCGTGTACATGTACAAGGACGGAACCGGCAAGCTCTGCGCCGGGCCTGTGTGGGACTTCGACTACCAGACCTTCCCCAACATCGAGAACATCAATGCAATCAACAGAGGCTACGGTCACAGCGATTTGAGTTTCGGTACAAACACGCTGCTCTACACGCAGTACAGCTACACCGGGGGCAACGATGGCGACGCGCCCTACATGTGGTATCCGCTGCTGTTCGGCGACGCCACGTTCAAGGCCACAGTCAAGAGCCGCTGGCAGACGCTTTATCCCGTATTGCAGGGCGTGACCGCCACCATCGACCAGCTGGGTGAGGCCAACAGGCTCTCCGACACTTACAACCAGCGGATATGGCCGATAGAGTCGCGGGAGCGTACCGGATACAGCTGGTACATCGACTTCAGCGGTGACGAGCGTCTGGACTATGACAAGGTCATAGAGAACATGAAGGTCTGCTACACCGAGCGTCTGACCAACATGAATACCGCCATCAGTAATTTGGAATAAGGCATGCTTCAAAAATAATCATACCTCAAATCCGCAACTACGCGCCTAATATAATACAGAAGCGAAAAGAATCTGCATCGTTAGTAAAAAGGGGGCACATTGCATCGAATGTCACCATAAAGACATATAAATGCCCCTTACCCCACCATGCGACTTGAGGCAATACGCAAAATCACGACCATAAGTTGTCGGTGTCATCCAAAGTCATTC
>JALEPZ010000029.1 GCA_022767125.1 Phocaeicola plebeius
GTCGTAGTGATTCTTTTGTGCTTAATCAAAGAACAGGCCATGTTAGACAACATTGCATTTCTGTGAGAAGCAGTACGACCCAAATGATTGAATTTTTTATTATGTCTCATTGTTTATTCTTTATCTAATTTATATTTAGAAATATCTGTTCCAAACGACAGATTCAGACTCTCGAGCAAATCATCAAGCTCCGTGAGCGATTTCTTACCGAAGTTACGGAACTTCAACAAATCCGTCTTATTGAACTGAACAAGGTCGCCGAGAGTTTCCACATCAGCAGCCTTCAAGCAGTTCAAAGCACGGACAGAGAGATCCATATCGACCAACTTGGTCTTAAGCAACTGACGCATATGCAAAACCTCTTCATCAAATTCTTCATTACCGTCCGCATCAGAAGCTTCAAGCGTAATCTTCTCATCGGAGAACAGCATGAAGTGATAAATCAGAATCTTTGCAGCTTCCTTCAGTGCTTCCTTCGGGTGAATGGAACCATCCGTAGTAATTTCAAGCACCAATTTCTCGTAGTCAGTCTTCTGTTCTACGCGATAGTTTTCAATGGTATACTTGACATTACGAATCGGCGTGTAAATAGAATCGATAGGAATCACGTTAACATCAGTACAGAATTCACGGTTTTCATCTGCCGGAACGTAACCACGACCTTTGTTAATCGTAAGATCTATCTTCATTGTGGCTTTTGAATCTAAATGGCAAATAACTAATTCAGGATTTAACACTTCAAATCCGGTCAAATACTTACCAATATCACCTGCCTTAAACTCAGTAGAATTCTCAACGGTAATGCTTACCTTTTCATTTTCGAATTCCTCGACAACTTGCTTGAACCGAACTTGCTTCAGATTCAAGATAATGTTAGTAACATCCTCTTTTACTCCTGGAACAGTGGCAAACTCATGTTCAACACCATCGATGTGAATCGTGTTGATAGCATAGCCTTCTAGTGAGGAAAGGAGAATACGGCGTAAAGCATTACCTACGGTAATACCGAAACCGGGCTCAAGCGGACGAAATTCGAATTTACCGAATTTGGAATCCGCTTCCAACATTAATACTTTATCAGGTTTTTGAAATGCTAATATCGCCATGAAAATAATTATTTATTTAGAATACAATTCAACGATCAAGTGCTCTTTAATGTTTTCAGGAATGTCTGCTCTTTCCGGAATGTGCAACAGCTTACCTACCTTCGAGTTTTCATCCCATTCCAACCAAGGATATTTGCTGTGATTAAATCCTGCGAGTGAGTTTGCAATCACTTCGAGCGACTTGGATTTCTCACGAACACCTACCACCTGACCCGGTTTAACGGCATAGGAAGGTATGTTAACCACCTTGCCATCAACAGTTACATGCTTGTGGCCAACTAACTGACGGGCTGCGGCACGTGTGGGGGCAATACCCAAACGGAACACGACATTGTCAAGACGACATTCAAGGCTTTGCATCAGGATTTCACCGGTAATACCGCTGGTGCGGGCAGCCTTATCAAACAAGTTACGGAACTGTTTTTCTAACACTCCGTAAGTGTACTTAGCTTTCTGCTTTTCAGCCAACATGATACCGTATTCAGAAGTCTTTCTACGGCGATTATTACCATGCTGTCCGGGAGGATAGTTTTTCTTTGACAAAACTTTATCTGCTCCGAAGATCGCTTCACCAAATTTACGTGCAATTTTTGTTTTTGGTCCAGTATATCTAGCCATTTTCTTTCTATTTTTAATTGTTATATGTGAACTTAATTTGTTGCAGCCGCGAAATGCAGAAAGGAAATACACTCCCTTCAAACAAAATCAAGTTTCACCTAAAAAGGTTATCTGTATTATACTCTTCTTCTTTTCGGAGGACGACAACCATTGTGAGGCAACGGAGTTACATCAATGATTTCAGTAACCTCAATTCCGGCTCCGTGAACTGTTCTGATAGCAGACTCACGTCCGTTACCCGGACCCTTCACGTATGCTTTCACCTTTCTCAGGCCAAGATCATACGCCACCTTTGCGCAATCCTGGGCAGCCATCTGAGCTGCATAAGGAGTGTTCTTCTTGGAACCTCTAAATCCCATCTTACCTGCAGAAGACCAAGAGATAATCTGGCCTTCGCTGTTTGCCAAAGAAACGATAATGTTATTGAAGGAAGAATGAACATGCAACTGTCCATTTGCATCCACCTTTACATTTCTTTTTTTAGCTGCGACTGTTTTTTTTGCCATATCAACAATTATTATTTAGTAGCTTTTTTCTTATTTGCAACTGTTTTCTTTCTTCCCTTACGTGTACGAGCGTTGTTCTTAGTGCTCTGGCCA
>JALEPZ010000058.1 GCA_022767125.1 Phocaeicola plebeius
GTCACAACCTGTTCCGCAGCCGCCAAAAGTGCGATATGCTGCCTTTTTCATCTCCTCTTCCTGCACGCTGATCATTTGGTTGATGGGTGGCAGGTAGAGATAGACATCCTCCGCAGTCGAGGGCTTCTGCTCCTCCACCACATGTACATGCACCCCTTCGGGGATCTCCGCACCCTCCGCTTTCAGCACCTGCTCCGGGTTGTTCAGCAATTCTGCCTTGAAGGCCTCATCACACCATGCTTTGGCTACTATCTTCGCCCAAAGCTTCTTGTTCTCTTCGATGTTCATATGCGTGTAAATTAAAAGTTAATCAGAATTTCAATATCCATACCTTTTCGCTTCATCATTTGCTAAAGCAGCAGTAAGCCCCGAATGCCGCCTTTTTCTCATCCGCTTCATTCAAGTTGATGGTCTCCTTGACGGGCGGTAAGTCGAGATAAATATCCTCCGCTGTCGAGGGCTTCTGCTCTTCCACCACATGTACATGCACGCCTTCGGGGATCTCCGCACCCTCCGCTTTCAGCACCTGCTCCGGGTTGTTCAGCAATTCTGCCTTGAAAGCCTCATCACACCATGCCTTGGCTACGATCTTCGCCCAAAGCTTCTTGTTCTCTTCTATGTTCATATACTACTACAATGTCCGCCACCACAGTAACTACAAATTGCTGCCTTTTTCATCTCCACCTCGTCAAGTGTGATAGTATGGTTTACAGGCGGTAAGTAGAGATAAATGTCCTCCGCTGTCGAGGGCTTCTGCTCTTCCACCACAATGTACACGCACCCCTTCGGGGATCTCCGCACCCTCCGCTTTCAGCACCTGCTCCGGGTTGTTCAACAACTCGGCCTTGTAGGCCTCGTCACACCAAGCCTTGGCTACTATCTTCGCCCACAGCTTCTTGTTTTCTTCGATGTTCATGATTAATGGATGTTAAAGGGTTAAATACCGATAGCAGACCCATGCAGGGCAAACTCTACCCGAAGGCGAGGGGTTATGAAGCCCCGGTCTTTTTGGATGAGGTCCGACCCTCCGCCGGTCAGTGCCGGAAAGTGTCCGGCATCGATATTTGTGTTTGACTTGTATTCCATGCTATCGGATTTGTGTATGGTTTATATGGCTACAAAGATAATAATTTTTCGAATAGGCAAGCACAAAACCACTTTTTTTGGGGGCTGAATGATTGAGACTATACTCACGGATTTGACTATACTGCAATGAAAGCATCGCAGGCATACGCATTGAGAGACGAACAGGAGAAATACCTCGGGCAGGAGAAGGGACCTGTCGGTGCAAACCGTCAGAGATGCCGGTAAGGATAGTACAAAAGGTCGCTAAACTAGGAAAAATGATGGTAACCCTATATACCCAACTATCGACGGTCTTATGGTTCACGTAGATGACAGGAGTGGTGAAATGACAGGGATAAGGAAGGCAGGAGTCTTCTTTCCTACGAAAAGCAAGAAGACCGACAGGCAGCAAACACACTTCCGGCAGAAGGCAGAAGAACTTTTGATAGAAGGCAGAAGAGTTTTTGGCAGCAAGCAGAACACCTTCAAGAGCCACTTCCGTGTCCCACATGCCTTGCTATCGGTGCACCAGAAAGCGGCTTCATCTTGCGGTACAAGGATAAGCATCGCCACCACCTCCGACAGCCGTCCGTAGCGTTGCCTGTCCGCCTGCCGTTCCTTTCTGCAGACTCGGGCAAACACTGGGGAATCAAGAGGGAATACATATTTTTACAGTACGAAATAACAAGACTACCTACGCGAATTATTCGAGCAAGGACGCACGAGCAACAAGAAGCACCGCTTTCAGCCGTTACGGGTGGAAGCCTACTGACACAAAAAAAGAGGGAAACGCCTCATACGTGCGCCCCTCCTTTTTTTCGGTTCAGACCGAGAGATAAACCCGCCGAACAATACAGATGTAGTCTGCATGACAAGCAAGACGACAGCTCACCAGCCGTTATTTCTTGCCCTCCGTCAGCTCGATGACATGTACACCGTTCGGCAGGTTGTTGGAAGCCGATTCCTGCCATCAGTTTCTTCATAAGTGATACGGTTATCCTGGTTGACGATTACTTGAATACACTCATGAGCGGACGGCCTGTCCACACCTGCGGCTGACGCAGCCGGAAGATGGCCGCCATCGTGGCCGCCACATCGTACTGGACGATACTCTCGGTCAGCTCCATTCCCTCGCGGATGCCCTTGCCGGCGATGATGAACGGGGTCTCTATCTCCTCGGGGTGCTTGCCGCCATGCCCTTTCTGGATACCGCCATGGTCGGAGGTGATGATGAAGATGGTTTCCTTCAGCATGCCGGCCTCCTCCACCGCCCGGACAATGCGGGCAATGTAGCCGTCGAGTTCCTTCAGCTTGGCATAATAGGCGGGGGTGTCGTGCCCTTCCTGATGGCCGACATGGTCGGGGTTGTCGAAGCAGACGGCCACCAGCTGCGGCTTCTTCGCCCGGATGTACTCTTCGGCCATTTCGCAAAGGGCCGTGGGGTACTTGTTGTAATCGGGAGCCACGGCATGGTAACTCGTCGAGAGCGTGTCCACCAAGTACTTGATGCCGTCCCACTCGCTCAGCACCCCGATTTCGGCAGTGGGGCGCTCATCGCGCAGCAACTGGAAAATGGTGGGGAAGATGTTGTGCTTCAGCACCACACGCGAGGGCAGTTCCGGCGTGCGCGACCCCCATTCCGTATAGCCGTGGAGCTCCGGTCCCGCCCCCATGAACATGGAGGCCCAGTTGACCGCGCTCGATGAAGGAAGGACGGCCCGCTTCTGGAGCGTGTAGCATCCTTTCTGCATGAACGACTTGACCACCGGCATATCGGCACGTTCCACACTATAGGACCCCCATCCGTCGAGTCCGATATAGACCACATGAGCGGCACGGGGTTTGGCTGCGAAGGCAGCCGAGGCAAGACTCCCTATCAGAAGTCCTACCAGCAACAATACATTCTTTCTCATATATTCTTATATTTATTCTGTTGATAATTTGTTGATAATTTATAGACTCAGTTCCATTGTTTGTTGTAGTTCGCCGTTGCCCATATAGGCCGATTCGTACCACTGCTCGGGCAGTACGTTCCAGACCATGTCCTGCCGCCCCAGAAACGAGGGCCAGTCGATATCCGTCTTCACCCGTTGCGCCGCCAGCGCGGCCCAGGCAAAGGTCCAGGAAAGTATACAAATGAAAAGTGTCTTGTTCATCACGGATGTTTTTTGCTTTCAAAGTTAGGGTATCTCACCCAAAAAAACAAAAAGAGGATGCGTCAATAATGTACCGCCTTGCGGCTGCAGTGTATTGACACATCCTCCAGGACTTTTATAACCTTATCTACCTATTTTAGTCTTTCCAGCCATCGGCCAGTGTCAAGTTTTCGTTCAACTGGCGTTAGCTCCAAGGCGCAGGTCGTCCTGCCCCGTCACCTGTGTGAACGTATTGCTGTTCAGCAAAGTAGCTCCGGCACGGCCCAGCGCCTCGGCTTCCGAGCTTTGTCCTTCGTAACACTCAGAGGCTTCTACCGGCTCCAGATAGATGGGCACTCCCTTGTAGACGATGTTCAACTTGTAGTAGAAATAGGCACGGAGCACTTTCGCTTCGGCCATATAACGCGCCTTCTTGGTCGCGTCCATGCCTACTTCGGGCAGATGGACGATGGCGTCGATGAAATTATGCCCGAATCTTGCAGCGAATCCCGTTATTTTTTTCTACTTTTGCACGACAGGTGAAACCCATCAAGAACTGATAGCGCCACATGACTGCATTCTTCAACGACGTAGTGGGCCAGCTCCATGCCCGACGGCAACTGCTGGCTATGGCAGCCTCCGGACGTATGCCTCACGCCCTGCTCCTGAGCGGGCAGAAGGGGAACGGAAAGATGCCGCTGGCCCTTGCCATGGCCCGCTATCTCTGCTGCAGCAACCCCCAGGCTGAAGATGCCTGCGGCGCGTGCCCGGCCTGCAAGGCATTCAACCGGCTGATGCACCCCGACATCCATTTTGCCTTTCCGATTGTCAAGCTGAAACCGGGCAAGGAAGTGGTATGCAACGACTATATCGACGACTGGCGGCAGTTGCTCCTGAAGACCGGGGGCTACATTGACCTGCCTTCCTGGCTCGACACCATGAACGCCCAGAACAAGCAAGCGCAGATCTTCACGAAGGAAACGGACGAAATCCAACGGAAGCTGGCCTTCAAGCCCAGCATGGGAAACCGGAAGGTCATGATTATCTGGCTGCCCGAAAAGATGAATGCCGAGGCGGCCAACAAGCTGCTGAAACTGCTGGAGGAACCTCCCTTGGGGACGGTCTTCCTGCTGGTCAGTGAAGAACCGGAAGCCGTATTGGGCACCATCCGCAGCCGTACGCAGACGGTCATCGTGCCTCCGCTGACCACCGAGGACATCAGCGCCACCTTGCAGCAACGCTACCTGCTGCCTCCTGCCGATGCCCGGCAACTGGCCGTCCGTGCCCATGGCGACCTGCTGCTGGCCTTGCAGGAGCTGAAGAAAGGCGATGAGAACACGTTGTTCTTTACACTGTTCGTCAACATGATGCGTCTGTCGTATGGCCGGAGGCTGAAAGAGATGAAGGAATGGTCGGAACAAGTGGCCGCCCTGGGAAGAGAAAAGCAGAAAAGTTTTCTGGAATACTGCCAGCGCATGACGCGCGAGAGTTTTGTCCACAACTTCCGCCTGCCGGAACTGAATGCCATGAACCAGCAGGAGGAACAGTTCACCGACCGCTTCGCCCCGTTTGTGAACACCCGCAACGTGATGGGCATCATGGCGGAACTGGAACGGGCACAGCAACACATCGAACAGAATGTCAACCCCAAGATGGTATTGTTCGACCTGGCCCTGCAAATGATTGTATTACTGAAACAATAACCACGATATATGAGCAAATTCTTACTGAAGAACGGCAGCGGCTCGCTGTGCTGCAGGGGCTGTGGCCGTCAAGACAACAAACTGAACACGTACGACTGGCTCGCCGATGTGCCCGACAATGCGAATGACGAGGACATGGTGGAGGTGCAGTTCAAGAATACGCGCAAAGGATATTACAAGAACAGCAACCACCTGCCGTTAGTGAAGGGAGATGTGGTGGCTGTGGAGGCCAGTCCCGGACACGACATCGGTACGGTGACGCTGACGGGCCGGCTCGTTCCCCTGCAGATGCGCAAGGCCAACCTGAAGCCGGATGCCGAAATCAAGCGGGTGTACCGTAAGGTGAAACAGGTGGACATGGACAAGTACCACGAGGCCAAGGCCCGCGAGCACGATACGATGATACGGTCGCGGCAGATTGCGGCCAGTCTGGGACTGCAGATGAAAATCGGCGACGTGGAATACCAGGGGGACGGCAACAAGGCCATCTTCTACTACATTGCCGACGAGCGGGTAGACTTCCGCCAGCTCATCAAGGTGCTGGCCGAAGCGTTCCGGGTGCGGATCGAGATGAAGCAGATCGGTGCGCGGCAGGAAGCCGGTCGCATCGGCGGCATCGGTCCCTGCGGACGGGAACTGTGCTGCGCCACGTGGATGACCAACTTTGTCTCTGTCTCCACCAGTGCCGCCCGCTTCCAGGACATTTCGCTGAACCCGCAGAAACTGGCCGGACAGTGTGCCAAGCTGAAATGCTGCCTCAACTATGAGGTGGATGCCTATGTGGAATGCCAGAAGCGGTTGCCCAGCAAGGAAATCACGCTGGAGACCCTCGACAATACCTTCTACTACTTCAAGGCCGACATCCTGAAAGGAACCATCACCTACTCTACGGACAAGAACTTCCTGGCCAACGAAACGACCATTTCGGCCCGCCGTGCCTTCGAGGTCATCAACATGAACCGCAAAGGCGAAAAGCCCGAGTGTCTGCAGGAGGACGGCAGTCATCCGCACGAAGAGCAGCCGAAGGACCTGGTGGAACAGGAAAGCCTGACCCGCTTCGACAAGAGCAAGAGCCGCAACAAGAAGAAAAAGAAGGGCGGCAACGGCAAGGAAGCGGCCGACAAGAAACCACAGCAGGGAGGAAAGGCACCTCAGCAGGCCAGCGGCAAGACCGTACAGCCGCAGGGAGGAAAGGCCGCACAGCCACAAGGAGGAAAGGGGACGGAAACGCCCCGCAAGAAGGACGGTGACCGCCAGCGTCTGCCCAAAGAGGGCAAGGAGAATCCGAAAGACAACAACAAAGAGAACGGAAAGGAAGGAGGACAGCCGAAACAACGGCCGGCCAACCGGCCTCCACGCCCGAACCGGCCGGCACAACCGGCCAAGGAAGGGAACAAGGAAGGAAACAAGCCTGCCGCTCCCCAACCGGAAGGCAACGCATGAAACGGGTGATCACTATCTGCTGTCTGGTAGCCGGACTGTGTACGGCTTGCCAGACAGATACACTTTACCACCAGTACCGGTCAACGGGACCCTACGGATGGGACAGCAGCGACACGTTGGAGTTCCGCCTGCCATCGGCGTTGTGCAAGAACCGTTACCGGCTGGATATCGGCATACGGCATACGGAGTGTTATCCCTACCGCGACCTATGGATCAGCATCCTGCATCCTGACCGCCCCCAAGCGGTGGACACCATACACATCTGGCTGGCCGATTCGGCCGGCCACTGGCAGGGGCATGGCCTGTCGGGAAGTAGCTGCCAGTATGTATCGGGCGAGCATTCGCTCGTGCTGGCCGCCAACGACTCCGTTCTCCGCATCGTCCACCTGATGAGCCGGAAGCACTTGCCCGGACTCACGGATGTAGGACTTCGCCTGTCAGCTTTCCCGTCCCGCGTCGATTCGCAAAAAGACAAACAACAGGATGGTGAAACCCCATAGGGAGGAACCTCCATAACTGAAGAAAGGCAGCGGGATGCCGATGACCGGCGTAATGCCCAGCACCATCCCTATATTGACGAACAGATGGAAAAAGAAGATACTGAGCACCGAATAGCCATAGACACGCCCGAAACGGCTGGTCTGCCGCTCCGCCAAGACGAGCAAGCGGAGGATGAGAACCGCGAACAGACAGATGACCACCGATGCCCCCACGAAGCCATGCTCCTCGCCTACCGTACAGAAGATGAAGTCCGTTTCCTGTTCGGGCACATACTTCAGCTTGGTCTGCGTACCGTTCAGGAATCCTTTGCCCCAAAAGCCGCCCGACCCAATGGCTATCTTGCTTTGGTTGACATTGTAGCCGGCTCCCGTAGGGTCGTCCTCCATGCCCAGCAACACCTTGATACGGATCTGCTGGTGGGGTTCAAGCACTTCGTTGAACACGTAGTCGGCCGACTGAAAGAAGCCGACAGACCCGATGGCGAACAAGACGATGTACAGGTAATTGACCAGCCGCTCGCGCAAAAAAAGGTACACTAAGTAGAGGGCCATCGCGATGCACACGCCTGCCTGTACCACCGTCACGTCAAACGGAATGACATACAGAGAAAAGAGCATTGAGAGGAGCATCAGTCCTCCCCCGATGACCAACAAGTGGCGCACAGCCTGCCGGTTGTTGCAATAGGCATAGACTAACGCTGCCGAGAACAGCAGAATCAGGGCCAAGACCGAAAACTCCCCCCATGAGGTACTGCCGTCGGGCATCAGGTCGGCACTGAAACGGATGCCGACGATGAAGTAGATAATCATACAGATACCGGCAAACAGGATGGAGCCGGTCATCCCCTCGCGGTAGAGCATCAGGAAGAAGGAGAGATAGACCAGTGCCGACCCTGTCTCTTTCTGACAGATAATCAGAGCCATCGGCACCATAAAGAGAGCCAGACACATCAGCATGTGACGGTAATGGCTTATATTGAAAGTATATTCCCCCATAAACTTGGACAAGGCCAGCGCAGTGGCGAACTTGGCGAACTCAGCGGGTTGCAGGCTGACGGGTCCCAGGACAATCCACGAACGCGACCCCTTGATTTCATGGGGATTGAAAATGGTGCCGAACAGCAACACCAGAAGAATCCCATAGATGAGGTAGGCGTAGGTGTCGTACAGCCGGTCCTCCAGCATCAGCAAGATAAAGCCCAGCCCCAACGAACACCCCATCCACATGAGCTGCCGTCCGGCACGGGACGAAAAATCCAGGAAGTCCGGTTCGCCATAATCATAGCTGGCTCCGCACACACTGACCCATCCACAGAAAATCAGTACAAGGTAAAGGACAATGGTCCACCAATCCACCGTTTTCCACACTTCGTTATCTTTCATGTATGCCATAGTCGATCCTCCTGTTCTGAATGTCCGTTGCCAACAGTTCGTCCTCGGGAGACAGTCCTCCCTTAAGATACTGTTCCATAATCAGTTTCCCGATGGGCACCCCGTAGGTGGCTCCCCATCCTCCGTTCTCCACATAGACCAGCACCGCAATCTTGGGGTCGTTCATCGGCGCAAAGCCCATAAAGGCAGAATGGTCTTTGCCACGGTTCTGCGCCGTACCGGTCTTTCCGCAGACCTCAATGTCGGGCAGGTTGGCACTACGGCACGTACCGCCCAGCACGGCAGCCCGCATGCCCTGCACCACCTCTTCGTAATGGGAGCGGTCGACCTTGGTGTAGCGCTTCTGGGTATAAAGCGTGTCCAGCTCATGGTCCTCGATCTCCTTCACCACATGTGGGGTAATGAAGTAGCCCCGGTTGGCAATGGTAGCCCCCAGGTTAGCAATCTGCAAGGGAGTGGCAGTCACCTCTCCCTGGCCAATGGCAATACTGATAATGGTCAGTCCGTTCCAGGAGCCCCGATAGGCCTTGTCGTAATAGGCCGCATTGGGAATCATTCCCCGCTTCTCCCCCGGCAGGTCGATGCCCAACGGGTAGCCAAAGCCCATCGACACCATATAGTCGCGCCAGGTATTCATAGCCTCCTGCACGGTACCGTATTTCGAGCGGGCCCCAATCATGTAATACAATCCCCAACAGAAATAGCCGTTACACGAGGTGGCAATGGCAGGAATCAACGACAAGGGAGAGGGATGGCCGTGGCAGCCCACGTGCAACCCGCGATAGGTGAAACCGCCAAAGCAGGGATACGTGGTACTGGGCTGGATAATGCCTTCCTGCAGGAACGTCAATGCCTGAGTGGTCTTGAAAGTGGAGCCGGGAGGATAAGCCCCCATGATGGCACGGTTGAGCAACGGTTTCCAGGGGTCGGCAGCCAGCTTGAAATGGCTTTTGCTGCGGCTGCGGCCGACCATGATGCGAGGATCGTACGTGGGAGACGAAACCATGCAGATGACTTCGCCCGTACCCGGTTCGATGGCCACAATACTGCCGATTTTCCCTTCGAGCAGACGCTCGCCCAGCTGCTGGGTCTCGATGTCGAGGGTCAGCGTCAGCTTCTTGCCGGGAATAGCGTTCTTGTCGAGCTGGCCGTTCATGTAGTTTCCCTGAATCCGTCCGTGAGCATCCCGGAGCAGGATTTCCACCCCTTTCTCTCCCCGCAGATACTTTTCGTAAGAACGCTCTACCCCCAGATTGCCGATAAAGTCACCTTGCTGGTAATAATCGTCCTTCTCGATATCCGATTTGGACACCTCACCGATATCCCCCAGAATATGCGCCCCTGCCGCATAGTTGTATTGCCGGATGGTACGTCGCTGGATATAGAAACCGGGAAACTTGAAGAGCTTCTCCTGAAAGGGGCCACATTCTTCGGCCGACAGCTGCGTCAGCAATACCTGGTTGGTATAGGGAGAATAGCCGGGGTTAAGCCGACGGTCGCGGATGTCGCGGAAACGCTTGCGCAGGTAATCGACGGGCAGGTTCAAGGTAGTGGCCAAATCGAGCGTGTCAATCTGTCCCACCTCTTTCATCACCACGGTAATGTCGTAAGCCGGCTGGTTATAGACCAGAAGTTTTCCCGTCCGGTCGTACATGACCCCTCGGCTGGGATACTGGATTTTCCGCAAGAACGCATTGCTGTCAGCGTTCTTCTTGTAGTCATCGTTCAGAATCTGCAGGGAGAACAGTCGCAGGATATAAAGAATCACCACCAGCACGACCGCTCCTGCAATGACATACCGGCGTTTGGCCAACTGATAATCCCGTTTCACTACCGTTTCCTCCTGATGATTTCAATCCCATAAATGCCCACCAGTGTGGCCGCCGTATTGGTCACCACTTTCCAGAACAACGGCATCCAGCGCGAAAACGAGAATGCATCTGCCAGCTGCAGGAACAGCACATACAGGAAAACGGTCATCAAGGCATACCGGAAGAAGGGGGCCATTCCCATGGTGCGGACGGACGGACGGAAGTCCTCGGCCACGTCACGCCCCGTCTGCGAGCGGAGCAAAGGATTCCGGACAAACGCCAGGAACGTGGCTGCCGAAGCATTCAGCCCCGGGGTATTGCTGAAAATGTCGACTGCCAGTCCCAGGGAAAAGCCCCAAAGAATGACTTGCAACCGTGCAGTATCGGCATTCAGCACCAGCAAGAAATAGATATAGAGAAAAGGAGTCGCATACTCCCCCACATGAATATGGTTGAGCACCAAGACCTGGAGCAGGACCAGGCCAACAAACCATCCTATCCGAGAAAATGCTTGCATGATTAAAAACCGTTTTGATGATTAATGATTCTTCTGAGGAAGGACACTGTTCTCCAAAAGGGTGCGCTCTTCCAAGCCTTCGGACGCAATGACCCTCACATCGCCCAAACGGGCGAAGTCAGTGAAAAGCTTCACTTTCAGCTTATAAGACAATCCGTCGTTACTGTCGGACATGTCATCGACCACGCCGATGGGAATGCCTTCGGGAAATACAGCACTATGGCCGCTGGTCACGACCGTATCGCCCAACGAGAATTCCGAATGGCGGGGCATATCCTTCAGGTAGGCATACTGGGAAGACCCTCCTTCCCACCGTAAGGAGCCGAAATAGTCGGTCCGCTTGATCTTGCAGCTGATGTTGCTCCGGGAGTTCAACACCGACAAGACCACGGAATAATGGGCGGAGGTCTTAAAGACAATACCGACAATGCCGCTGCCGGACACCACTCCCATTTCAGGACGGATACCATCGGCCGTACCCCGGTCGAGAGTAATGTAATTGTCGGTCCGCACGATACTGTTGTTGATGACTTCTGCCGGATACATCCGATAGCCGCTCAGGACGGATACCGGAGAAAAGGAGGAATTCCCGACCAGCGATGTATCGATGGAAGAACGGTTATTTTCCTTGAGCAGCCGGTCCAATTCCAGTTGCAGCGCCACATTGCGCTGCACCAATGCCTTGTTGATGGAGCGTAACCCGAAATACCCGGTCACAGTTGTGCCGCACTCATAAATCAAACCCGACACATAATTGGCGGATGTAAAGAATACACTTCCCTGATAGCTGTTGAAGCGGAACAGCAACGTAAAACTGACCATTTCCAGCAACAGGAACAACAGCCAGTAATTATACTTGATCAGAAAGTTGATAAGATTGCGCATAACTTTGAAAACGAAGAACGAACAATAAAATAATGAAGAATGAAGAACGAACAATGAAGAACGAACAATGAAGAATGAACAATGAAGAACTGCCGTCCGGATGGAAACATTCTTCATTATTCACTCTTCATTATTTTATTCGTTCTTCATCTATGTGTGCTATCGCATCAAGAACGTAAAGCGATCCACATTCTTCAAGGCAATGCCTGTACCTTTCGCGACACTCAGCAACGGGTCTTCTGCCACATGGAACGGGATATTGATCTTGTCGGTCAGACGCTTGTCCAATCCTCTCAACAAGGCACCGCCACCGGCCAGATAGATACCATTGCTGACGATATCGGCATAGAGTTCAGGCGGTGTATTCTCCAGCGCGTTCAGCACCGCTGTCTCGATTTTGGCGATGCTCTTTTCCAGACAGTGCGCAATCTCCTGATAGCAGACCGGCACTTCCATGGGCAACGCCGTAATACGGTTCGGCCCGCGCACGATATAGTCTTCTGGAGCGTCATCACCCAAATCGGTCAGTGCGGCCCCCACATGAATCTTGATCCGTTCGGCCATACGCTCGCTCACCTTCACGTTATGCTGGCGGCTCATGTATTCCTGAATGTCGGCAGTGAGGTCATCACCGGCAATACGGATGGAGTTGTTCGACACGATACCGCCCAATGAAATCACGGCAATCTCGGTCGAACCGCCACCGATGTCCACAATCATGTTTCCTTCGGGAGCTTCGACATCCAGTCCGATACCCAGGGCAGCAGCCATCGGTTCGAACAGCAGGTAAACATCGCGTCCGCCAGCGTGTTCCGCGCTGTCACGCACAGCACGCAGCTCGACTTCCGTCGATCCTGAAGGCACGCCGATGACCATGCGCAAGGAAGGGGTGAACAGACGGCGGCCCGTGCTGACTTTCTTGATGAGCCCTCGCATCATCTGCTCGCAGGCATTGAAGTCGGCAATCACTCCGTCGCGCAACGGACGGACCGTACGGATGTTCGGGTTCTCCTTCTCGTACATGAGCTTGGCCCGTTCGCCCACAGCGATCATCTTGTCCGTTCTCCGGTCAAGGGCCACTACAGAAGGCTCGTCCACTACGATTTTATCATTGTTCATGATAATCGTATTGGCCGTCCCCAAGTCCATGGCTATTTCTTGAGTAAAAGAAAATATTCCCATTTAGTTTCTGCTTAAGTTGTGAAGATGAATTATTCAGCCGTTTCGTCGAAGTACTTCCAGATGGCCGTATCATAATGGTTCGTACGGTTGAACGCCTCACACGCCCACTGACGACGCTGGGCCAGGGTCGTCTCGGCCTTGCCGTTCTTCAACACTTCACAGAAAGCGGCATACTGGTCGCGACCGGAAATAATCACCACATCCTTGAAGTTCTTGGCAGCGGCACGAATCAGGGAAATGCCACCTATGTCAATCTTCTCGATGATATCCTGCTCGGAAGCACCCGATGCAACGGTTTCTTCAAAGGGATACAAATCTACAATCACCAGATCAATGGGCTTAATATCATATTGGGCAATCTGAGCCATGTCGCCTTCCAGTTCGCGACGGCACAAGATACCTCCGAAAATCTTAGGGTGAAGCGTCTTCACTCGTCCGCCCAGAATGGAAGGATAAGTCGTGACATCTTCTACGGCCTGGCAAGCATACCCTTCTTCTTCAATGAAATGACGGGTGCCACCGGTAGACAAGAATTCAACGCCGTTGTTATTCAACTCGCGGAGAATTTCGTTCAATCCGTCCTTGTGGTAGACGGAAATCAATGCGGTTTTAATTTGCTTCAACTCTGACATCTATATTCGTTTTTTAATATTTGGGCACAAAGGTACGCATTTCCTGCCAAATATTCCTTATTAAAATTACGAAAAATCTGTCATCACATCATTTTCTCCACAAATAGCATGGCCAGCACACCGGCCACCAGGGCACAGGTAGCCGGTTTCTCGAAGCCGTGGGCATGGGTTTCCGGTATCATTTCGTCACTGATGACGTAGAGCATGGCACCGCCTGCCAAAGCCGTCAAGGCAGGCAGCAGCAACGACGAGAGGTCGCCCAGCCAACAGCCGACCACCACGCCCACTACTTCGAGCAAGGCAATGGACAGGGAAACGGCAACAACGCGTCCCACCTTCACACCAATCATCATCAGCGGAGTGACGACCACCATTCCTTCGGGAATGTTCTGCAAGGCGATGGTCACCGCCACAGTATAGCTGTTCTGCAGGTTTTCCGCATCGAACACGATGCCCGTAGCCAGTCCTTCCGGCAGCTTGTGGATGGCGATGGCCAGCACGAACAGCAGGATGCGGTTGACCGACGCATTGCCTCGGTGACGCTCTGAATCGATGCCGGTCAGGTGGTGGAGATGGGGCGTAAAGGCATCCAGCAGGGCTATCAATGCCACCCCTGCAGCGACTCCCAACACCACTTGCCAACAGCCGCTGACCGGTACCATCTCGATGGCAGGTACGAGCAGGCACATCAGCGAGGCGGCCAGCATCATGCCGGCACAGAAGCCCAGGAAAATATCGTTCCATCGGTGGGGAATCTGTTTGATAAACAGTCCCAACAAGGAACCAATCAGGGAGGAGCCGCCCAGTCCGGCAGCGACCACCCAAAGGGAAGAATCTGTCAGTTCCATATTGTCATTGAGTTTTCCAATCAGTTCTGTCCGACAAAGATAGCTGTTTTCCGGTTACCCTGCAACAAAGAGGGTGAGAGAAAAGAGGGTGAGCCTGTCCGAAAACCTTGGGTCACCTATCCAACTGTCTTGCTGAACGGAGTGAAGCATCTGGTTACCGATAAAGAATCGAAAGGTCTTCTTACCTTTAATAAAGATTGTGTTATGGGTGATAGTATCATAAGTGGAAAAGCTGAGCAGGGGATTCGTTTGCTTTTAAGAGTAGCTACATAAAAAAACAGCGTTCGACCACCGTTTGAATGCTGCTCAAGCGGTGGTCGAACGGGACGAATGAGAATCAGAAAAAGTCCGTAGACTATTCCTTTACACTTCAATCAGCTTGTACTTCGGCACCAATGCCTTCATCACACACCAAGCCAGCAGATAAGCCACGGCGCAGATGCAGAAGATGATGAAGTAACCGGCTTCCTTGCCCTGGAAGCCCATAAAGGCCATCTGGCTCTTGTCGGCATAGTCGAACAGCAGGCCCGAACCCATGTTGATGAGGAACGAACCGATGCCGCCCGCCATACCGCCGATACCGATGATGGTAGCAACTGCACTCTTGGGGAACATGTCACTGCCCACGGTATAGATGTTGGCCGACCACGACTGGTGGGCAGCTCCGGCAATACCGATGATGATGATGGGGAACCAATACGAATAGTGTCCCAGGGGCTGGGCGAACAAGGCCAGCAAAGGGAAGAGCGAGAAGATGAACATGGCCTTCATGCGCGAAGCATAGGGGTCCTTGCCTGTCTTGTTGATGATGATGGTCGGCAGCTTGCCGCCATAGATGGACAGCATGGTAATGGCATAGAGTACGAAAATGAGCAGCTGAGCCGTACCCGTATCGGAAGCAAAGCCATACACGTCGGAAATGTAGGCAGGTGTCCAGAACAGGAAGAACCACCACACACCGTCGGTCAGGAACTTGCCCATGATGACGGCCCATGCCTGACGGTAGGTAAGACACTGCAGGATGGAAAGTTTCTTTTCAGGTCGGGCCGTTTCTGTCTTTTCGTTCAAGGCCGTAGCATCATCCTGGTGGATATAGGCCAGTTCGGCCGCATTGACCCGCTTGTTCTCTTCAGGTTTCTTGTAGATGAACAGCCAAAGGCCCATCCAGATGAAGCCCAATGCACCAATGACGATAAAGGCCATTTCCCATCCGTTACCGACACCGATACCCCTGAAATACTTGGCCAGCGTCGGGATGCAGACCGGAGCAATCAAGGCACCGATAGTGGAACCGGCATTGAAGATGGAAGTAGCGAATGCACGGTCGCGCTTCGGGAAATACTCGGCGGTTACCTTAATGGCAGCCGGGAAGTTACCAGCCTCACCGGCACCCAGCACGATACGGGCCGCAATGAAGTAATAGACACTGGTAATGGCGACGGTAGCCGCCACGTCGCCGGTGGCCTGAATCATGTTGGCTACATTGTCCAGCCCCACTGTATGTTCGGTCGCCCAGCCGCACAAGGCATGGAGGCAGGCGCCCAGCGACCACACGCCGATGGCCCAGATATAGCCTTTCTTGCTCCCCATCCAGTCGATAAAACGTCCGGCAAAAAGATTGGCCAGTGCGTACACAATGGAGAAAATGGCGGTGATGTAACCATAATGTGCATCCGTCCAGTGAAACTCGGGAGCAATGAAGTCTTTCCAAGTTAACGACAACACCTGACGGTCGAGGTAATTGACAGCGGTTGCAAAGAAAAGCATCCCGCAAATGAGCCATCTGAAATTGGTCATTTTTCCAGATGAATTGTTAAGTGTATTCATGGTAGGTAAGTTTAAAGAATTGTCTTGTTCATTAAAAGCAGGTGACAGACAGGCGCACAGAGCACCGAAGAAACAAGGCTATTCAGCATTCTCATTCTGTTTAGCAGACTGATTATTAACGGATAGCCCTGTATCTCGGCATCACTGTAACCAATAAGTCACAACCTACTCCCGTTTCTGACGAAAATCCGGGAGCTACGGTTTATCTCATTTCCGTGTAAGGAATATTGTCCTTGTCGTTATAGTCTAGATTCTCTCCCGCCATTCCCCAGATGAACATGTAGTTGCTCGTGCCGGCTGCGGCATGAATCGACCATTCGGGCGAAACGATGGCCTGTTCGTTGGCCATCCATACCAGGCGTTCCTGCTGGGGTTCGCCCATGAGGTGGCAAATCATGTTGCCTTCGGGTACATTGAAGTAGAAATAGGCTTCCATACGGCGGCTGTGGGTATGCGCAGGCATCGTGTTCCAGACACTGCCCGGCTTGAGTTCCGTCAGACCCATCTGCAACTGGCAAGGGCCTTCTTCGAGCACATTGTTTACAATCAGCTGGTTAATGACGCGGTCGTTACTCTCTTCCAGTTTGCCGGCAGCAATAGACTTGGCCTTGATAGAGCCTTTGCGCCCGTCGATGGTAATCAGCTGGGTCTTGTATTCCTTATGGGCAATGGCGGAATTGATGTAGAACTTGGCAGGATTCTGTGCGTCCTTACTCTTGAACGTTACGTCCTTGTTGCCACGGCCCACATACAGGGCTTCCCGGAAGTTGAGCTCATAGTCCTTGCCATCGACGGTCACGATACCCGCACCGCCTACGTTGATGACTCCCAGTTCACGATTGAACAGGAAATAAGGAGCCTTCAGCGGGTCGATGGTTTCCAGTTTCAGTTCCTTGGCAACAGGCACTGCACCACCGAAGATGAAACGGTCGTACATGGCATACGTAATGTTGATTTCATCCTTCACCATGACTTTCTCCATCATAAAGCTGCTGCGGAGGCGTTCTGTGTCGTAATGGCGGACATCGTCAGGATGGCACGCAGTGAGCATACGATAATTCACTTGGGCACTGGCAGAAAGAGCCAGCACTCCCGCTACAAATGTTGCAAAAATCTTCTTCATTATCATCGAGTTTTAATTTATTTAATTGCAGTTTTACTATAAATTCTTACTTTCCCATGAGGATGCGGCGGCGATTGTACACGGCCAGTCCCAGCGTACAAGCCACCAGTGCAGCCGAACCGATCCACTTCAGGTTATGCACCAGATGGAAAATGACCCAGGCAAACGGACTGGAAGCGAAGTCAAGGGCACCGCCTTCAAAGCCGTCGGGAATCTTCAAGGCACCGTCGGGACTACCCTTCGCTACGGTCACCTCATAGGCATCGTGGGCCGCTTGCGTGAAATAAGGAGCGAGGTCGGTCACAAAAAGCAGGCCGATGACGATGACCACCAGTCCGACGATGAAGGTCTTCAGCACGTTGCCTTTGGTTATCGGCAACACCATCGGGAACAGATAGAACATACCGGCCAGCGAAGCCAGCGGCAAAAACTCATTGCCGGGCAAAGCCACTGCCAGCAACAAGGTGACAGGAATCAGCAACAGCGACACCACCAAGGTGGTAGGATGGCCGATGACCAGGGCGGGGCTCATGCCGATATGCAGGCTGACATTTCCCTTGAACTTTTTGGCAATCAGTTCGCGGGTGGCATCGGAAATAGGACGTAAGCCTTCGATGAAGAGGGCGGTGATACGCGGAATCAGTTCCATCACAGCCCCCATCTTGATGCCCAAGCCTAAAATATTCGGAATTTTATCGACCACCTCTGCCCCATTCTTGCAGGCCAGGGCACCGATGCCACAGCCGACCAGAATACCGAGGAACAGGGGTTCGCCCATGATACCGAACTTCTTCTTCATGCCTTCCGCATCGATGTTGAGCTTGTCAAAACCGGGGATGAAATCAAGTCCTTTATTGATGAGCAACGCAAAGGGGACGAAACCCTGGCAGAAAGGCTGGGGAATGGAAATGCCCTCCATCTTATCGTAGTAACCCTGGAACTGTTTGGCTGTGAGGTCGGCCATAATCAAGGTAATGATATAACAGATGATGGCTGCAAAGAAGCCCCACCAGATATTTCCGGAAGCGAAATAGACAACGGCGCCGATAAAGGCGAAATGCCAATAGTTCCATAAGTCAATGTTGACAGTGCGGGTGGTTTTCGTCAGCAACATCAAGAGGTTCACGCCCAAGCACACCGGAATAATGAATGCACCGACCGACGTGTTGTAGGCCACGGCAGCAGCGGCAGGCCAGCCCATGTCGAACACCTTGAGCTGCAAGCCGTAGATTTCAACCACCTTGCTCAATGCCGGTCCCAGACTGCTGGTCAACAAGGCCGTCACGACCGACAGACCCACAAAACCGACACCGACCAGCAATCCGCTCTTGAGTGCCTTCCCAAACTTAATGCCGATGCAGACTCCTAGAATCGTGAAAATAATTGGCATCATCACTGCTGCACCTAAGCCAATGATGTAGCTGAAAACTTGTTCCATAATCTTACTTAATTCGTCTTTAATTGATAGATAGGGTTAATAGCAATTTGATAATTGCATCAAAAATAGAGACTTTTATCGAATTACACAACCTATTTTCCATTTAAATCAGATTTTTTCATCAGATTAGGCAATTTTTGCCGTTATCGCACACAAAAGAAGCCCTGACAGGTTGATTTGTCTACCCTTCTACCCAAAAAATACACATCTATATCATAAGGATGAACTAACTTTGTCGCATTAATAGACAATCGCAACATAGAAACCATGATAGTATGAAAAAACACTTACGAACGATGTTCATCACAGCTTTCTTGTGCGGGATAGCCGTCATAGGGACCCTTCGGGCACAACTGCCAGCTCCCCAGCAACCGTGGTCACTACGGATGGCCGAATCGGAAATGGCCCGTTGTCCGGAATCCTGGCAGCTCGACTTCCAGCCTTCCCTGAAATGGGACTATTGCCACGGACTGGAACTCGGGGCCCTGTTAGACGTGTACGACCGCTACGGCGACGCACGCTATTTCGATTACGCTCTGGCCTACGCCGATACGATGGTGAACGAAGACGGAAGCATCAAGAAATACCGGCTCGAAGACTATAGCCTCGACCGCATCAACTCGGGAAAAATCCTGTTCCGTATCTACGAACAGACCCGCCAGCCGAAATACAAGAAAGCCCTCGACCTGCTGCGCAGCCAGTTTGAGGGACAGCCCCGCAACGAAGACGGGGGATTCTGGCACAAGAAAGTCTATCCGCACCAGATGTGGCTGGACGGCTTGTACATGGGCACGCCTTTCCTGGCCGAATATGCCTACCGCAACAACCAGCCGGAAGCCTATCAGGAGGTAATCCGCCAACTGCTGCTGGCGGCCCGCCATACGTATGATCCGCAGACCGGCCTCTTCCGCCATGCTTGCGATGTGAGCCGTCAGGAACGATGGGCCGACCCCACTACGGGACAGTCGCGCCATACGTGGGGAAGAGCCTTGGGATGGTATGCGATGGCCATCGTTGACAACCTGGATTTCCTGCCTCTACACGAGCCGGGGCGCGACTCGGTGCTGGCGGTTCTCCATACCATCGCCCGCTCACTGAAGCGCTACCAGAGTCCGGAAGGCCTGTGGTACCAGGTAATGGACTGTAGCGGTGACAAAGGAAACTATCTGGAGTCCTCCTGCTCGGCCATGTTCGTCTATGCCCTGTTCAAGGCTGTCCGCAAGGGCTACATTCCCCGTAGCTACCTGCAGGTGGCCCGGAAAGGCTATGAGGGCATCCTTCACCGCTTCATGACCACCGACGAAGAAGGAAGAGTGTCCATCACCCAAGCCTGTGCCGTTGCCGGCCTTGGCGGAAAGGTGTATCGCAGCGGCGACTATGACTATTATATCCACGAGGCCATCCGCGACAACGACCCCAAGGCGGTCGGCCCGTTCATCATGGCCAGCTTAGAGTGGGAACAATTGCCCGCAGAGGAACGCCGTCTGGCCGAACCGCGCCAGCTCATCGTGGCGCAAGACGGATCCGGCGATTTCACCACCCTGACGGAAGCGCTGGCTTCCTGTCGCGCCTTCATGGACTACACGGCCACCATCTATATAAAGAAAGGTATATATCATGAGAAGGTGGTTGTTCCTTCCTGGCTCACCCATCTCGACATCATCGGGGAGGCAGCCGACAGTACGGTCATCACCTGGGACGACCATGCCAACATCGACCGCATGGGCACCTTCCGCACCTACACGCTGAAGGTGGAAGGCAGCCACATCACGTTCCGTCATCTGACTGTCGAGAACAAGGCTCCCCAGCTGGGACAGGCCGTAGCCCTGCATACCGAAGGAGATTGCCTTCGCTTCATCGGCTGCCGCTTCCTGGGCCATCAGGACACCGTCTATACGGGTGCTGCACGCACGCGCCTCTACTTCGAAGGATGCTACATCGAAGGAACCACCGATTTCATTTTCGGTCCCGCTACCGCCTGGTTTGAGGACTGCGAACTGCACAGCAAGGCCAATTCGTTCATCACGGCAGCCTCCACGCCAGCCGATGTGGCCTACGGATATGTGTTCCATCGCTGCCGGCTGACGGCTGCCGAGCAGGTCGACAAGGTATATCTGGGTCGTCCCTGGCGGCCCTATGCAGCCACCCTGTTCATGGATTGCGAGTTCGGGAACCACATTGTCGACGCAGGATGGGACAACTGGCGCAACCCAGAGAATGAAAAGACCGCCCGCTATGGAGAATACAATAATGTAAGGAACGGACAGCCCTTTGCCTCATCGGCTCCCTGGATCCGTCAATGGCCGAAGAAAGAAGCCGGTGCCTTACAGCCCACCGTCATCTTTACGATGGCCGACACATGGAACAACCAGTAACTTATATTTTAAATTTAAATAACTCAAAATGGTTCAACAACTATTCAGAAGAATGACTTTCCTGCTCATCATGAGCATGACATGTCTACTTGCCGCTGCCCAAGGAGGAAGCGTGCAGGGTATTGTGACAGAAAAAAGCGGAGAGCCGATGATTGGAGTAAACGTGGTGGTGAAAGGAACCACCAACGGCACCATTACCGGCTTCGACGGAGACTTTGCCCTCTCCGGAGTAAAAAAGGGCGACATCATCAGCTTCAGCTACATCGGCTACAAGCCTTTAGAGGTGAAGTACGAAGGCAATAACCAGCTGAACGTGGTGATGGAGGAAGACTCGGAAACCCTTGAAGAAGTGGTGGTCATCGGTTACGGTACGGTCAGCAAGCGCGACCTGACCGGTTCGGTGGCTTCCGTTTCGGCAGACGACATCGCAGCCTTCCCGGTATCGAGTGCGACGGAAGCCCTTACGGGTAAGCTGCCAGGTGTGAACATCACCACGACCGAAGGCTCGCCGGATGCCGACATCAAGATTCGTGTCCGTGGTGGCGGTTCGCTGTCGCAGGACAACTCGCCGCTCTACATCGTGGACGGATTCCCCGTGTCGAGCATCAGCGACATCGCTCCTTCTGAAATCAAGAGCATCGACGTGCTGAAAGACGCCTCTTCTACTGCTATCTATGGTGCCCGGGGTGCGAATGGTGTCATTATCGTGACCACCAAGAGCGGTACGGAAGGCAAGACGCAGGTCGACTTCAATGCCTCTTACGGCTACAAGAAAGCGACGAAGTTCATGCAGGTGCTCAGCCCTTACGACTATGCAGCCTACCAGTATGAACTGGGTTCGACCGACTACGGCAACTACCAGGACCTCGACATCTGGCGTTCGGTGCAAGGCAACGACTACCAGGATGAAATCTTCGGACGTACCGGCCACCAGACGCAGTACAATGTCAACGTGAGCGGCGGTACGAAAGAAATCAAGTTCAATGTCAGCTATGCCCACAACGACGAAAAGAGCATCATGCTGGGTTCGGGATACAACAAGGACAACATCAACGCCAAGATCAACGCCGACCTGAGCCAATGGCTGACTCTGGACTTCAACGCCCGTATGAGCTATGCTACCATCGACGGTCTGAGCGGCGGTGCCGATACAAACGAATCGAATGCTGCCAACTCCATCGTGGCCAATTCGGCCCGGTTCCGTCCCATCGACCCGCTGACCAGCAACACCGATGACGAAGAAAACAGCACCAGCTCCCAGAAGAACCCGCTGGAACGTCTGATTGCGACCTACAAGAAAAAGAATACGCTCAACCAGAACTACAACGTCGGCTTGAACTGGAAGCCGTTTGAGCATTTCACCTTCCGCTCCGAGTTCGGCTATGGTTGGAAATACGAGGATACCGACCAGGTATGGGCTGCCGATGCCGTGCAGAACTCCAAACTGGGCTATAACGGCCAGCCGCAGTCGGTGATGCTGCGCACCACCACCAAGAACTGGCGCAATGCCAACACCTTGACCTACGACAACCGCATCTTCAACGGACGCGACAAGATCAATGTCCTTCTGGGTCATGAAGTGAGCAGCAGCCAGGCCAAGTCGGTAGAGAATACCTCCGTGGCCTTCCCCGTTACGATGACCATCGACGAAGTGCTCGCCAACATGGGTTCGGGTACTGCATTGCCCACTAATACCACCATCAATGCCAAGGAGAACATGCTCTCCTTCTTCGGCCGTGTCAACTATACCCTGACCGACAAATACTTGCTCACCTTTACGCTCCGTGCCGACGGCTCCAGCAAGTTCGCCAAGGGCAACCAGTGGGGCGTGTTCCCGTCGGCTGCCTTCGCATGGCGCCTGTCCGACGAAGCCTTCATGCAGAAGACCGCCGATTGGCTGAGCCAGCTGAAGGTACGTCTGAGCTTTGGTACGGCCGGTAACAACCGTATCAGCTCCGGCTTGATGTACACCACCTTTACGCTGAGCGACAACACCTCGAAAGCCCCGTTCTTCGACGGCAATCGTGGTACCATGCTCGAACACGGTACGAACCTGTCGAATCCAAACCTGAAGTGGGAAACCACCATCACCCGTAACCTCGGTTTCGACTACGGTCTGTGGAACAATCGCCTTTCGGGCTCACTGGATTTCTACTGGAATACCACCAAAGACCTGCTGATGCGCACGGAGATTCCGTCGAACACCGGCTACAGCTATCAGTACCAGAACTTCGGAAAGACTTCCAACAAAGGTATCGAACTCTCGGCCAGTGCCGTCATCCTCGACAAGAAGAAGACGAGCCTGAACTTCAACTTCAACATTGCCTACAACAAGAACCACATCGATGAACTGAACACCGAGAACCCCTGGCAGAGCAGTAACTGGAGTGGTAGCACCATCGCCAAGTACGAAGACTACCGCGTGGAAGAAGGCGGAAGCCTGGGCGAAATATGGGGCTACAAGACCGACGGGTTCTTCACGGCCTACGACCCCACCACCAACCCCAACGGTGAACTGGTGCTGCAAGGCACTACCTGGGTATTGCGCGACGGACTGAAAAACGACAGCAAGACCATTACGGGCGGTACCTACTATCCCGGTGCCCTGAAGGTGGTATGCGACGAGAACGGTGACCCGCTGAAGCAGAAATTGGGCGATACAGTGGCTCCCCTTACCGGCGGTTTCGGCTTCGACGGTACAGTGGGCAACTTCGACTTCAACCTGTTCTTCAACTACTCCATCGGCAACCAGCTGGTCAACGGTACCAAACTGGCTACCTCGTTCTACACCGGTTCTGCCAAGGGGTATAACCTGAACGGCGACTTCGCCCTGGCCAACCGCTACACCTGGATTGATCCCGAAACAGGACTGAACCTGGGCCGTCCCAGCACAACCGTCATCAACGCCTATGGAGGTGCCGATGCACTGGTAGCCCGCCTGAATGCCATCAACCAGGGTGCCAACATCTACAACCCGGCCGGCGTGACGACCATGCAGCTCACCGACTATGCCGTAGAGAACGCCTCGTTCCTGCGCGTGAACAACATCACCGTGGGCTACACCTTCCCGAAGGCATGGGCCAAGAAACTGTTCGCCCAGAAGATCCGTGTCTACTTGACGGGCTACAACCTGTTCTGCATCACCGGCTATTCGGGCGCAGACCCCGAAGTGGACACCAGCAGCAAGAAGAACGCCATGACTCCGGGTATCGACTATGCCGCCTACCCCAAGAGCCGCACGTTCGTAGGAGGCATCAATGTATCATTCTAATCGTCTAAAAACAAAGAAACAATTCTATATGAAAAAGATAACCCATCTCTTCCTGCTGGCAGCCGGCGTGCTGGGAACGGCTTCGTGCTCCGACTTCCTCGACCAGACCTCGCCCTCGGAACTGACACAGGAAACCATTTCCCAGTCCTCTTACTACACCGGACTGACGGTCAACAAGGTCTATGGTGACCTGGCGAACGACTATACCTACTCTCAATACATCCCCATCGTGTGGGGACTGAACTCCGACTGCGAACTGGTGGACGGACTGGGCGACGACGCACAGAACACCACCAGCGAACGCGGTAACATGAACTACAACGCGAACCCCGGATGGGCCAACCTCTCCCGCCTGTGGGACAAGATGTATGGTGCCATCGAGAATGCCAACCTGGCCATCGACATGGTGAACAGCAGTGCATTAATCGCCGACGGAACCTCCTCCGAAGCCAAGGCAATGCTCCGCTATAAAGGAGAGGCACTCACACTCCGTGCCATGCTCTATTTCGACATGGTCCGCTTCTTCGGCGACATTCCCCTGAAAGTCGAATCCTCCAAGTCGGACCTGAGCAATGCCTATCTGCCCAAGACCGACCGCGATGAGATCATGGACACGCTGATGGTGAACCTGGAAGAGGCCATCGAACTGCTTCCCTGGGCCGGCGAAGTGTCTACCTACACCACCGAGCACGTCACCAAAGGCTATGCCCATGCCCTGCTGGCACAGATCGCGCTGACCCGTGCCGGATGGGCCATCCGTGAAAAGGCCAAAGAAGGATATGTGACAGCCTCCTACTCCGACCCCACGTACCCGACCCAGCGGTGCGACGACGCGACCCGGCGGGCGCTCTACCAGAAGGCCCTGGAACACCTGAGCGCGGTCATCTCCAATCCGACACACAACCTGAACCCATCGGTAGAAAACGAATGGTACCTGCTGAACCAGCGGACACTGGACCAGACGTACCGTGAAAATATCTTCGAAATCCCCATGGGACTGGGTGTGAGCAGTGAACTGGGTTACACCGTGGGCGTACGTATCAACGGAGCCAGTGCCCAATACGGGGTCAAAGGCAACTCATCGGGTAAGATGAAAGTGACCGCTCCCTTCTTCTGGTCCTTCGACAAGAACGACCTGCGCCGCGACATCACCTGCTGCAACCTGCAGCTGAGCGAGAGCGCGGGCATCCTGAAGGAAGCCATGCTGGGCAATACGCCGTTTGCCATCTACGTAGGCAAATGGGATATCCGCAAGATGAACGAAGAATGGCGTCAGGCCGCCATCGCTACCGGCAATGCCAAGTGGATGACGGGCATCAACGTGGTGCGTATGCGCTACCCGCAGGTGCTGCTGATGTATGCTGAGGTGCTGAACGAACTGGCCGGTCCCGACGGGACACTGGCAGGAGCAGCCGGCATGACTGCCCGTCAGGCCCTGGCTGAAGTCCATACCCGTGCCTTCGACGCTGCCCACAAGGCAGAAGCTGCCGCCTACATCAATGCCATCACCGGACAGGAAGCCTTGTTCAATGCCATTGTAGACGAAAACGCCTGGGAGCTGGCCGGCGAAGGTGTGCGCAAGTTCGACCTCATCCGCTGGAACCTGCTGGCCGAAAAAATCCAGCAGTTCAAGGACGACTATGTAGCCCAGATGCAGGACGCCGAAAACGGCTACCCCGACAAGATCTACTTCAACTATTCGGACGATGCCAAGACCGTCATCGACCTGAGCAGCGTAACCTGGTACGGACTGCCCGACGGCAAGACCTCATCTGACTATCAGGACAGCAAGGCCTTCTTCGGCGCCGAACGTACCGACAGCTCGCAGAAGAACCTGCTGGTGAACCTGCCTTCCATCTCTTCCGGACTGGTAGGCGACAATGTGGAGGTGAAGAACCGCTATCTGCTGCCTATCGCTTCGACCACTATCTCCGCTTCGAACGGAACATTGTATAACTCTTATGGATATAGTAACTGATATGAAACTGAAATACATCGCCGTACAGGGAGCCATGATGCTGATGGCTTCCTTCGCAGCCGTTTCGTGCATCGACGGCAACGACTGGGACGAAGACAGCACCTACAACCGCCTGTTCAGCCCCACCGAAAGCAACGTCTCTGTTTCTGCCCAGGCCACCCAGGCCGAGGTGAAATGGAGCACGGTGAAGGATGCTGAATCCTACATCATAGAAATCAGTACCGACAGTCTGCACAATGAAGCAGCCATGGGCGGTGCCAATGCCATTGTGTTCGGACAGGACGGCACCGTCACCACCAGCCCCTACACGTTGACGAACCTGCAGCCCGACACGAAGTACTTCCTGCGCATCAAGTCGGTAGCCGCTGCCAAAGCTGAGTCGAAATGGACCTACCTGACCGACAAGAGCTTCAAGACAAAGACCGAACAGATTATCGAACATTACGACGTGGCATGGAGCAACGTGATTTTGAGCTGGCCGGCCAATTCGGCTGTCGACCACATCGAGGTGCAGGACGACAACGGACAAATCGTCCAGACCATCATGTTGGATGCCAGTGCCATCAGAGACGGTGCCTACAACGTCACCGGTCTGTCGCCCATCAGTTCGTACCAGGTCACTCTCTACAACGGCTCTGCCAAGCGTGGTGTCATCAGCTTTACCACGCCGGCCAAAGTGCCTGATGCCGACAAGGTCATCTACCTGGCTCCGGCCGACTCGATCAACAATACCCTGTTCGAGGAACTCGCCGCTGAAGGCATCTCGTCAGTGACCGTGGCCCTGCCCGCCGGCAGTACGTACTACAATGCCTCCACCGTGACCATCCCTGACGGACTGTCCGTGAACTTCTACGGCATCGCTGGCGGCGAACAGCCCACCCTGGCCATCAGCCTGCTGAACATCTCCGGAAAGCATGACGTGCTGACCTTCGAGAACCTGACCATCACTTCTGCCGGAAAGGACGCCGACGGCAACGACAAGACCGCCGAATACTTCATCAACCAGAGCACGGCCTGCGAAGTGGGTAGCATCGAGTTCAGCAACTGCCTGCTGGAAGGATTCACCAACACACCGTTCCGCCTGCAGGGCAGCGACGTGAAGGTCATCAATCAGCTCACGTACTCGAACTGCCTGATATTCACCTCCAACCTCGACAAGTACGCTGTCATCCATGTGGACGCTAGCAGCGGCAAGGGCGTGGTGAACAACATCCTGCTGAGCCGCACCACCGTAGCCGGCGCGTCGAAGAGCTTCATCTACTGCAACAAGACCGACTTTAACTCGTTGATCATCGAAGACTGCACACTGAGCGGACTTTCGAACTCGGGCCGCTACTTCATGGACTGCGCCGCGACGAACGGTCCTTCGACCTTCATCATCCGCAACACCCTGCTCGGCAGCCTGATGGAAGGCTCAAAGGGCGCACGCAGCAAGACAACGCCCACAGTGGACAACAGTTACATCACGACCGATGTGGTCTTTGCGGGTAACGCCATCGCCGGATTCAACGAGTATGACAAACCGGAGACCTCGCTGTTCAAAGACCCGGCCAACCGCGACTTCACCATCATCGACAGCAGCTTCGACGGCAAGAAGAGCTGCGGCGATCCGCGCTGGTATTATGCCGACTGATGACCTTTCCCTAAAGGAAGCGTACATCTGAGGCAAACACACCAAGGGACAAAGAGACAAAGGGCTGACAGGAATACACTGGACAAATAATAACTTTGTATCTTTGTCCCTTTGTGTGTTGATTGTTTCAAGAGGGTGTGTCAGGACAGAAACAGACAGCACCCCAAGTTAATTGTTTACTGGAATACAAATGACCAAAGCCATGAGAAAGAAACTATCCGGATTTATTGCCCTCTGCACGGCAGCACTGGCCGCGGCGGCGCAACCCTATTCCACCCCCGACCGCAGCTCCGTCCCGGCATTTCCCGGAGCGGACGGTGCCGGCAAATATACCCTCGGTGGAGCAGGCGGGAAAGTGCTGACCGTCACCTCTCTGGCCGACGACGGTTCCGAAGGCACCCTGCGCTGGGCCATCCGGCAGAAAGGGGCACGGACCATCGTCTTTGCCGTCAGCGGACTCATCGAACTACAATCGCCGCTGCGCATCCAGAACGACAGTGTCACCATTGCCGGACAAACCGCACCGGGAGCAGGCATCTGCCTGAAGAACTATCCGCTGAACGTGTCGGCCAATCAGGTCATCATCCGCTATCTCCGCTCGCGCATGGGGGCCGACATCCCCATGAAAGGAGACGATGCCATGAACGGATTCAAGCACCACAAGGACATCCTCATCGACCATTGCTCGATGAGCTGGAGCACCGACGAGTGTGCCTCCTTCTACGACAACGAACGCTTCACCCTGCAGTGGTGCATCATCAGCGAAAGCCTGGCCCATTCCATCCATGAGAAAGGGTCGCATGGATACGGCGGACTGTGGGGCGGACAAGGGGCTACCTTCCACCACAACCTGCTGGCCCACCATACCAACCGCACCCCGCGTCTCTGCGGCAGCCGCTACACCGGCCGTCCCGAAGACGAGAAGGTGGAACTGTTCAACAATGTCATCTACAATTTCGGCAGCGACGGTGCCTATGCCGGAGAAGGAGGATCCTACAACTTCCTCAACAACTACTACAAGCCCGGACCCTACACCGCCACCAAAAGCTCGTACAAACGACTGTTCACCGCCTATGCCGACGACGGCAAAAACCGGAATGCGGAAGGGGTGTACGGACATTTCCACCTGTCGGGCAACTACCTCGATTCCACCTGCGAAAAACTCTCCGCCCAGCAACGGACGGAACTGATGAAGGTGAACCAAGACAATGCCCTCGGCATGGTATGGAAAGGAAAGGGCAACCAGCCTGCCGACCTGCTGGCCGCAGCAGCTTTCGACATTGCCGAACACAGCTCCCTGCAACGCACCTGGGAAGCCTATACCGCCGTGCTCGAATCAGCCGGCGCCTCCCTCCACCGCGATGCCATCGACCGGCGCATCGTTGAAGAGACACAGAAAGGCACCTACACCTTCGAAGGCTCACACGGCAGCAGCCTCGGTATTATCGACCAACCCTCGGATGTCGGCGGATGGCCGGCCTATGCTTCCGAACCAGCTCCGGCAGATACCGACGGCGACGGGATGCCCGATGTCTGGGAACAGGCGCACGGACTCGACCCCACCAATGCCAACGACGCTCCCCGCTACCAGCTCAGTCCCGACTATACCAATCTGGAAGTCTACCTCAACAGTTTGGTAGCAACCCCCTCCGCTCCCCTCGGCTACGAAGTAGAAGGCAATTTACCGGCCTTCTACCTGCCGTTGCGGGAGTCGCTCACCTACCCGCTGGCCTGGGGAACAGATAACGAAAAGGATTTCCCTGTCTGGCGGGAGAAGGCCCGCCGGCAACTTCTGGCGTGCCTTCGTCCTGCGCCACCGGCACCAGCTGCCTACCAACTGGCAGTCATAGATACAGAGCATCGGGAAGGCTATGCCGTCCACAAAATAGTCTTCAACCTCTCTGCCTGGTCGCGCGTGCCGGCCTACCTGCTGGTGCCCGACAGCCAAGGGCCCCACGCAGCCATCCTGCTGCTGCACGACCACGGAGCCCACTTCTCCATCGGCAAGGAAAAGATGGTCCGTCCTTTCCATGTGACAGAAGAGATAATGACCGATGCCGACGACTGGTGCCGCCGTTGCTACGACGGACAGTATGTAGGCGATTATCTGGCCGCCAACGGGTACGTGGTATTGGCCGTCGATGCCCTGTTCTGGGGAGAGCGTGGCAAGAAAGGTGGTTCCACCTACGAGGTCCAGCAGGCCCTGTCAGCCAACCTCCTGCAATTAGGGATGTCGTGGGGCGGACTCATGGCTTGGGACGACATCCGCAGTGCCGAATTCCTGGCTTCCTTGCCGATGGTCAAGGCCGGTCATGTAGGCGCCATGGGTTTCTCGATGGGAGCCCACCGCGCCTGGATGACGGCAGCGGCCACCGATGCCGTACAGGCAGCCGCTTCGGTCTGCTGGATGAACACCACCGACAGTCTGATGACCCCTACGAACAACCAGAACAAGGGAGGTTCGGCCTACTCCATGCTGGTACCTGGGCTCCGCAACTACCTGGACTATCCGCACGTGGCCTCTATCGCCTGCCCCAAGCCGATGTTTTTCGCCAACGGGCTGAACGACAAACTGTTCCCGGTAGAAGGCGTGCAGAAGGCATATGCCACCATGCAAGCGGTATGGGACAGCCAGCAGGCAGCCGACCGCTTCCAGACCCGACTGTACGACCTGCCTCACTTCTGCAGCCGGGACATCCAACGGGATATACGCGAATTCTTTGATACACAATTTAAATTGAACATACCATGAAAAAACGATTTTTGCTCTACAGCCTTCTCGGCCTGTTGCTGCTCTCCGCTGCCACTCCTGCCTCTGTCACCACTATTTTCATGATCGGCGACTCGACCATGGCCAACAAAGACCTGTCGGCGGGCAACCAGGAACGCGGATGGGGACACGTTTTGGGCGGCTTCTTCAGCGAAGACGTCCGCATAGAGAACCATGCCGTCAACGGCCGCAGCTCCAAGAGTTTCATCGATGAAGGACGCTGGCAGGCCGTGGTCGAGAAAATCCGTCCCGGCGACTACGTCTTCATCCAGTTCGGACATAACGACGAGAAAACGGACGCTGCCCGCCACACCGAACCGGGCGGCAGCTTCGACGACAACCTCCGCCGGTTTGTCCGCGACACCCAGGCCAAAGGCGGCATTCCCGTCCTCTTCAACTCTGTGGTGCGCCGCAACTTCGGCAAGAACCAGGATGCCGTGGCTGCCGACGATGTCCGCAGCGAGAAAAGCACGGCGGTAGAAGAAGGCGACACGCTGGTCGATACCCACGGATCCTATCTTGAATCGCCCCGCCGCGTGGCCCGCGAATGCAATGTCTGCTTTATCGACCTGAACCACGCTACCAAGCAACTGGTGGAAAGCCTGGGAGTGGAAGGCTCCAAGCGGCTCTATATGTGGATTCCCGCCGGTGTATCGCCCGCTTGCCCCAAAGGCCGCCAGGACAACACGCACTTCAATGTCTATGGCGCACGCCGCGTAGCCGCACTGGCTGTCGATTCTATCGAACGCCGCCTGCCGGCCCTGGCCTCCAGCATCCGCCGCTACGACTTTGTCGTTGCCAAAGACGGCAGCGGTGACTTCTTCACCGTACAGGAAGCCATCAACGCCGTACCGAATTTCCGCAAGAACGTGCGTACCCACATCCTGGTACGTCAAGGCGTCTATCAGGAATGCGTCATCGTCCCTGCCTGCAAGATTAACGTCGCACTCTATGGTGAGGAAGGGGCCGTCATTACGGGCAACGGCTATGCCGCCAAACCCAACGGCCTGGGAGAAACCATGTCCACCTCCGGATCGAGCACGATGTATGTCTACGCACCCGACTTCTATGCCGAAGGACTGACCATCGCCAACACAGCCGGAGCCGTAGGACAGGCGGTTGCTTGCTTCGTCGACGGCGACCGCGCCCATTTCCGCCGTTGCCGTTTTCTGGGACATCAAGATACACTCTACACATACGGAAAGCAGAACCGCCAGTATTATGAAGAATGCTATGTGGAAGGGACGGTCGATTTCATCTTCGGCTGGAGTACCGCTGTCTTCGACCGCTGCACCATCCACAGTCTCGGCAAGGGCTACGTGACCGCTCCTGCCACCGACCAGGGACAGCCCTATGGCTACGTGTTCTGGC
Source organism: Phocaeicola plebeius (assembly GCA_022767125.1). Taxonomy (GTDB): domain Bacteria; phylum Bacteroidota; class Bacteroidia; order Bacteroidales; family Bacteroidaceae; genus Phocaeicola; species Phocaeicola plebeius_C. Next base: position 31,900 of record JALEPZ010000058.1, read on the forward strand.
AGTGCCGGCTCACCGCCGCTCCCGGTGTGAGCGGAGTCTTCCTCTCGCGTCCGTGGCGGCCCTATGCCCGGGTGGTGTATGCCGAGTGTGACTTAGGAGACCACATTGCTCCCGAGGGATGGAACAACTGGGGGAAGGCATCGAACGAACAGACCGCCTTCTTTGCCGAGTGCCGCAACCACGGAGCAGGTGCCGCTACCGGCTCACGCGCCGCCTTTGGCCATCAGCTGACCGACAGTACCCCCTATCGTCCAGAAGCAGTACTGGCCGGTAAGGACGGCTGGAACCCTGTCGCCAACGGCAGCCGCCTCATCGGAGAGCAACAAAGATAAGGCTTAAAAAAAATGCACCGAGCAGGAACAATCTTTGGCATTTTTTGTACTTTTGTAAACTCTATAAGAATTGAGTTCCTTATCCAACAAATGAAAAAACAATGAAAGCACTGAAAGAACGGATCCTGCGGGACGGAAAATGCTTCGAGGGAGGCATACTGAAAGTAGATAACTTCATCAACCATCAGATGGACCCCATTCTGATGAAATCCATGGCGGTAGAATTCGTGCGCCGTTTTGCCGGTACCTCGATCAACAAGGTCATGACCATCGAGGCTAGCGGCATCGCCCCCGCCATCATGGTAGGCTATCTGCTGGAGCTTCCCGTAGTGTTCGCCAAGAAGAAAGTGCCCAGCACGATGGAGAATATGCTCTCCACCAAAGTCTATTCATTCACCAAAGACCGCACCTACGATGTCTGCGTCAGCCGCGACTACCTGTGTCCGGGCGACAAGGTCCTGTTCATCGATGACTTCCTGGCCAACGGCAATGCCGCCAAAGGCATCATCGACCTGGTACGACAGGCCGATGCAGAACTGGTAGGCATGGGGTTCCTGATCGAGAAGGATTTCCAGCACGGAGGAGAGTACCTGCGCAACCAAGGCATCCACGTGGAGTCGCTGGCCATCATCGAAAGCCTCGACAACTGCCACATCACCTTTAAAAAATAATCATGACTATGAAAACGACAGGACAAGCCACCTCCCCTGATGTGAATGCCAACGCACAGGCAGCTCCCCCCTCATCTGCCGACACAGACCTTATCTATCAGCTAGAAGACCGTCCGTCTTTCCGGGAAGCCCTATTTGCTGCCGTACAGCACTTGCTCTCCATTTTCGTTGCCCTCATTACCCCTGCCCTCATCATTGCCGGTGCTTTGCAACTGGACATGCACACCACGGGCTACTTGGTCTCCATGTCCCTGTTCGCTTCGGGAATTGCCACCTTCCTGCAGTGCCGCCGCATCGGCTGCGTGGGCAGCGGACTGCTTTGCATACAGGGTACCAGCTTCTCCTTCATCGCCCCGCTGATCGGAGCCGGGATGAGCGGCGGCCTGGCAGCGATGTTCGGAGCCACCATTGCCGCCGCCCCGGTGGAAATGGCCATCAGCCGGTTGCTGAAATACACCACCCGTATCATCACTCCGTTGGTATCGGGCATCGTGGTTACCCTCATCGGGCTTAGCCTGTTCAAGGTAGGCATCACGGCCTGCGGCGGCGGTGAAGCCGCCAAGGCAGCCGGTACGTTCGGTAGCCTCCACCACCTCGGTCTGGCCTCGCTGGTACTGTTCTGCGTGCTATTCTTCAACAGCAGCCGCAACCGCTACCTCCGCATGGGCTCCATTGCCATCGGTCTGCTGGTGGGCTACGTCACCGCCTGGTGCCTGGGCGACATCGATTTCTCCCAGGTCAGCACCTACAACGGATTCAACCTCCCTGTTCCCTTCAAATACGGCATCACGTTCGACGGCGGTTCCATCATTGCCATGTCACTGGTGTATGTCATCACCTCCATTGAAGCCTACGGCGACATCACCGCCAACTCGATGATTTCCGGCCAGCCCATCCAAGGCGAAAAGTATATGAAGCGTGTGTCGGGCGGCATCCTGGCCGACGGGCTGGACTCGCTGTTGGCAGGTGTGTTCAACTCCTTCCCCAGTTCCATCTTCTCGCAGAACAACGGCCTCATCCAGCTCACCGGCATTGCCAGCCGCTACGTGGGCTACTACGTCGCCGTCCTGCTGATCCTGTTGAGCCTGTTCCCCGTCATCGGTATTGTCTTTTCGCTGATGCCCGATGCCGTATTGGGAGGAGCTACCCTGCTGATGTTCGGCACCGTGGCCTCCGCCGGCATCCGCATCATTGCCTCGCAAGCCATCGACCGCAAGGCAACCCTGGTGCTGGCCCTCAGCCTGTCAATCGGCATGAGCGTGGAGTTTGTCCCTGAAATACTGAGCCAACTGCCCGAAACCATCCAGCATATTTTCTCCTCGGGCATCACGACCGGCGGACTGACCGCCATCCTGGCCAACGCCCTTATCCGTACCAAGGAATAGGCCGTGTTCGCCAACGAAACCGACGAAAGCCTTGCAAAATTCAGATACATTTCGTAAGTTTGCTGCCTAAACCTTTTTTAAAAGTATGAAAAGACGCATTCTTACCCTCTTGCTCGGCTGCTGCACGTCACTGTGGATGAACGCTCAGTTGCACTGCACATTCACCCACTACTCTTTGGAAAACGGATTGTCCGAAAACACTGTCATGGATATGGTACAAGCCCCCGACGGCCTCATCTGGATAGCCACTTGGAACGGTATCAACTGCTTCGACGGCTATAATTTCCGTGTCTACAAGGCCCACCAGAACGGTACCGTGGACTGGAACACCAACCGTATTGACCACCTCTGCATCGACAAGCAAGGCAACGTGTGGTGCATCAACTACGACAGCCATGCCTTCCGGCTGGACTGCCAGACGGAAACCTTCCAGGAAGTGCCGGCCCCCGACGAGGGAAAGCAGGGAGGCATCGTGGCCCTTCGCGCCTTGGACAACGGCTCCATGTGGCTCCTGACCGAACACGACGGAGGATTCCGCGTAGCGGGCGGACACACCACAGCCATCGGCCAGGGTAAGCAGATCCATGATGTCTTTTTGGACAGCCAAGGCACGGAATGGGTGCTGACCGACAACGGCCTGCTCCGTATCCATCCTGAGACGGGACAAGAGACTGCCTACTTCACCAACACAGGCAGCGGAGATCCCAGTTGCCAGTCATTCTTCTCGGTATCAGAAACAGACGGACACCTGTTCTTCGGCTCCGTAAAGGGAAGGGTTTGGATGTACTCCCTCCAAAAGGAGCTGTTCGAACTGTGCGAAACGCCGCTGAAGGATGATGTAGTAGCCATTTGCGATACGGGCCAGGGAGTCCAGGCTGTCATCACGGCCACTCAAGGACTCCAACTGGGACAGTTAGGCAAAGAGAAACTGGACATCATCCCTACCCATACCTCCTTCGATTTCTCTAAATACCCAATCCGCCAGGTCTATGCTGACCAGAAGAAAGAAATCTGGATGAATGTGGGCAAAGAAGGTACCGTCTGCCATTTCAATCCGCGCACCCGCGTCTTCAAGGTCGAACAACTGGCTGTAGAGATTGAACCGGCAGACCGTTCGAACCCCGAATTTGCCATCCGCGAAGACATCTTCGGCAACCTGTGGGTCCATCCCATGGGCGGCGGACTCTCGTGGTTCGACCGGGAGGCCAACCGGCTCATCCCTTTCTACGATGAAATCGGCTCGTCGCAATGGCGTTTCTCCAACAAACTACATTCCATCATGACCGACCGCCAGGGTAACCTCTGGCTGGGCACCCACTCCAAGGGACTGGAAAAAGTGACCTTCTTCAAGGGCCAGTTCTCCCTGTGGCAGCCCCTTGCCTGCAACTACGACACGTTTGTCAACCAGGTCCGATCAATCTGTGAAGACAGCCACCGCCGCCGCTGGGTAGGTACCCGCGACGGGAAAATCAATGTCTACACCGCCGAAAACCAGCATCTGGGATACCTTACCCTCGATGGACGTATCACCCGTCAAGGGACACCCTTCATCGGAGTGGCTTATAAGATAATACAAGACACCCGCGGCGACATCTGGATTGCCACCAAGGGCCAAGGCATCCTGCACCTCCAGGGCGACCTACCCAACTACCAGTTGGAACACTTCACCTTCCATCCCGACGACATGTACAGTCTGAGCAGCAACAGCGTGTACGACATCATGGAAGACGGGAAAGGCCGTCTGTGGGTAGTCACCTTCGCCGACGGCATCAACTACCTGGAGCGGAAGACCGACGGAACCGTCCGGTTCATCAACAGCCGCAACAACCTCAAGTCGTACCCCATGGAGCGTTGCAGCAAGGCCCGCCGCATGGTGAGAGACACGACCGGCCACCTTTGGGTGGCTACCGCCAACGGCCTGCTGGCCTTCAGTGAGAACTTTGCCAAAGCCGAAGACATCCGCTTCCATCTCTATGAACGCGAACCGGGCAAGCCCGACGGTCCCGGCGAAAACAATGTCTATGACATCCTCCTCACCCGCCGGGGCGAACTGTTCTTTGCCTCCTTCGGCGGCGGACTGATGCGGCTGAAGAACTTCAACGAACAGGGACAGGCACAGTTCGAATCGTACACCCTGCGCGACGGACTCCCTACCGACGTACTTTACTCGCTGGTGGAAGACAACACGGGCAATCTGTGGATCGGTACGGAAAACGGCCTGAGCTGCTTCAACCTCAAGACGCGCCATTTCGACAACTACCTCCGTCAGGAGCTGGGCGAAGACCTGGTCTTCGAAGAAAGCACCGCCCTTCCACTCAGCAACGGCAACCTCGTCTTCGGTTCCAACCGAGGTGTCCTGGTGTTCCGTCCTGAAAACATCCACAAGAACCGCTATATCCCCGACATCGTCTTTTCCGTCCTGAAGATTGCCGGCCAGGTGGTCACCATCGGTGAAGGCTCACCGCTGACAGAGTCCTTGAACACCCTCAGCCGGCTCGAGCTGAAGCCGTCGCAGAACACCTTCTCCCTCCAGTTTGCAGCCCTGGACTTCACCTTCCCCGAAAACATCCGTTACGCCTACCGCATGGACGGTTTCGACAAGGACTGGAACTACACCGACAAGCTGCGCGTGGCCACTTACACCAACCTGCCCCATGGGGACTACACCTTCCAGGTACGCTCCACCAACAGTGCGGGAATATGGGTCGACAACATCCGCGAACTGCGGCTGCACGTCAGTCCCACGTTCAACGAAACCCCTATGGCCTACCTCCTCTACACTGTCCTGTTCCTGCTCGTCCTGGCAGGGGGTACCTACATCCTCTTTGTCATCTATCGCCTCAAGCACGAAGTGTCAGTCGAGCAGCAGCTCACCAACCTCAAGCTGCGTTTCTTCACCAACATTTCCCACGAGCTGCGCACCCCCCTCACCCTCATTGCCGGTCCGGTGGAACACCTCCTCAAGCACCACGACCTGACTCCCGAAGCACGGGAGCAACTCCAGGTGGTGGAACGCAACACCGACCGCATGCTCCGGCTGGTCAACCAGATACTGGACTTCCGCAAGATACAGAACAACAAGATGAAGCTCCGGGTAGAACAGATGGACATCGTGCCCTTCGTCCGCAAGGTCATGGACAATTTCGAGACCATAGCCGCCGAACACAAGATGGATTTTCTTTTCGAAAGCGAATGCACATCGCTCAAGTTGTGGATTGATCCGGACAAGGTGGAGAAAATCATTTTCAACCTGCTCTCGAATGCGTTCAAGTACACTCCCGACGGGAAGGCCATCACCGTCTTCATCCATGAGAACGAACAGTCGGCGGTCATCGGCGTACAAGACCAGGGCATCGGCATTCCCAAAAACCGCCAGTCCTCCCTCTTCGTCCGGTTCGAGAACCTGCTGGACAAACACCTCTTCACCGCCAACAGTTCCGGCATCGGCCTGTCGCTCGTCAAAGAGTTGGCAGACCTGCACGAGGCACGCATCTGCGTGGATAGCCAAGAAGGGGAAGGCAGCTGTTTCAGCATCGAATTCAAGAAAGGTAAATCGCACTATCGTCCCGACACCGAGTTCATCGTGAACGACGGAGTAGAGTTGCCGGCCGGTTCTTCCTCCGACCCGCAGGCAGACGCTGCCGGTAGCGAGAATCCTGCTTCCCCTACCGCCGAGCAGAAGAACATGCTCCTGGTCGAGGACAACCTCGAACTGCGCCATTTCCTGCGCACGGTCTTTGCTCCCCACTATCACATTATCGAAGCCTCCGACGGACAAGACGGCCTGGAGAAGGCCCAGAAATACGTACCCGACATCATCATCACAGATGTCATGATGCCCCGTATGGACGGCATGCAGCTCCTGCAGGAACTGCGTAGCCGGATTGACACCAGCCACATCCCCATCGTGGTGCTCACCGCCAAGACCGACATGGACACCCGGCTGAAAGGCATCGAACTGGGAGCCGAGAGCTACATCACCAAGCCCTTCAGCGCCACCTACCTCGAGACCCGCGTAGAGAGCCTCCTGGCCCGCCGGCAGCGGCTGCAGGAATTCTACCGCACGCACCTCATGACCGACGAGCGCACCCCTGCCGAAGAACAGAAACGGAAGGAAACGGAAGACAGCATGTCCCCCCAGGACCGCAAGTTCATGGAACAGCTGACCGAACTGATGGAGCAGAACATGGACAACGGTGACCTGCTGGTCGACGACCTCGTGCAGGAACTGGCCGTCAGCCGTTCGGTCTTCTTCAAGAAACTGAAGTCACTGACCGGCCTCGCCCCCATCGAGTTCATCAAGGAGATGCGTGTGCAACGCGCTGCCCATCTCATAGAGACCGGCAATTACAACATGACCCAGATCGCCTACATGGTAGGCATCAACGACCCGCGCTATTTCAGCAAATGCTTCAAGCACCGGTTCGGCATAACCCCGACAGAATACAAAGAGCAGCACCGGAAATGACCCCGGTGCTGCTCTCCTGCAGCCATCATCTGCCATCGGTTTATTCCGTTTCAGCTACAGGTAGGAAGGTGATGGCCTGGCCACCGCCACGGGCCATACGGATGTCCAAGACATCTGTGGAAGTGACAGATTGCTCACGGATGGCATAGGCCGTGGGGTTCGTTTCCCAATCGGCATCGGGGGCATCGGCATAAACCACGGCCCGATAAGTCTTTCCCGGTTGCAGGAAGTCCAGGTTCAACGCCATGGAACGGGCCTCCTCGTTGGTAGCGGCACCGAAGAAGTACTTTTCGCCTGTCCGGCGCACAATCGCCACATATTCGCCCGGTTCTCCTGCCACCGCCTTCGACCAGTCGCAATCGGCATCAAAGTCGCGGAAGAACTGGAAGGCCGGATGCCCTTCGTAGTTCTCGATCAGGTCAGAGGCCATCTGTAGCGGAGAATAGAGAATGACCCACAAGGCAATCTGTTTGGCCAAGGTCGTATTGACCCGGCAATCCTTGCTGTCGCGCATGTTCCACTGCTTGCGCAGGGGACTCTTCTTCGCCCGCTCATACAGAATATCAAAAATACCCGGTGTGTAGTCCATCGGGCCGGCCAAAAGGCGGGTGAACGGCAGCAACACGTGGTGGCTGGGAGGATTCCCTTCACTCCAGGCGTTCCACTCCATCCCCCGGGCCCCCTCGCGCGTCATCATGTTCGGATAGGTACGCCGTATGCCAGTATCCTTGATAGGTTCGTGCGCATCGATGGTGAGATGGTATTCGGCCGCTTTCTGGACCACCTTGCGGTAATGACGCACATTGAACTGTCCGTGGTGGTTGCACCCCAGGGGCAGTCCGCCGGCATATCCCGTCTTCACCGAGTGAACCCCATGGGCTACATACCATTCGAAAGCCTTGTCCAGTTGCTGTTCGTAGTTGAAGATATTTCCACCCGTCTCGTGATGGCCAATAATCTGCACGCCTTTCTCGGCCGCATAAGCGGCAATCTTCTCCATATCAAAGTCCTCGTAAGGCTGGGTATAGTCGAACACCTGGTTGCCGCCCCAGTTCTCCCAGCCCTTGTTCCAGCCTTCGAACATGACGGCCTCAATCTGATTGGCAGCCGCGAAATCAATGTGACGCAAGGCATTGGCGGTCGTCGCTCCGTGGCGGTCGCCCATAGCCCATCCTTCGATGCCCAGATGCATGCCCCACCAGATACCCACATACTTCATGGGACGGATCCAGTCGGCAGACGACAGGGCGCAAGGCTCGTTGAGATTCAGGAGCAAAGACGAATTAATCAGTCCCACCGCTTCCTTCGCCAGCTGCAACGTCCGCCAAGGAGTCACAAAACGGCCTCCTGCAAACCGGGCCTTGATACCGTCGGGCCAGGGAGCCAATTCCGCCTTGAAGCAACCGGGAGTGACTCGCTGCAAGGTCATTTCCGGGAAATCGGTCAACGCAGCCTCGTGGATACTGGCATACTGACCGGCCACTTGAAACGTCATCGGAGTGTTGGCCGTCTCGACCTCGGCCACCGGCATCGACCGGTAGAGCAATTCGTAGGTGTCGTAATGAGCGGGAATGGACCAGGAAGGTCCGTCTTCCGCTAGAGCAAACGTTGTCAGCTCATCTGTCAGCAACAAGCTGTCCACTCCAGGTACATCGTATTCATAGCGGAAGCCCAGGCCGTCGTCGAACAGGCGGAAACGCAGCAGCAGGCGGATGCCGGCCTCATTGTCCAAAGTCACCGCCATCTCGTTGTAACAGTTACGCAGTTCCTTGTTTTCTCCCCAAGGCTGGGTCCAGTTTTCGTCTACAGCAGAAAAATCCACATCCCGAATCCGGAACCCCTCTGACAAGGGATGCCCCTCCGCATCGGAAAAGCCCAAACGCGAAGGAAGAAGGAAGGGATGTTCCTCCACATCCACCTGATACACCGGCCCAGCATGTTCATCCAGTGTGAAAGAAAGAGAAATCCGTCCGTCCGGCGAAGTGACCCGAGTGTCGGAAAGTGAAGAACAAGAAACCATCCACATCGTGGACAGCATCAGACAAAAAGACATCAATAATTTCATGTTGTTTTTCCGTAAAATTAAGGTTATTATTATCTGTCAACTAACTGTCTATCAACAAAGGCCTTCCAGCTCCTCCTCTTGAGGGCCCTAAAACAGGCCGTCACATGATTATCCAAGGGCAAATATAAGGGAAAGAATTCGGAAAAACAAGAACAGCCTCTGGTTTTTGGATTCCTGTCCCGGATAGAGAGTAGATTTCACATCTGTCTTTATGTTGATGCCAAGTAGGTATTTATTGGGGCCCCACAGAGGCTGTCCGAGATTTGTTTTTCTGCTTTCCTTTTTCCCTGTCATTTCGAACGAAGTGAGAAATCTGTTAGCGCAAAGTGGATGTATTCAGCTGCTTCACTCCGTTCAGCATGACAGTTGGATAGATGGCCTAGAAGTTTCAGACAGACTCCCTGAAGCCAGCCCCATAAAAAAATGCACTCAATGAGTGCATTTTTTATTCGAGCCACAAGGGATGCTGAATGATTATTCCGCCAGGCTCAGCAGGGCGGCTTCCTGCGGCACATAGTCGTTCTGGAAGAAGCGGCTGGCACGGAGCAGGTGGCGCCAGATGCTGACCAGTTCCTGCGATTCCTGCAGGAGGTTCAGATAAACCATCAGCACCTTCAGGTCGTTGCTGGCCGACTCCTGCATCCGGTTCATCTGCAACTTGCGCAGGGCTGAAATGCGGTTTTTCAGCTCGTCCCCCTCGCGGAGAATCTGGTCGGTCTCGGAATAGTCGCTGAGCGCAATGGCCGTCCGCGCCCGTTCCATCAGCAGGCAAAGCTGGTCGCGCAAGGGAGTGAACTCATCGATGCACACCTGAGGGATGGGGTTGAAGTTGTTGTCCACATGCTCCTGACACGGGTCGTTGATGCGTTTCAGGCAGTACAGCATCTGTTCGCAACTGTTGCTGCCCAGGTGGAACCAGGTATTCTTTTCCAAGGCCAGGCTGATCGGCAGACGGCGCAGCCCCAGCAATTCCTTGCGGCGGCGTTTCTTCAGCATCTTCCGCGCATTGTCGGTCTTGTTGTCCACTTTACGCAGTTCGCGCAACTTCCGGTGGACAAAGGCCTCTGTCAGCGAGCGATAGGTATTTTCAGTAAATTCCATGTACTGGCAAAGCGTTTCGCGTACGTGCTGGCGCAGTAACGACAGGGTTTCCGCACGGTCTTTGGTAGCCATCATGCGGCGGAACGTATCGTCCTGGTTTTCCTCCTGCTGCTTATGGGCATAGCGGCGGTTGCTGCGGATCAGCAAGAATACGGCCAGCACAATGAAGGCCAGCATGGCAGCAAAGCCGATGTAATACATGGTCACCGTCACAAACGCACAAATCGTGAAGGCCACGAATGCCGTGATGAACCAGCCGCCGATGACCGACAGCATACCGGTGATGCGGTAAACGGCACTTTCGCGTCCCCAAGCCCGGTCGGCCAACGAAGAACCCATCGCTACGATGAAGGTCACGTAGGTAGTGGAAAGCGGCAACTTCATGGTGGTACCGATGATGATGAGCAGTCCCGACAGCACCAGGTTGACCGAAGCACGCACCAGGTCGAAGGCCGCCCCATTATCGAGAATCATGTCGTCCTTACAGAAGCGGCTGTCAATCCAACGCCGTACCCCCTGCGGAATCACCCGTTCCAGAAAATCATTGACGGCAGTGGCACGGCGCACGATGCTGCGGGCCAGGGCCGACGAACCGAACATCTCATCACCTTCTTCCTGACGGGCCAGATCGACCGAAGTCTTGATGACGTTCTTGGCCTTTTTCGAAGTAGCCAGCGCATAGACCATAATCACGCCTGCGGCAAACAGGAAGATAGCGGGTGTCTTGGCCGACTCCATCAGCGAAGTCATCTTAAACTCATGGATACCCAGTCCGCCAGCGTTGGCGGTATAGTCGGAGAAGGCTGAGAACCCTGCCAACGGCACACCGATGAAGTTCACCAGGTCATTGCCGGCGAAGGCCAGTGCCAGCGAGAAGGTACCCAGCAGGATGATGACCTTGAACACGTTTACGTGCAGCGCGTGCAGCAGCTGCATCAGCAGGCTGAAGAAGACAAAGCATCCGATGACCAGCAGCGAGGTGCGGCTGTCAATCCATTGCATCGCTTCGACAGGCATGAACGGTGCTTTCGCCAGTCCCTTGATGAGCACGAAGTAAGCGAGCGAGGTCACGGCGATACCGCCGAAGATACCGATGGTCCACGACAGGTGCTTGCGGTAGTTGAAGCTGAACACCAGACGGGCCAGGTACTGTACCAAGGACCCTACAATGAACGCGATGGCCACCGAGAGGAAGATACCCATGATGACCGACAGCGCTTTTTCCGTGTTCATCAGGTCGTCCAGCGAGAGCAGTCCTGTCTCATCGCCCACTATCTTGATGAGAGCCAGAATGAAGGTGCCGCCCAACAGCTCGAACACCATCGATACGGTAGTCGAAGTGGGGAGGCCCAGGGTGTTGAACACGTCGAGTAGCACCACGTCTGTCACCATGACCGCCAAGAGGATGCACATGATGTCGTAGAAGCTGAAGTTAGCCGGCTGGAAGATGCCGTGGCGGGCGATGTCCATCATGCCGTTGCTCATGACAGCTCCGGCAAACACCCCCACCGCCGCTGCAATGATAATGGTCTTGAAGTTGGCCACTTTGGCGCCTACCGCCGAACTCATGAAATTGACTGCATCGTTGCTCACGCCGACCAGCAGGTCGAACACTGCCAGCATGAACAGAAAGATTACGATTCCCAAATAGATTGTTTCCATATAATTATTGTATAGTTGATGCTCTGACCACGCTGCAAAATTATCCTATGCATATTACCGGAGAACGACATATCTGTTACATTTCTGTTTCATGCCCTCCCGTTCGTTTGTTGCCAGATAGTGCCTCATTTGTTGCCGAACAACAAAAAAGGTAGTTTTCTTCTTCATTCCGGTCCTCTTTGCATCCGATAATTATGTAGCTTTGTGGCAGAAATCATTTACCGAACAAAAGAACAAAACAAGATGAAAAACATCAAGACACTCATTGTGGCATCCGTGCTCGGAAGCGGTCTAACCGCCCAGGCGCAGCAGGTGCCTCCCGCCATCCCGGCGGACCCGGCCATTGAGGCAAACATCCGGCAATGGCTGCAGAAAATGACTCTCGAAGAGAAAATCGGACAGATGTGCGAAATCACCATCGACGTGGTGACCGACATGGAAGGCAGCCGCAACGGCTTCCGGCTGGACGAGGCGAAGCTCGACACCGTCATCGGCCAGTACAAGGTGGGCTCGCTGCTGAACGTGCCCCTCAGCGTGGCACAGAAGAAGGAGGTGTGGGCCGCCGCCATCCGGCAGATCCAGGAGAAATCGATGCAGGAAATCGGCATCCCCTGCATCTATGGCGTGGACCAGATTCACGGCACCACGTACACGCTCGACGGCACCTTCTTCCCACAGGGCATCAACATGGCCGCCACCTTCAACCGGGAGCTGACCGAGCAGGGGGCCGCCATCTCAGCCTACGAGACACGGGCCAGTTGCATTCCCTGGACATACGCCCCAGTGCTAGACCTGGCTCGTGACCCGCGCTGGTCGCGTGCATGGGAGAACTATGGAGAAGACTGCTACGTGAATGCCGAGATGGGCAAGTCCGCCGTCCGCGGTTTCCAGGGCGCCAACCCCAACAAGGTGGACGAATACCATGTGTCTGCCTGCCTGAAGCACTACATGGGCTACGGCGTGCCGGTTTCGGGCAAGGACCGCACTCCCTCATCCATCACCCCGAGCGACATGCGCGAGAAGCATTTCGCCCCCTTCCTGGCCGCCATCCGGCAGGGCGCATTGAGTGTGATGGTCAACTCGGGACTCAACAACGGCATGCCCTTCCACGCCAACTACGAATACCTCACCCAGTGGCTCAAGCAGGACCTGAACTGGGATGGCATGATTGTGACCGACTGGGCGGACATCAACAACCTCTGTGTGCGCGACCATATTGCTGCCACCAAGAAGGAAGCCGTCAAGCTGGCCATCAACGCAGGCATTGACATGTCGATGGTGCCCTACGAAGTCAGCTTCTGTACCTACCTGAAGGAACTGGTGGAGGAAGGTGAGGTGCCGATGAGCCGCATCGATGACGCCGTAGCACGCGTGCTCCGCCTGAAATACCGCATCGGCCTCTTCGACCGTCCGTACTGGGACATCCGTCCCTACGACCAGTTCGCGTCGGCCCAACACGCTGCCGCCGCGCTACAGGCTGCCGAAGAGTCGGAGGTGCTGCTGAAAAACGAGGGCCACCTGCTGCCCATTGCCAAGGGCAAGCGCATCCTGCTCACCGGACCCAACGCCCACTCCATGCGCTGCCTCAACGGCGGATGGTCGTACAGCTGGCAGGGCGACAAAGCCGACGAGTACGCCGGCGCCTACAACACCATTTACGAGGCACTCTGCAACAAGTTCGGGCCGCAGCACATTGTCTATGAGCCGGGAGTGACCTATGCCCCCGCCAAGGGCGACAACTGGTGGCAGGAGAACCAGCCGGAAATCGAGAAAGCGGTGGCCGCTACCGCCGACGTGGACATCATCCTCGCCTGCATCGGCGAGAACAGCTACTGCGAGACTCCGGGCAACCTGACCGACCTGACCCTGTCGGAGAACCAGCGGAACCTTGTGAAGGCCCTGGCCGCCACCGGAAAGCCGGTCGTACTGGTGCTCAACGAAGGCCGCCCGCGCATCATCAACGACATTGTCCCCTTAGCGCAGGCGGTGGTGGACATCCTCCTGCCGGGCAACTACGGTGCCGACGCCCTGGCCAACCTGCTGGCGGGCGACACCAACTTCAGCGGCAAGCTGCCCTTCACCTACTCCCGTTGGATCAACGGCCTTGCCACCTACGACTACAAGCCGTGCGAGAACATCGGACAGATGGGCGGCAACTACAACTACGACTCGGTAATGGATGTCCAGTGGCCCTTCGGCTTCGGCCTCAGCTACACGACGTATGCCTACAGCCGCCTGCAGGTGGACAAGACCGACTTCACTGCCGACGATGAGCTGACCGTGACCGTCGATGTGACCAACACCGGCAAGGTGGCCGGCAAAGAGAGTGTCCTGCTTTTCTCAAAAGACCTGGTGGCCAGCTCCACGCCCGACAACCTGCGTCTCCGCCAATTTGAGAAGATTGCCCTGGCACCCGGCGAGACAAAGACCGTCACCTTCCGTCTGAAGGGTAGCGACCTTGCCTTTGTGAACTATGCCGGCAAATGGACCCTGGAGAAAGGCGACTTCAAGCTGAAATGCGGCGACCAATGGACCGACCTCCGTTGCACCACGACGAAGGTATGGAACACGCCGAACATTTGATGGCCTGACATTACCCAAAAACAGCACGGCCGCCGGAGTGGTCCGGCGGCCGTGCTGTTTTTGAAGTTCCCATCATTCGATGTTCTTGTATTCCGTCAGTTCTCCCGTCACGGAGTTAATAATGAATCCCCTTACAATCAGGTCCTTCGGAACCAGCGGATGGTGCTTCACCAAGTGTACACTGCCGCGCACCGCCAGTTCCACATTGTCGAAGCCGCTCAGCCACGAATCCAAATCCACATTGCAATACTTCATCATCTCTATCTGCTCGTCGGTCACGCCATGCTGCTTGATATGGTTCAGCATCACCTTGCTGTCCATGTGCTGCGCTCCGCAGTCGGTGTGTCCGATAATCATCACTTCTTCCACCCCCAGTTCGTAAATGCCCACCAGCAGGCTGCGCATGGCACTGCCGAAAGGATGGGTAATGGTTCCACCCGCATTCTTGATCATCTTCACATCACCATTCTTGATGCCCAAAGCGGCCGGAATCAGTTCCACCAGTCGGGTATCCATACACGTCACGATGGCAATCTTCTTGTCGGGATATTTGTTCGTCACATACTGTTCGTAACGATGGTCGGCCACAAAGTGCCGGTTGAATGCTAACAAATCGTCTATCATAGCTGTATCTGTTTGATTATTGACGGGACAAATTTAGATATAATCCGCGAGATTCTACAATGGCAGAATAAAGAAAGAGATTTTTCTTTAGAGGAAAGATAGCGATTTCCGGAAGACAACCGATCTGTTCCGCTCTTGACATACGGCTATCCCCTCTTAGCCATCTCCCCCAGCATAATCGTTAGCACTGCCCCCCAGTGGGCAAGGGCTCCCAGAAGGACAAAGATATGCCAGATGGTATGATAGTGGCGACGCAAGTCGCGTGCATAGAAATAGGTTCCTGACGTATAGAACACGCCCTCGGCCAACAACAGCAGCAACGAGAGGGACGACAGGCCCTCATAGACAGGCCTGGCGATGAACACCACACTCCATCCCATCACGAGGTAAAGGGCGAGAGACAGACGGGGGTAACGGCCGATGGCGACTATCTTATAGACAGTTCCGCCCAGAGCCACCGCCCAGAGGAGAGCGAAGACGCTCCAGCCGACTACACCACCCACCACAGCGACACAAATAGGAGTATAGGAACAGGCAATCATGACATAGATGCTGATGTGGTCGCACCGACGCATGATCTCACGGGCACGCCCGGGAGGAAGACAATGGAAAATGGTGCTACTGAGAAACATCAGAAACATGCCGACAATAAAAAACAGGACCCCCATCAACCAACGCCAGCCCAGCGAGGCGGCAGGTCCTACCATCCAGATGGACGACAGGGCGAAAAGGGCTCCTATGAGGTGGGTGACACTATTGCCACGTTCTTCTTGAAAATGCTTTTCCATATCGTGCAAAAGTAATGAAATATCTGACAAGTACGCCGATAATATACAGGAAAAAAACGGCAATTTTTGTGTAGTTTACGATGCTACGTTTTACAGTTTCTTTACTTGATAAACGCAGTTTTTCCATTGATTGTGCAGGCTTTTGGGATAAAAACATTATATTTGCGGTGTAAAATATGATACCAATATCAAAAATAACACTCTAATATGATATTTGAACGTAAGAAATACTTGGATGAACTTATTGCAGGACGTGGAAATGGTCTTGTGAAGATTATAACAGGTGTCAGACGATGTGGAAAGTCTTTCCTGCTGTTTGAGATCTGGCATAACTGGTTGTTGGAACATGGGGTGACTGATAGTCACATCATCGAAATACAACTTGATGATTTCCGAAACAGGCGGTTGAGGAAGCCTGATGCCTTGCTCGACTATATAGATTCAAAGGTTATGGATGATGGCAATCCTTATTATATAGTTTTGGACGAGGTGCAGCTAGTAGAAGAATTCGTGGAGGTTATTCTTAGCTTGACACACATGCGGAATGTAGATGTGTATGTGTCAGGCTCAAACTCTCGTTTCCTGTCAAGTGATGTTGTGACTGAGTTCCGAGGCAGAGGTGACGAGATACGCATCTGGCCTCTCACCTTTGACGAATACTTTAATGGTATTGGTGGCGACATACGCAAAGCTTGGTTGGATTACTATACTTTTGGAGGACT
>JALEPZ010000054.1 GCA_022767125.1 Phocaeicola plebeius
TTCGGCCTGAGCCTGAACTATCAGTTTTGATAAATGAAGAATGATGAATGAAAAAAAATATATGATGAATGAATTGAAGCGTGTCATGCTGAGCAAAGAGAAGCATCTGTAAAGCGTCAGTGGATGTATTCAGATTTTTCGCTGACGCTCAAAATGACAAGTGGGGGAGAATTCTTCGTCCTTCATTTCAAGTGAGGGAGAATTCTCCATTCATCGTTCTTCATTTAAATTTAAAATTATTATCATCCTTAGATAGCATTTTCACGCTTTTTCCCCTTGTTCCTCCCCCTCCTGCCATCAAACCTTGGGGAAGCACGAAAAAATAGATGGCAAGTCTATTCCAGTTAAGACTTTTTTTCTTACCTTTGTCCTGCGGATAAACAAACAGCGATTCCACTATAACTTTAAACATAAAGAAATAACAATTATGATGACTATTGACAACTTCAACTTTGCCGGCAAAAAGGCAATTGTTCGCGTGGACTTCAATGTGCCCCTGGACGAAAATGGTAAGATTACAGACGATACCCGCATCCGCGGTGCCCTCCCCACTCTGAAGAAAGTGCTGGCCGACGGCGGTGCACTCATCATCATGTCGCACATGGGCAAGCCCAAAGGCAAGGTGAACGCCAAGTTCTCTTTGAGCCAGATTACCGACGCTGTGGCTGCCGCACTGGGTACTGCTGTACAGTTCGCTCCCGACTGCGCCAAGGCTCAGGACGCTGCCGCTGCCCTGAAACCGGGTGAAGTGTTGCTGCTGGAAAACCTCCGTTTCTACCCCGAAGAAGAAGGCAAGCCCGTTGGTATCGACAAGGAAGATCCTGCTTACAACGATGCCAAGAAGGCCATGAAGGCTTCCCAGAAGGAATTTGCCAAGACACTGGCTTCTTACGCTGACTGCTACGTAATGGATGCCTTCGGTACGGCTCACCGCAAGCACGCTTCTACAGCTGTCATCGCTGACTATTTCGATGCCGACCACAAGATGCTGGGTTACCTGATGGAGAAGGAAGTGAAGGCTGTGGACAACGTATTGAAAGATATCAAGCGTCCGTTCACCGCTATCATGGGTGGCTCGAAGGTTTCTACCAAGATCGGTATCATTGAAAACCTGATGGACAAGGTGGACAACCTGATTCTCTGCGGTGGTATGACCTACACATTCGCCAAGGCTCAGGGCGGTCAAATCGGTCAGTCTATCTGCGAAGATGACAAGCTGCAGCTGGCTCTTGACATCATCGAAAAGGCCAAGGCTAAAGGTGTGAACCTGGTACTGGGTACAGACTGTGTAGCTGCCGATGCTTTCTCGAACGATGCCAACACGCAGATTGTTCCTGCCAACGCTATCCCCGACGGATGGGAAGGTCTGGATGCAGGTCCTGAAACCCAGAAAGCGTTCGCTGCTGCCATCGAAAATGCCAAGACTATTCTGTGGAACGGTCCTGCCGGCGTATTCGAATTCGATAACTTCACTGCCGGTTCACGTGCTATCGCTGAAGCCATCGCCAAGGCTACTGCCAACGGTGCCTTCTCTTTGATTGGTGGCGGTGACTCCGTTGCCTGCATCAACAAGTTCGGCATGGCCGACCAGGTTTCTTACATCTCCACCGGTGGTGGTGCTCTGCTGGAAGCCATCGAAGGCAAGGTGTTGCCGGGTGTAGCTGCCATCTGCGGCGAATAAGCTGACACTGCGTCATTGACAAAATACAAACAGGGTGTGTCTGGTTGTGGAAGAGGTTCCTTCCTGCCAGACACACCCTGTCGTTTTTTTCTATTCTGCCACTTACTTCTTCACAAACTTGTAGATAGCAAAGGTCTTCTCACCGATTTCGGTCGTCAACACGCCACCTTCGGCCTGGATGGCAGCTTCCTGCGGCACGATGGAGAAAGGAGCATCGAGCGTATTCTCGGCATCGAGGTTATCGGAATGGAAGGTGGTGACGGTACCTTCGGCCAGTGTCACGTTCTTCTTCAGTCCCTGGAAAGTCAGCACCAGCGGCTGAGCCTCAGCAGAGGTGTTGACCACCTTGACGATATACGACTGGGAGGGTTCGTCCCACACGGCACTGGCAAACAAGCCGTTCTGGCCTTCATTGCCGGCCACCGCCTTCTTGTCCATCGTGAGCGGAAGCACACGGGTACCTTTGTTATGGCCATACAGCGACTGCACGTACCAGCTGCACGAACGGACACTGCGCAAGTTGTCGAACCAGATCAGGTCGGGACGCCACTGCCAGCCGTCGACATGCGCCAGTAACGGAGCGTAAGTAGCCATTTCCACCACATCGGCATTGCGCTCCACGCCGGTCAGGAAAGCGGCTTCGAGCAGAGCTGCCTCAAAATGGTTCCACCCCTTGCCCTTGCCGTGGCAGGCATACTCGCCGGCAAATACCTTCGGCCCTTTCCGGTCGTAGTTGTCGTACCGGTTGCCCGACTGCAAGAACCAGGTTTCCGGACGATAGAAATGCTCGTCCACCAAGTCCACTTTCAGCCGCTTCATCTCCGGCCAGAGGTAATCGAAATCCTTGCCCTCGGAGTTAGGACCGGACGAACCGACAATCTTCACGCCCGGATGGGCCTTGCGAATGGCGGTGACAAACTGTTCCAGACGGGCCGGATATTCAGGACCCCACTGCTCGTTGCCCACACCGATGTACTTCAGATGGAACGGTTCGGGATGCCCCATGTCGGCACGGAGCTTGCCCCACGTAGTGGTCACCTCCCCGTTGGCAAACTCGATAAGGTCGAGTGCATCCTGGATGTAGCCGTCGAGCTGGTCAACCGGCACGTGCGCCTTCTCGTCATGGTTCTGGTACTGGCAAGACAGACCGCAGTTGACGATGGGCAACGGTTCGGCTCCCATGTCCTCTGCCAGCTGGAAGAGTTCGAAGAAACCCATGCCATAAGACTGGAAATAGTCGGGGAAGAAATGGTGTTCGAACGTATAATGCCAACGGTTTTCGTTGGTCGGACGGTTCTCGACCGGGCCGACCGAGTTTTTCCAGTTGTAACGGGTGGCAAGGTCGGTTCCCTCGACAATGCAGCCGCCGGGGAAACGGAAAATACCGGGCTTCGTGTCCACCAGGGCCTGCACCAGGTCCTTGCGGAGGCCGTTCTCACGCCCTTTCCACGTATCGGTGGGGAACAGCGAAATGTGCTCCAGGTCCACCGTTCCTTTCGACTTGAGGAAGATGCGCAGGTGAGCCTTCTCGATGGTCACGGGTGAGGTGAAGGTCACCTCGTATTTCTTCCAGTCCGCCTGGTCCAGCTTCACGTCCTGCGTGGCGATGACCTGCGAAGAGCCGTGCGTGTACTTGTCGATGAGCTGCACCCGGATTTTCTGGCCTTCTCCCCTCGCCCATACACTGAAGCGGTACGTGGCATCCTTTTTCAGGCCGATACCGAAAAAGCCACCGTTCTCCAGTCCGGTACGCTTCTCGTCGTGGCCGGGATATTCCATACGCACATAGTGCGGGCACCGCTCGAACGGTCCGTCGTCCTTGACGGTGATATGTCCGAAGGCCTCCCACCCCATCAGGGGCTGGGCAAACTCGAACGAACGGTTCTTGATGAGTTCGGCATACAGACCGCCATCGGCTCCGAAATTGATGTCCTCGAAGAAATGACCGTAGAGGGTGGAAGGTATCGCTGCTCCCGGCTTGTTGGTCTGTATGACCAGTTCGTTCACGCCCTGTGCGCTGAGCGGCAAGGAGCCGCCCAGTGCCAAAGCCGTGAGTAGATAACCGAATGATTTCATAGGATTGTTTTTTTATTTCAGACAATTCACAGCCGCCTGCTCAACGGGCAGGGCCGCCTTGTAGTTCTCGATATAGGCATTGAATCCAGCCACCTCTTCGGGGGTGGGAGCGATTTCCTCGCCGGCATTGCCGGCAAAGACGTCGTTGTCGAGGAAGTCAGGAAGCGATCGTCCCTGACCCTTTACCAGGTAAGCGCCGAGCAGGGCGATGCCCCAGGCTCCTCCTTCGCCTGCCGTCTCCATGACAGAGATGGGCGAATGCAAGGCAGCCGCCAGCACGCGCTGTCCCACTCCCTTGGTCTTGAACAGTCCGCCATGGCCGGTAATCCGGTCGACCTGGACTTTCTCCTCGTTGAACAGGATGTCGTTACCGATTTTCAACACTCCTACCGATGCATACAGATGGGTACGCATGAAGTTGGCCAGATTGAAGGAATCCGTGGCCGAACGCACAAACAAAGGCCGTCCTTCGGTCAGTCCCGTCACCGGCTCGCCGGAGATATAGTTGAACGAGACGAGTCCGCCACAATCGGCGTCGCCGGTCAGCGCATGGTGGTAGAGCTTGCCGTACACCTCGTTCATGTCGACTTCCACGCCCAGCAGTTCCTGGTATTCGCGGAAAAGGCCGACCCATGCGTTGAGGTCGGACGTACAGTTGTTGCAGTGCACCATCGCCACCAGACTGCCGTCGGGGGTTGTCACCCTGTCGATCATCTCGTAGGGGCGGGAGAGTTCTTTCTCGAGCACAATCATCGAGAACGACGAAGTACCGGCCGACACATTGCCGGTGCGCTGCTTCACGGCATTGGTAGCCACCATGCCCGTACCGGCATCGCCTTCGGGAGGACAGAGCGGAATGCCTGCCTGCAGATGGCCGGACACATCGAGACGGGCGGCCCCTTCGGGGGTCAGCACCCCGGCAGGCACGCCGGCGGGCAATACCTTCGGCAGAATATCCAGCAACTTCCAAGGATATCCCTTCGGGGCCACCAGCCGGTCGAACTTCTCGACCATGGCCGGCGAGTAGTCTTTGAGGGCAGAGTCAATGGGCAGCATTCCCGAAGCATCGCCGATGCCGAGCACCTTCTCGCCGGTGAGCTGCCAATGGATATAACCGGCCAGGGTGGTGAGGAAGTCAATCTGACCCACATGTTCCTCACCGTTGAGGATGGCCTGGTAGAGGTGGGAGATGCTCCAGCGCAGAGGAATGTTGTAGACAAACAGTTCACTGAGAGCGGCAGCCGCCTCACCCGTGTTAGTGTTGCGCCACGTACGGAACGGCACGAGGATTTCCTGCCGGCGGCCAAACGCCATGTAGCCGTGCATCATCGCACTGATGCCGATAGCGGCCAACTGCCGCAGCTCGGTACCATACTGTTTCAGCACGTCGGCGCGGAGGTCGGCATAGCAGTCCTGCAGACCACTCCAGATGGCATCCAGGCTGTAGGTCCACATGCCGTCCACCAGCTGGTTTTCCCACGTATGGCTGCCTTGTGCAATGGGGCGGTTGTCCGGGTCGATCAAGACGGCCTTGATACGGGTAGAGCCGAACTCGATACCCAAAATGGCCTGACCGGATTCGATGATTGTTTTTTCATCTGTTTTCATGAGGCAAACAGGCTATGGCACTCTGTCAGCAGAGTGCCTTGTTCAACATGTAGTAGACTTCGTTCATGCGCAGTTCTTTCTTGAACTCGCTGATGGTGGTATCCCGGTTGATGTGCACCATCTCGATGCCGGCAATTTCGGCATAGTCTTCCCAATATTCAGCCGACAGGCCGTAGGAGAAACAGGAATGGTGCGTACCGCCGGCCAGAATCCAGGCTCCGGCTCCCACTTCGAAGTTGGGCATGGGAATCCACAGGGCAGAAGCCACGGGAAGCTGGGGCAAAGGTTTCGGTTCGATGCATTCCACATCGTTCACAATCAGACGGAAGCGGTTACCGAGGTCGATGACGGTAGCGGTGCAGCCTGTGCCTGTCTTGGACGTGAAGACCAGACGGGCGGTCAGGCTCTTGCGGATACCGATGCCAAGGAAGTGCACTTCCAAGCGCGGACGGGCAGCGGCAATGAGCGGACACACTTCGAGCATATGGGCCTGCAGGATAGAGCTGTTGGCTCCGTCGAAATTCAAGGTATAGTCTTCCAGGAACGAGCAGCCTGTGCCCTGGCTCATCACCCAGACGGTACGGTAGAGAGCCGCCGACTTCCAGTCGCCTTCTGCTCCGAAGCCATAGCCTTCCGCCATCAGACGCTGGGAAGCCAGTCCGGGAATCTGGTCGAAGAAGCTGCCGTCAGTCTGGCCGAGGTCGTCGAAGTTGGTGGTAAATCCTTTCGCCCCTTTGGCCTTCAGAATGGCCCGCAAAGCGAGTTCTGCCTTGGCCGAGTTCCATACCTTCCGGTAGGCTTCGGTCGACGGGTCTTCGAGTTCGGCATCGTGGTCGTAGCTTTGGAAATACGTAGCCACCAGCGCGTCCACCGCTTCGTCCTTCACCTGTGCATGATAGGTCATGAGTTCGCTCACCGGACAATAGTCTACGTGATAGCCCAACCGCTGTTCGGCTTCCACCTTGTCGCCGTCGGTCACGGCCACGTTGTTCATCTGGTCGCCGAAGCGGAGAATCAGCATGTCCTGTGCATCGGCCCAGCCGGCGCAAACACGCATCCAAACGGCAATCTTGCGCTGCGTCTCCTCGTCCTGCCAGTGGCCTACCACTACCTTGCGACGGATGCGCATGCGGGTGCAGATATGGCCGAACTCGCGGTCGCCATGGGCCGACTGATTCAGGTTCATGAAGTCCATGTCCATCGTGTCCCAGGGGATTTCGCGGTTATACTGAGTATGGAGGTGCAGCAAAGGCTTCTTGAGCTGCTGCAGGCCGTGAATCCACATCTTGGCCGGCGAGAACGTGTGCATCCAGGTGATGATACCGATGCACGTCTCATCGTTGTTGGCCGCTTTCATGACGGCTTCCACTTCTTTCGAGGAGTTGGCGGTTCCTTTGTAAACCACCTCTACAGGCAACTTGCCGCTGGCATTCAGGCCGGCTACCATTTCAGTACTGTGGGCATCTACCGCGATGACTGCATCGCCTCCGTACAGGAGCTGTGCTCCCGTTACGAACCAAACTTTGTAATTATTCATTTGTAAATCGTTAAATGTTTATTAATCATGTTGTTGTTTCGGAAATCCACGAAGCGGGCCAGCCTGTCCGAGCATTGTTTTCCGCCTTCCTTTTTCCCGTCATTTCGAAAGAAGTGAGAAATCACTTACTTACCCTGTCATTCCGAACGAAGTGAGAAATCTCTTACTTACCCTGTCATCCTGAGCAAAGCGAAGGATCTGTAAAGCACAAGTGGATGTATACAGATGCTTCACTCCGTTCAGCATGACAGTTGGATAAGGGGCCCAAGGTTTTCGGACAGGCAGTCCCTTACTTTTGTCGGACAGGCTGCCCCCTTACTTTTGTCGGACAGGCGGTCCCTTATTTTTGTCCGTAATAGGCGTTCGGTCCGTGCTTGCGGCTGAAATGTTTTTCCACCAGCAGCGGATTCATGGTCAGATGAGGGTTGACCATATAGGCAATGCTGGCCATCTTGGCGACTTGCTCCATGACGACAGCATTGTGGACCGCATCGTGCGCATCCTTTCCCCACGCGAAGGGGCCGTGGTTTTTCACCAGCACACCGGGAGTGTGGACAGGATTCAGTCCTTCAAAACGCTTCACGATGACGTTGCCCGTCTCCAGTTCGTAGGCTCCCTTCACTTCCGCCTCGGTCATGTCGGCCGTGCAGGGGATGTCATCGTGGAAATAGTCGGCATGGGTAGTGCCGATATTGGGAATATCCCGGCCGGCCTGTGCCCAAGCGGTAGCATAGGTGGAATGGGTATGCACCACCCCCCCGATTTCGGGGAATGCCTTGTACAGCACCAGATGGGTGGGCGTATCGCTGGACGGGCGCAGGCTGCCCTCCACAACATGGCCATCCAGGTCGACCACCACCATCTCATCGGCCTTCATTTCCTCGTACGATACCCCACTGGGCTTGATGACCACCCGGCCGGTAGCACGGTCGATGGCCGACACGTTGCCCCAGGTAAAAATCACCAGTCCGTGCTTCACCAGGTCCAGGTTGGCGCGGAACACTTTTTCTTTTAGTTCTTCGAGCATAAAACAGAATTGTTAAGTTAGAGTTTGAATTTTGGGTCTTTGCGATACACCCGGTTGTTGAACTTGTACAACACCGCTCCGCGCTTCGAACCGGTCTTGTCGATCTTGTCGGTTTTCTCGATGAATCCCATCTCGGCCACCTTTTTCCGGAAGTTTCGCTTGTCGATGGGTTCACCGTTGATGGCCTCGTAGAGGTTCTGCAACTGGGTGAGGGTAAACAGCTTGGGCAGCATGTTGAAACCGATGGGGGCCGTCGCCGCCTTCGTACGCATCAGTCCGAGCGCCTGCTCCACCATCTGTGAATGGTCGAAAATCAGCGGAGGCAGTTCGCCGAGCCGTATCCAGTGCGCGTTGTGCATCTTCACCTGGACGGCATCGTACTCGTTGATGTTGATCAGGGCGCAGTAGGCCACCGACACGACCCGTTCTCCGGGATCACGGTCGACGGCACCGAAGGCACCCACTTGTTCCATATACACGTTGTCCAGTCCGGTCAGTTCTTTCAGCACACGGCGGGCAGCCTCATCGGTACTTTCGCCCACCTGCACGAAACCTCCCATCAGCGACCATTCGCCTTGTGCGGGCTGGAAGTTGCGCTTGAGCAACAACAAATGCAGTTCTTTTTTATCGAACCCGAAAATGATACAGTCGACCGACACGTAGAATTTCGGGTGACAACTATAATATTCGGACATATATCGCAATTCATTCATCAGAAGGTGTGCCTATGCCGAGGGGGATTCCCCGTTCCAGCACACCTTCTTTCCGTTTGTTCATAATCTATCGTTTACCAGAAATACCAGTAGAAAGCGGCGGTGATGCCCACAATGATGATGGAATGGATGACATCCCAGCGCGTCCAGCTGGCACGGGTGGCGGCCACCTGTTCGGGAGTGGCGGTACCAAATACCAGTCCCTGGATCTTCTGGGCAGAAGGGGCCGGCGTGCACAGGCTGACAATAGCCACCACCGCCAGACAGAACAGGAACATCCAGCCACAGAAGAACAGCCAGTTCAGGTCATAGAACAGGTACTTGAACAGACCATCGGCCGCATCGGTGGCATTGCTGTAGTAAACCTTGGCACCCAGACGGGTCAGACCGATGATCATACCACTCAGCAGTCCCCACATACCGCCTTGTGCCGAGGTGCGCTTCCAGCAGATACCCAGCAGGAAGGCGGCGGCAATGCCCGGTGCCAGCACCGACTGCACATCCTGAAGATAGGTATAGAGCACGTCGCCTACCGAACGCATGATGGGAATCCACAGAATGCCCAGGGCCACAATCACTACGGTGGCAATCTGTCCGATGACCACCAGTTTCTTCTCGGAGGTCTGCGGACGGAACCGCTTGTAGAAGTCGATGGTAAACAGCATTGCCGACGAGTTGAACAGCGAAGCCAGCGAACTCATCAGGGCGGCCAGGATGCCGCAGACCACCAGTCCCTTCATGCCGGCCGGCAGCAGTTTGGCCACCAATACGGGGAAGGCCGCATCGGCATTGGGGTTGCCGTTGGCCAGCAAGGGCAGAAAGCCGCCGTCGCCCATTGTCTTCTGGTGAAGGGCAAAGGCAATCATACCCGGAATGAGGAAGAGGAATACCGGCAGCAGTTTCAGGTACGCCCCGAAGATGGTTCCCCGACGGGCTTCCTTCTCGTTCTTGCCCGAGAGGACACGCTGCACGATAAACTGGTCGGTACACCAGTACCAGAAACCGATGATGGAAGAGCCGACCAATGCGCCCAGCCAGGGGAAGTCAGGGTCGGAATTGCTGCGGATAAGGTTGGTCATGGTATCCCCGTACTCGTTGACGGTTACGCCACTGCAGGTACGGATCATTTCGTCCCATCCGCCCAGCTCCTTGAAGCCCAGCACCAGGATGACCAACGAGCCGAGCAGCAAAATCGGTGTCTGCAGGACAGAGGTATAGAGCACGGACTTCATGCCGCCGAAAATCGTGTAGAGAGCCGTGAGGATGACCAGGCCGATGGCAGCAATCCAGAAGAAGTCGATGCCCCAAAGTTCCTTGATGCCGAATACCTGCTGGAAGACCAGTCCGCCGGCATAGACCGTCACGGCCACCTTGGTCAGCACATAACTAACCAGCGAGATGACCGAGAGGATGGTACGCGACTGCGAGTTATAACGGCGTTCCAGGAATTCGGGCATCGTATAGACCATACTACGGGTATAGAAGGGTACGAACACCCATGCCAGTATCAGGATCATCCATCCCTGGATTTCCCAATGGGCCATCGCCATACCGCTCGATGCCCCGGCTCCTGCCAGGCCGATCAAGTGTTCCGAACCAATGTTCGAGGCAAACAACGAAGCGCCGATGGCGATCCATGTGGCGTCTCGTCCGCCCAGGAAATAATCGGCCGAGTTATCCTGTTTCTGGCTCACTACCCAAAAAATAATCCCAATCAATGCCAAGAAGAAAATGGCAATCACAATCCAATCTAATGTTTCCACGCTATCAAATATTAAAGTTTAACAATCATCTACTTACTAGGTTGCCACCGTTCATTACTCCACCCCGAACCGGTAGACACAATGGCTGGTATAGGTCTGTCCCGGTTCCAGAACGACCGACGGCCACTGGGGCTTGTTGGGAGTGTCGGGATAATGCTGGGTTTCGAGGCAGACGGAGACACGGAAGGGATAAGCGATGCCCCCCTTGCCTTTCACGGTCCCGTCCTGGAAGTTGGCGGTGTAGACCTGGATACCCGGTTCGTCAGTATAGACTTCCAGGGTAATGCCGGTAGACGGACTGCTCAGGCGGGCAGCCACCTTCGTGTCGTCGCCACGGGTATTCAAGACCCAGTTGTGGTCGAAACCCTTGGCATTGCGGATCTGCGGGTCCGATGCCTCCTCCACCGACGGAGCGATGGTCTTGGGCGTACGGAAATCAAAGGGAGTGCCGGCCACGGCCATCATCTCGCCGGTGGTCATGAAGGTGCTGTCTACGGGGGTGATGCTGTCGGCATCCACATACAACACCTGGTCCATGCCCGAGCGGGAAGGATCGCCGTTCAGGTTGAAGTACGAATGGTGGGTCATGTTGACCACCGTCTTCTTGTCGGTCGTGGCCCGGTAGGTAATGTCGATGGCATTGTCGTCCGTCAGGCGGTAAGTCACCTCTGCCGTCACATTGCCGGGGAAGTTGTTGTCACCGTCGGGCGATTGCAGGGACAGGCGCAGTGTTTGGTTGTCCGTCTGTTCCGCCTCATATACCTGGTACTGCCAGCCGGTAGGCCCTCCGTGGAGGCAATGGCCGTAATTGTTCTGCGGCAGCTGCAGGGTATCGCCGTCCAGTACGATGCGCCCCTGATTGATGCGGTTGGCATAGCGGCCGATAGACGCCCCGAAGTCACTGGGAATCTGCTGATAGTCGTTGATGTTGTCGAATCCCAGCACCACGTCGGTCATCTTGCCGTCACGGTCGGGTACCATCACGGAGACGATGCGTCCGCCGAAATTCGTGATGCAGACCTCCATGCCCGCCGCATTGGTCAACGTGTAAAGGTGAACCTCCTTTCCTTCTCCGACGACGGCCTCGAAGTCTGCCGGATGGAGTCCCGACAACGTGCAGGCCTCCTCGCGGGCCCCGCCCGCACAGCTGCCCATCAGCCATGCGGCCATAACGCAGGCAAAAGCACCTGCCAAGTTCTGTTTTTTCCCTTGTTTCATGGTAAAGAATATAATGTAAGTTTTTCAGGTTTCGTATAGTGTTCCATTTACACTCTATTGGGATGCAATATTACAAATAAGTGTAATAATACACTAATATATTCGCCTGTTATGCAACATATTTTTTACATTATTTACCCATTCATGGCCTGCAGGTAAAAATCCCTCTCCAAGTCCTTGCACAATCAAAAAGAATGTGTAGCTTTGCCGGAAAATCTTCAACTTACCAATTAGGAAAAACCATATGAAAAATGCAATTCTTTGTGCGGCTTTCTGCCTGTCACTTCCCCTGTCCGCCCAGCAGACGGCTACGGTGAACATCCATGCGGACCAAGGTTCGCGCATCATCCCGAAAGAAATCTACGGCCAGTTTGCCGAACACCTCGGCACCTGCATCTACGGCGGCCTGTGGGTCGGCGAAGACTCTCCAATCCCCAACACCCAGGGCTACCGCACCGACGTACTGGAGGCGCTGAAGCGGCTGAAGGTCCCCGTCATGCGCTGGCCAGGCGGCTGCTTTGCCGATGAATACCATTGGATGGACGGCATCGGGCCGAAAGAGAACCGTCCGCGCATGGTCAACAATAACTGGGGCGGCACCGTGGAGGACAACAGCTTCGGTACCCACGAGTTCCTGAATCTCTGCGAACTGCTGGGCTGCGAGCCTTACATCAGCGGCAACGTGGGGAGCGGCTCGGTGGAAGAAATGGCCAAGTGGGTGGAATACATGACCTCCGAACAGGGCAGCCCGATGGCGAAGCTCCGCCTGGAGAACGGACGGGAGAAACCCTGGAAGGTGAAATACTTCGGCGTGGGCAACGAAAGCTGGGGCTGCGGCGGGAGCATGCGCCCGGAATACTACTCCGACCTGTACCGCCGCTACTCCACCTATTGCCGCAACTACAACGGCAACCAGCTGTTCAAGATTGCCAGCGGGGCCAGCGACTATGACTACAACTGGACGGAGGTGCTGATGCGCAACATCGGCCACCGCATGGACGGCATTTCCCTACATTATTATACTGTGCTCGGCTGGACGGGCAGCAAAGGCTCTGCCACACAGTTTTCCGACGAGGACTATTACTGGACTTTGGGCAAATGCCGGGAAATCGAGGAGGTGGTGAAACGCCACATGGCCATCATGGACCGCTTCGACCCGAAGAAACAGATTGCCCTGCTCGTGGACGAATGGGGCACCTGGTGGGACGAAGAGCCGGGCACCGTGCCGGGCCACCTGTACCAGCAGAACACCCTGCGCGATGCGTTCGTGGCCTCGCTCACCCTCGACATCTTCCATCAATATACCGACCGCATCAAGATGACCAACATCGCCCAGATTGCCAACGTGCTGCAGTCGATGATTCTCACGCGCGACGACAAGATGGTACTGACCCCTACCTATCATGTCTTCGAGATGTACAATGTCCACCAGGATGCCACCTACCTGCCGGCAGAGGTGGAATGCACCTATAAGGAAGTGCGCGACAGGCGGCGGGTACCCCTGGTCAGCGCCACCGCCTCGCGCGACCAGGAAGGACGCATTCACATTTCGCTGTCGAATGTCCACCTCACCGACACAGAGGAAGTGACCGTGCGCCTGGAAGGACTGAAGGCGAAAAGCGTGGAAGGGCGCATCCTGACTTCGGAGCGCATCGATGATTACAACTCGTTCGACCAGCCGGCCCGCGTGCAGCCCAAGGCATTCAAGGACGCCCGCATCACGAACGAAGGACTGCGGGTGAAACTCCCCGCCAAGTCCATCGTCACGCTGGAAGTGAAGTAATCCCGGCTACAGGCGAGCCTGTCCATTCATTTTCTACTGACCCCGAAAAAACTTTGGCCACCCTTCCAACTGTCATGCTGAACGGAGTGAAGCATCTGAATACATCCACTTTGCGCTAACAGATCCTTCGCTTTGCTCAGGATGACAGGGAAAAAGAAGGGATTTCTATCTTCGTTCGGAATGACAGGGAAAAAGAAGAGATTTCACTCTTCATTCGGAATGACAGGGAAAAAGGAAAGCGGAAAACAATTCTCCGACAGCCTCAGGCATAAAAACAGCATTCCCACCGGAGTGGAGAATCCGGACAGCTTCAGTAGCTGTGTCCCGGTTCTTCGCTCCGGTGGGAATGACCCATAAAAAGAATAACTATCAGACTCAATTAAAGAGATGTTCCGGATATTCGCCGGCATCCACCAGTGCCTTAATCTTGTCGACCACACTCTGGCGGTCTTCCGGATACGTTACACCGAACCACTTGCTCGTCGTGTCGAGCACCTTCACGGTAGCCGTACCGTCGTGAATCAGCTTGTCCACCATCAAGGGGATGAAGAATTCGCTCTTCAGGTTCTCCATGTTCTTCGGGTCGCTCAGGAAGCTCTTGAAGAAGTCTTCGCTGTAGGCGAAATAGTCGGGAGTGAAGCCCCAGAAGTTCATGCTCACCGGAGTAGTATCGGCCGTGGCTGTCCATTCGCCGTTGTCGTCGATGTATTTCACCTCGCCGTCGATACGCTGTATCTTGGTGCGTTCCACCACGGAAGTCAGCATACGGTTGTCGTCCGTACCGCAGATGCCGCGCGAAACCGTACCGCTTTCGCTCAACGTGTTGCCCACACGGAAACCTACCATCGAATACGTGTTCTTGGCCCCTTCGGGAAGGTTGGCCAGGAATTCGCCCATCACCCGGAACGAGTCGCTGCCGTAGAAGTCATCGCAGTTGATCACGGCAAACGGCTCCTTGATGACCTCCGAACCCATCATCACGGCGTGGTTCGTACCCCAGGGCTTCACGCGTCCTTCAGGACAAGTAAATCCTTCAGGCAGTGCATCGAGTGCCTGGAACACCAGTTCGCAGGGGATGTGCCCTTCGTATTTGGAGATAATCTTGTCACGGAATTCCTGTTCGAAATCCTTGCGGATAACGAACACCAGTTTGCCGAATCCTGCACGGATAGCATCGTAGATAGAGTAGTCCATGATGGTTTCACCGTTCGGTCCCAGACCGTCCAACTGTTTCAAGCCTCCGTAGCGGCTGCCCATACCGGCTGCCAGAAGAAATAATGTAGGTTTCATATATATAATCAGGTTTTAAATTAAACTAATGCAAATGTAACACAAATCTTTAAATAAAGCCAAGCTCCTCGGCTTTTTTTTCCGCATCCTTGAATTTTGCCGAAATAATCACCTTTTTTGCCTATTTTTTACTGAGAGTATTCCCTGACAATTCCGTACATTTGCAAAAACTATAATTTTTTATCTATGATGAAACATCTTTTCTTACAGGCTGCCCTGCTGCTGGCACTCGGAGTATCCACTGTCAGTGCGGCCCCGGCAGCCCAACCTTCTACCTTTGTGGCCGGCAAAGGAACCTTTCTGCTCAACGGACAGCCGTTCGTGGTGAAGGCGGCCGAACTGCATTACCCCCGTATTCCCAAGCCCTACTGGGAGCATCGCATCCAACTCTGCAAGGCACTGGGTATGAACACCATCTGCCTGTATGTGTTTTGGAACGCTCACGAGCCGCAGCCGGGCATCTACGACTTTACCGGCCAGAATGACCTGGCCGAATTCTGCCGGCTCTGCCAGAAGAACGGCATGTACATCATCCTCCGTCCCGGACCCTATGTCTGCGCCGAATGGGAAATGGGAGGACTGCCCTGGTGGCTGCTGAAGAAAAAGGATATCCGCTTGCGTGAAGACGATCCATACTTCCTGGAGCGCGTTGCCCTCTTCGAAAAGGAAGTGGCGCAGCAGGTGGCCGGACTGACCATCCAGCACGGAGGCCCCATCATCATGGTGCAGGTGGAGAACGAATACGGCGCCTACGGCGAGAACAAGCCCTACGTGGCGAAGGTACGCGACATCATCCGCCAACACTTCGGCGATGTCACCCTGTTCCAGTGTGACTGGGCGTCGAACTTCACGAAGAACGGACTGGACGACCTGATCTGGACCATGAACTTCGGCACCGGCGCCAACATCGAGCAACAGTTTGCCCGGCTGAAGGAGCTGCGCCCCGACAGCCCGCTGATGTGCAGCGAGTTCTGGAGCGGATGGTTCGACAAGTGGGGGGCCAACCACGAGACACGCCCTGCAGCCGACATGATAAAGGGTATCGACGAGATGCTGTCGAAGGGCATCTCGTTCAGCCTCTACATGACCCACGGCGGCACCAACTGGGGCCACTGGGCCGGTGCCAACTCGCCCAGCTATGCCCCCGACGTGACCTCGTACGACTACGATGCCCCCATCAGCGAATCCGGACAGACCACCCCCAAGTACTGGGAGCTCCGCAAAACCCTCGCCCGCTACATGTACGGCGAGAAGCAGACAAAGGTGCCCTCTGCCATTGCCACCACCTCCGTTCCCTCCTTCCACTTCACCGAGGTGGCCCCCCTCTTCGACAACCTGCCCGCCGCCCGCCAAAGCCGCGACATCCACTGCATGGAAGACTACGACCAGGGCTTCGGCAGCATCCTCTACCGCACCTCGCTGCCCACACTGGCCAAGAACGCCGTGCTCACGGTCAATGAGGTGCACGACTACGCGCAGGTGTTCCTCGACGGAAAGTTCGTGGGCAAGCTCGACCGCCGCAACGGTGAGAAGCAGCTCGTGCTCCCCGCCTGCCGAAAAGGAGCACAGCTCGACATCCTCGTGGAGGCCATGGGGCGCGTCAATTTCGGACGGGCCATCAAGGATTACAAGGGCATCACAGAAAAGGTGGAACTGACTGTCGACACCGACGGCCATGCCTTTGTGTGCAACCTGAAGAACTGGGAGGTCTTCTGCCTGCCCGACACGTACGATTTCTACCGCCAGATGAATTTCAAGCCGCTGGCAGCCGATCCCTCCGCCGGCAGCCAACGCACTCCCGGTGTCTATCGCGCCACGTTCCAGGTGAAGCGTCCCGCCGACACCTTCCTCAACTTCGAGACCTGGGGCAAGGGACTGGTCTATGTGAACGGCTATGCCCTGGGACGTATCTGGGAAATCGGTCCGCAGCAGACCCTTTACGTACCGGGCTGCTGGCTGAACAAGGGCGAGAACGAGATTCTGGTGTTCGACATCATCGGCCCGAAGGATGCTCACTGTGAGGGACTGCGGCAGCCCCTGCTCGACCAACTGCAGGTACAGACACCGCCCCTTCACCGCGCGGAGGGAGAATCGCTCGAGCTCAGCGAGGAGCGTCCTGTGGCTACCGGCAGCTTCGCACCCGGCAACGGTTGGCAGGAAGTGAAATTCGGCAGTCCCGTCACCGGCCGTTACCTCTGCCTGGAGGCCTTGAATGCCCACGACGGCCAAGACCGCACCTGTATCGCTGAGCTGTATGTGCTCGACGAATTCGGCGAACGCCTGTCGCGCGAGCCATGGACCGTGAAGTATGCCGACAGCGAGGAAGTGAAGCAAGGCAACCGATCGGCGGACAAGCTCTTCGACCTTCAGGAATCCACCTACTGGAGCACCGTGAAGGGCACGCCCCATCCGCACGCCGTCGTCATCGACCTGGGTGACACCTATCACATCTCCGCCCTGCAGTACCTGCCACGCATGGAAAGCCATGTCCCCGGCGGCATCAAGGACTACCGCATCTACGTGAAGGAAACGCCGTTCAAGCAGTGAGCAGGCACCCCCGGAGGCTAGGCAACAGATAAGAAGAATTGTTAATAAAGCCAGTTTCTACGAGAAAAAGGACTTGTCCGTTTGTTATAGATTCAAGAACTTTGCAATATCCTAAAAGTTCAGCAGTATAACAACAAAAACTCCAGCTTATGTTCAACACTCAACTTATCCAGCAAAACAGTCTCCGCGTCTATCACCGGATGAAAGAAATGTATCGCTATACGTTCAACGAACTCGAGAAAATCAGCGCATTGACCAGCACCGAGCTCTGTCTCGCCTTGCTGGAACTGCAGCGGCAGGGCCGGCTGGCCTATGGCAAAGACGACAACGGTGTCTATTACAGACGGACCTGAAGACACCCGAAGGAAAATAGAAAAAACAGGACAGGGAGAGACCTTCACTCTCCTTGTCCTGTCTTTTGCTGAAAACAGGCCGGCCGTTTGTAGAATCCACGCAGAATGATTACCTTTGTACGGTCATCGTTGCAACTCGTGACCTTTGTCAGGAGATGTTGTGACCTTCGTCAGGAAAAATCGTGACCTATGTCAGGAGATATCCTGACCTACGTCAGGAGTTGTACAGATGATCTTCCAAGCAGGGTAAGCCCGCCTATTGTATCACTAAAACCACTGACTATGAGCATCAACTACGACTGGTACCCCAGTCCCAAGAAATCCGCCGACGAACCAACCACCCTCCACGTACGTCCCGTGTTCAACGGCTCCGTATCGACCGACGACCTCGCCGAGAGCCTGCAGACCGCCACCTCGCTGACCATAGCCGATGTGAAAGCTGTCCTTCAGGCCCTGAACCGCGAGGTGGGCCGCCAGTTGGCCGGCGGCTGCCGGGTCCACTTAGAAGGACTGGGCTACCTCACTCCCCGCCTCCGGGTGGAAGGCGAGGTGACCGAGGACATCCTACTGCGCGACCGCAACCGCATGGTCCGCTTCAGCGGCGTGAACTTCCTGGCCGACAAGCAGCTCACCGAAGCCATCGGGGCTGTACGCCTGAGCCACACCCCGAAGGCGACACACTCGCAGGAGCTGGACGATGCCCTCGTGGAGGAGCGGCTGGCCGACTACTTTACCACGCACGACATCCTGACCCGCGCGATCCTGCAACGCCTGCTGCACCTCAGCACCTGGAAGGCCACCGCGCTGCTCCGCCGCCTCTGCGAGGAAGGGAAGCTGCGGAACGCGGGCACTGACTTCCATCCGGCCTATGTCCCTGCCGAAGGACTGAGCGTATCACTAAACCCAACATAAACATGAAACAAGCATGATTGCCCCTGGGACTTGCCGTTGCGACCGTACTGACAATGCCCCTTTCGGATCAGAAGGACAAAGGATCAGAGAAGGATCAGATGGACAGGTACGTTGATTCAATAACATAAAGATATATCCAGAAGATTAATACTCGTTATGGACAGTGGTACCTGTCCCTATGACCCCCTTCAAGGGGCGAATAAGCAACAGTAGCCCTGTTTCCGGCCGGTCTCATAGAAGTCGTTACAGGTCAAGCCTTTTGCGCAACTCTTTCAACAGGCAGACATCTTCTTTCCGCAACTGTCCCTCGCGGTTGGGCGGACAGTTCAGGATCAGGATATTGTCGTTCTTCGTACACTGCCGGTAGAGCTTTTCCAGCTCATCCAGCGACTTGTATTGCTGGTCCTGCGTATTATAGAACCAACGCTGGCTGATGCACACCGTCGATTCCCACGGCATATAGTAGTGCGCCCCACTGTAAGTAAACACCTTCGGATCATTGTCGGCTGGCAGATAAGGGTCGCCCAGACGGAAATCGCTGGGGAAATAGCGAATGGGATAGCCTTCCTGCTGGTTCTCGGGCACCACGGGATGGGTATCGGCATTTTCCGGGGTGCCGATCGTCCAGTTGATGCCCACCTGGCAATCGGGCACCCTGGACTTGATGGTCTGATAAATCTGCAGGGTCGGCCAGCGGTAGTTCTGCTTTACCCAGCCTCCGTCAAACCAGAATTCGACAATGTCCGTATATTTCTCGGTAATGTCCAGCAGTTCTTCCAACTGATGTATCATATACGTGTTGTAGGCAGCATCCTGGTGCCAGTCGTCCACGTCCGCATTCACCTTTCTGTCCCACAAAGAATAATACAGTCCGAGGCCTATCCCCCATTTCTTGCAAGCTTTTGCCACTGCCTCCACCACATTGGTCTTGTTGCCGGAGTTCGCCACATCGTAGTCGGTGTAGCGGCTGTCCCACAGACAGAATCCTTCATGATGCTTGGTGATAAGAATCACATACTTCATGCCGGCGTCTTTGGCCGTCTTGATCCATTGGTCGGCATCTATCTGCGACGGACAGTAGGACGAAGCCGGTTTCGAGCCGTCCGTCCATTCCTCGTCATGGAAGGTGTTGATACCGAAATGAATGAACATCCCGTATTTACGCCCAATCTGCTTCAGCTGCGCCGGACTGGGCCGTTCCGACGGGACCGGCAAGACAGGTGCCTGGGCCATCAGACTTGTTGTTCCACAGACTACTGCACCCAGCAGCAGTCCGAAGATTCTTTTTTTTATTTGCATTGCTCTTACATTTATCATTGGATGCAAATGTAGGCAATCTGACGGAATGACAGGATGAACTATCTTATTTTTTCAATGGACTATCTTACGAATATCCTGCATCGCCATTCCCCTTCGCTATCGTTTCACGGTTCCGGTTACTGAACAGACAGCCCTTCCGGGAGTGAATACGTCACCACATACATCTTCCCAGAAGTGACAGCCGTATAAGTACCCTCCAAAGCAACGGTCTCATTATCGGCATTCAGGGCAGAAAAAGTAAAAGTAAGGGTTACCCCTTGCTCATAATCGAAATAAGCAGGCACCAACTGTGAGTTCAGCGTAGAAAGCTTCGGGGTGTCCGATGAAGAATAATCAACCTTGACCTGAAAGACAGGGGCTTGGAAATATGTACCGAAAGAGCTGGGCACAGAGAAACTGACGGCAAAATTCACCATTGGTACTTCCACCTGCAAGTAAGTCACCTTCTCGGCTTCAATGGTGAACGTGTCTTGATAATAATACTTGGCAGCATTGTCTGTTCCGTTTCTATACGCCGCATTCTCTACAGTCAACGTGTAAGTACCTGGCTCTAAAGCCAGCTTTCCTTCGGGAAAACCGCCGGGATTATAGGTAGTGGTACTGGCAGCGGAAGCTATGGTTACATAGAAGTCAGCATCAACCGTCCGTGCCCCTGCCCCGATCGCCTCCGCTTCAGAAGTGACAACGGAGATGTCTTCCAGTACCAAATAGCCAGTAGCCGAAACATCAGCAGCTTCTTCCCGCTGACAGGCAGAAAGCAAGAACACCCAAATAATTACTACTATCTGTATCGTTTGTCTTTTCATTTTTTTCGTTTTTCTTCCTTAATGTTTCTCTTTTAAAATAAGTAAGCAAAGAATGACAGCAAAAGAGGATGTATATCCTTTCAAGAACCATTCATTTATCGTAAATTAAAGAAATATCATCTATATACAATTTATTACCTACATGGCGACTGCCTCTTGATATTGATGCTTTATCCACTTCAGCATTCGTATTTTCACCAGAAGTAAATCGTATATGAAGAGTCATAACATCCAAATTCACCTTCTCTGGATCATAATTAAAATCCACATACTTTTCAACATAATCATCCGACGCATCTCCATAAAACACATTGGAAGCAATGATATCTTCACCATTTGCAAGAGACACTTCTACCAAAAACTGATGGTTTCCTTCCGGGAGGTACTTATAATAAAACAACAATCGTGTCGGACGGGAAGAAAAAGTGATGCCGTATATCGGATTCAGCTCCACGACCTTCCCTAAAAACAACTCCCCTGGAGTATTTTTCTTAATAGTGGACAAAGGAGACGCGGCTGTCGTTCCGCTTCCCCAACCAATCGTCTTGATTTCGGCGGCATACGAACCAGAGTGACTTGTCTCGGACC
This sequence comes from Phocaeicola plebeius, assembly GCA_022767125.1. Lineage (GTDB taxonomy): Bacteria > Bacteroidota > Bacteroidia > Bacteroidales > Bacteroidaceae > Phocaeicola > Phocaeicola plebeius_C. The sequence goes on from JALEPZ010000054.1 coordinate 21,223, forward strand.
TTTCTGTACCTGAATTCGATATATATGCCTTCGGATCATTATTACTGGTAGTCAACTCGTTAAGGGTACACCAGCCCTCTGTCGTCTCATCCTTCACGTTTCTCACATACCAACGTTTCCAAAAGGGTCCTTTATCAGGCCATGAAGCCTGTGGTCCATTTGAATACTGCCATTCCTCCATTCCTCCGTTAGTAAGATTGACAATAGGATTGGTAGAAAAAGAAACTTTATTACTATAAAACTTGTTCCTATAAACACATTGTACGTAATAACTACAATTCGGAGTTAATCCTGTTTGCGTTAAATCAGCTGGTAAATCAGTCCAGTTCTGACCATCCAGACTATACTGATACAACAAACCCTTCTCCTTCATTTTTGTCAGATTCCCTTTTCCTGGAGCAACAGCACATTCCTCTACCGTAAATTCTTTTGTCCAAATATTTCCTGGAAGCACAGCAACGGAAAATTCCGGCTGATGAGTAGCAATCGTAAAAGTTACAGGCGCATTGTCCTTTTGAGTACGGTTATTCGCCTTCACTGAATGGATGGTTATCTGGTTCTTCACTGTAATTCCATTTTGAGCCAACAAATCATCCAAGAGGTTGGCAGTCAAACCAATGCTAGGATATTTTTCTCCTACAACAGGAAGACTGATTCCGATGTTCTCCAGACTGGCTATCTCTGAGCTGGTCATCTGCGAAAGCTGATACGTCTTGTTGATGGCTGCTGTAGCCAGCACTTCATCCTGAAAGTTCAACGTAAACTCCACGTCCTGCAACGGAGAAGCCACTGCCAAATCGATGGTCGCACTTTTTCCTGTTTCGGTCTCGTACACATCCAACGTATTTGTCGCATCAAATCCTGTAGATGAGATTTTAGGAGCCGGCAACCACTCCATCGGCAAAGACTGCGATACGGTCACTGTCTCTACGGCTACCTTCTCAATCGTCGGCATCCATCCCGGCTGGGTAGGCTGGTACCCCAATGTTATCTTGACATGCTGGCCGGCAGCAAAGTTGGCTGCATCCGCCAGCGCCCCCCCTTCCAACGTCTTGGAAACCTGCTGGCCATTCGACTTCAGTGTTCCCCTGAACGTAAAGGTAGGTATCGTACCTGCCTTGTAATATGCGCTCCTACCATCGACAGGTGACAATGAAGTGACAGAAGTACCTACTGCCACCTCTACCTTATACTCCGAATAAAGTTCGGCAAACTTCTGCTCATCCCCCTCCTTGACAAAGACCGAAGCCAACGCATTCGCTACCCGGCATGGTATGGAAACCTCGACAGGGGCAGAAGACTTTTCAGGCACCTCCACCTCGGTCATCTCCCCCTTGTAATAAGGCGCATCAACCGCCAGTACGGCATCTGTACCGCACGTAGCCGTAACCGTATAAACACCTTGTCCGGCAGCAATGAAACCCGACTTATACGTGTCATCGTACACCGTCTTCTGGGTAACAGTATTGACAATCTTCAACTGAAATTGAGAGGCAGCCGGTTTGCCTATTTCCGATGGCGTACTGCGTGCTTCTTCGGTCTCAGCTTCTATCAAAGTAACCTGAAACCCTGAAACAGTGGTCAGACTATCGGTTTCTTCACAGCCAGAGCAGGCAAACGATACCAGCCCAAGCATACCTATAATATACGACAAATATTGCTTCATGATGAATTTTCAACCCGTTAACTATCCTATTCGTACAATAATTCTAATTCGTCCAGCAGCATAGTGCTGCCTACGCCTCCCACGTAATAATCACCATACTTGCTGGATGAAGCCACTACTATCAGCCACTTCGGGGTGCGGTTGGTTGCCCTATATTCCAGCGGGAGAATCACTTCCTGATATCCCCCCTTCGTACTGTTGCCTGAAGTGAATTCGGCAAAAGCGAGAATGCCTGGATCATTACGGTCAAACAACTTCCGATTATTGGGGTTATTCCGGATTTCCGTCGGTTCAGCATTGTCTGTCAATGCGATGAATACCTGACAGGTATCCGGCTGTCCCTTTGAATTCGCCAAAAATTCGGGTAAATTGTCGCCCAACTTATCAATTGGCATCATACTGTACTGATAATAGAACTTCAGGGCAGAGGGAAAGGCTGAGAAGGGACGTCCGAAGTGAAGCAAACCGTTGAGTCCGTCCAACTGAAAGTCACCGGTAAAGATATTACCCGCCGCCAATTTGATAAGTGCCCACTTGGTCTGCAACTTGGCAGCCTTTCCCTTCACCACTTCATCGGTATAAGGTTCAGTGATATTTCCGATGAAACTTGCCGAACCGGCATTGCCTGTCCCCCAAAAATCCACATCGTTCTCTGCACACGGATCCCACCGCTTGTCGTTCACCAATGTCCAATCATCCAATGAACCGTTGGTCAACGGAGTAGCGGGTGCGAGAGTAAACTGCTGCTCTTCGCCCTCTTGATCATCCACATTCACCCGATAACTGTACGTAGTGGCAGGAGTGAGTTTCTTGATTTCGGCAGTAAACGAAGTCCCCTTGACAGCCACGTTCGATGCTGCCAGCCTGGACCACGACGCACTCCCCTGTTTCTTGTACTCCACCACTGGTGTCTTCCCATTCTGAATACTGCCCGAAACAATGGCACGGGTCGTCATGGCAAAAGCTGTGCTCGAAGTGGAAGGTGTGTCATCCACCATATTGTAAACATATACCGTCCAAGGATAGGCTACTTCCTCCCACGAATAGCTGACATAAAACTGACGGGGACCAGAGAAATCAAACGTGTCGAACTGCGTAGGATCCGGATCCACCGTACCATGTACACCTCCCAAATCAAAAGTCGTCACTGCTATTTGATTGATGGGCTGATTCTTCGCCACATACACAATCACACGACGTGACTGCAAATCGATAATCGGCTTACCTACCTGATTCTCCAACTCAATCGTACGGTCTATGACCTGTGTAACATTCACTGTCCATTCGTAATCCTGATAAGTACTCAATGTGAATTTGACCGGCTTCGTGAAGTCCATCCGCGTATTGGCAGACAACGGCAGATCATCCAGTGATTCAAAGCCCATGGTCGGGAACATGCCAAAGTCCACACACACAGTACTGTCGGCCTTCAAACGTGTATTAGCAGAGAGTGTCAGCTTGGTAATCTTCAATTTTTGCAAATCCACCGAGTCATCTACATACAAGGTAACGGTGCGTGTCTTGGCATTGATGGTCGCCTGCGTAGCATTGCCCACTGTTTCTCCTCGCATGCCCTCCGTCTCGAATGCCGTGATGGTTCCTTCCACCACAGGATAAGGAATATCATTACGAATGGCACATGCCGACAGCATGGCCACCAGCGTATATAAGATTGTCAATCGTTTCGTCATACTGTTCTTCCTTCTCTACCTTTGTTATAAATAGAACGTCATACCAATATTGATGGAAAACAGGTTGATTTTGAAATTACCCGACGAAGTTCGGCGACTTCCCTGCTCTGTCTGGTTGGTCTGCTGGTCAGTCCAATTGAATTTGAAGCCCATCACATCCAATGACACCTCTACAGCTGCATAGTCAGTAACAAAGGCTGCCAGACCCGGAGCGATACCGATTTGCAGACTATGTATCCGTTCGAATGTACCGTCGTACTCCTTGCCCGATCCTGTAGAGTTCTTGCCCGTACTGTAAGCGTATGTCAGACGGGTTTCATTAAAAAGCCCGAAGATTTTACTGTTTCCGATAGGCATATAGGTACGCAAGAAGCCACCAACTTCATACTTGTGTTCCAAATAATACAAATCCTGCAGACTGATGTTCAAGTCATCGCCAAGATTCAGGTTGAAGTTGCCCATGTCGAGGTAGTTACGACTATAAGCAAAGCGTACGCCTACAGCCATGTTGTCACGAAAGAAATAGCCTGCATAAGGACTGACCTTGAAATCGTATCCCCTGCCTTCCAGATCTTTCAATACCAAGAAATTCAGGTTATCCTCATTGTGCTCAGAATAGGAAACGGTTCCTCCTCCCATCCAGGTACCTCTGGGTACAAACACCGTTTCCTGTATTCCCCGGTCAATGCGCTGTACCTTCCGGCCACTTCGCTTTCCACTTTCGTAATTATCATAATAGGTTTGTGCGACGGCATTCGCCGTCAGCACAAACCCTATACATATCATAATCAGTCGTCTTCTTGTCATCCAGTCTCTTGTTTTACTGTTCGTCAGTTATTGCCACAAAATGGGTAAAGTATCATAATCCAATGTGAACTCGTCCACCAGCAGCGTACTGCCTACTCCCCCCGTCATGTAGTCGCCATACTTGCTGGCACTGCAGACGACAATAATATAGGAAGGTTTGTCTGTCAGATTTTTGTATTTCAACGGAATAGAGAACCTGGCGTATTCATTGGCTTCTGTTCCCGCAGCGGCTGCACCGGACGGCAAGGTGCCATAGGCAATAATATTGTCATCATTTTCGTAGTCAATCCAAGTGGATGTATCGGTATTCTTCACCGCATATTGTTTCTTCGACAAGGCAATGTAAATGGCACATTCATCCGGAATTCCTGCCACTACACCTGCGGGCGGATTACTTCCCACCTTATCTATATTCACCGGTGTGTATTTGTAATATCCATTCAGCACAGAAGGACGTGCCGTGAACGGACGACCAAAAGTAATGGTAGCCGTTGCACCTCCTGTTCCGAGTGAAGCGGATTCGAAATTCCCGGTAAAGAGACTGGCGGCAGCAAAGTTACCGGCAACTGCAATAGACTGCAATTGGGCCGCCATCCCACTCACCGATACGTCTGTATCTTTCGTCGGGTCCTTTGTTCCCATAGAATTGGCTCCCCGGTTACTGGTATCCCAGAAACGAGTACCGCTGTCGTATTCATCACCCGTAGAAGGGAAACGCGTATCCTTGCTGGATAATGCCGTTCCTGCCGACCTCGTACACCAGTTTTCAAAACTGCCGTTCGGAATGGCAGTATCCATACCAGTCACAAACGAGCTTTTCGCTGTATTGAACGCCTCGCCTGTCCCCAACACCAATCGATAATCATATTGTGTTCCAGGAAGCAGTCCCTGCAGCGTTGCCGTATAGACATCCCCATCGGCTGTTGCTATCTGAACGGCATCGACAGCTGAAGTCCACGTATTGGAAGATGCCGGCTTATACTGGAACTTCATTTGCGATGGATCCAGACTGACACCTTCTGCATGAGTAACAGAAGCAGCCTTCAGGTAAGCGAACTTGCTCCAAGCATTAGCCGACAACAAGGCTGTATTGCTTGCCTCCTGCGTCACATTAATAGGCAGGTCATAAACCGTCATGGAACCATCCACCGTAATATTGATCTTTCCATTGCCAGTCTCTGCCATCTTGTAATGCAACAGGTAATGATCGCGAGCCTTGACGCCAGAAATGGGGGTTTCCATCGAATAAGACTGCCCCTTTTGGTTCACCAGTGTCACCTTTGCCACCAGGTCTGTTACGGGAAAATACACGGATTCTGTATTATTCTGAGTAAAAGTCCACGAATAGGCAACGTCTGTCGTACTATAGACCTGTGCAGAAACGGCATTTACTCTTGCCAGCAGATCTGCAGCAAAATCTACAGTCACTTTTACGTTCGCCAACGTGCAATTCACTGTCGCATTCACCACGTCCCCGATTTCAGCAATAACGGCCACCGTACTGCCTACGTAATATGGAATATCTGTTCCCACATTCTGTCCATCGAAACCAGATGAATGCACACGAATGGAATATGATCCTTTCTTCAATGCCACCTGTCCACTTGTCACCTGACTCCAATCATCAGTCTTGTACACACATACCTGCGAGGCATTGTTAATGATATCCACTGCCCACTTCTTGGGATTATAGTCGGCAGGGATTGCCGTTGCACGAGGATTGGTCGTTACCGTTTCCGATATGGCCAACCGTACATAGCCCACTTCATCTTCGGGCAATGTTTCACCACTCTGGCAACCGGGAAAAGCGATTACTGAGAGCAGTAACAATATCATAGCACATATTGAATTTTTCATACTTTTGTTTGTTATTTCCATACCTTACTTGATTGTTATCTTCAATGTGTCTTTTGCCTCTTTACCATTCTTGTCCACCACCCATACATCAAACTGGTGAGTTCCTGGATACATTGCCAGCAAACTACTCATTGTTCCCAGTGAAAATACGTAACTGGTCGCATTCTCTTCCGGCATCGTAAACAGCGTTTTCAAGTCTTCGTTGGTACAATTCACCAAATCAGCATAGGATGTCAAATTCATGCCATTCAGCGCCTCCTGCATATCCGTATTTGTTGAAGCACCTTTGACATAGACATGGGCGATTCCTCCCGGTACCGTCATCAACACATTCACTGCAGGCATTTCTCCACCTTTATAAACCAGTTCATTGCCACCCAGATAATCGCCGCTAAGAGTAGGTGCAGTAGTATCTGTTCCAGTACCCGATCCGCCACCTGTCTCACCAGTGTCATCGCCGGTATTTTCCTCTACTTCTACAGGAATCTCATCTTCTATCACCGTTTCGTCGAACTGTACCTGTAGATTTACAGTAATGGATGTAACATACCCTGAAGGAGTGTCTGTCGGTTTCAACTGGATATTCAACTGATCGCTGCCTACCCATTCCTTGATTTCTGATTCTGCCGGTTTCGTCAGCGAACTACTTTGAGAAATGGTAGCACCAGTTTCCGCTACTGTTGCCGTAATATTCATCAAGATGGAAGTAATCTTCTCCTCCTCAACACTGATATACTGGACAGGCGGATTCATATTGGCTTCAGTATAGGTCAATATCATACCGTTTCCATCGGTCAACGAAATGGTCCAGTCAGAAAATGTATTGACAAACGTAGGGTCATATACCACTTTGATAGCTGTATTTTTCATCTTACAGGTCACTTCCGCCGTATTCGTCACATTCTGTGCTATGGACAAGCCACTGGCAGCCCCATAATAATAAGGAGAAGTCATCACTTTTTCCAGATTTCCCGGCGAGTGTGCCACCACCTTATACGTACCTACTGGCAATTCCACTGTCTGGCCCACCAACAGTTCATACTTCTCGATAATTTTGGCAAAATCCTTGCCATTGCTGTCCGTACCTGTTATTTCAATAGGGAAATTGGAAGGATCGACTGTATTCACCACCGTCGTAGCACGACCTGTCACAATACTGTTCTGTGTGGCATCTACCACCACCCCCAGATCCAGATAACCCATTGCACCCGTTATTTGGGCAGAACCGGATCCGGTAGAATCGTTCTTCAGTTCATCCTTCAGTTCACATGCGCCTATCATCAGGGCAGCAACCAATGTTCCTGCATATATTATTGTCCGTTTCATTACTTTCATTCCATTTCTTACTTTAAACCACTGTATTTACTCAATTACAATATCCATTCCGAAGGAATAATAATATCAATCGGCTTGTCATTCGTACTTTCATCCACCGTGATGGTAATGCCCAACTGGCCACCTTGCAGTACCGGCTTGAATTGAATCAGCTTCCCCTGGTTGGGACTCATCTCGTAACTCCGTTCTATCGACGTAGTCTTACTGTTCTTGTCAGTCAGACTGATTGTCGCCTTTACGGATTCTTTCTGTGCCACTTTCAAATAAATGGGGCTACCACTCCATACAATGCTTCCCACTCCCAAAGCTTGTGTAGAGAAACGGACAGAATATGCGGCATAGTAGGTATCCATGGCAGCGTCAAATGCCACCTTCACTCTGGCACAAGTCGGAGTACAAGTAACGGATACCTCCTGCTGGTCGCTATTCACATTGAAAGCAGTTTCACCGTACACATACATCTTTTCGGTAGAAGCAACCACTGTAGGGTCTCCATAGAAGGCCTTCAAGGTATAACCACCGTTTTTCAGTTTCAACTGTTCTGCAGGCAATGCATTGCCCTTCCACGTTTCTTTCACCTGACCAGTAGCGTTATCAATCAGCTGCACATCGTAGTTTGCAGGATTCCGGTAATCGTCTTCGTTCAATACGGCACGGGCTTCTGCGGCAAATTCTGCAATAGGAGCCACCTGAAAAGCAACACTTCCCGTCCCCGGCTCCAGAGTGGAAAGTTCATCGCTGTCGGATGAGGAACAAGAAACGGCAACAAGACATAGAGCCGCCATTCCTAAAAGCAACATCTTCGAGATTTTCATCGTTCAAATCATATTTTTGATTAATTTTTATACTTTGATAAACGGACACAAAGTTACCAATTTTCCAGAAATGGACAAAGGTCTGATTGTAGACAAGATATGTCTATTTTTCATTTTTTTCATCACTCCGGCTGCATAATAAGGAAGATTTTCATCTGTTTTACATATTTTTCCTATTGCTTGTGTTATCTTCATCAGCATTTTTTCATTACATCATTATGGAGGGTCATAGGTCGAGTAGAGCGAGAGAGTTTCACCCTCATCCTCTCACAGAACCGTGCGCGAAAGTCTCCCCTCACACAGCTCTCCACACTCTATGCTTTGTGCATATGCTTCTTTCATCATATCCTCCTCTTTGTTTAAGAGTTGTATAATTACAGTTGCTTGAGTGTGTCACCCCCTTCGCTCCATGCCCATTACAGACGACAGTGACCTGTCCCCTGTCCTGTTCAAGGCAGGAAATTTAACTGTAATTAACTTGAATGTTGCATCATTTCAACAAAAAAGCCATATACAATGGCAATGTAGTAATCTGGTCAGACGTTCCTATATTATAATTTCCCAGTTTAATCGCCCTTGAGACATGATACTTTTCTGGATGAGCAAGTATTGTTTTCGTACTCTTCACGTTGCCACTTGAAGC
>JALEPZ010000036.1 GCA_022767125.1 Phocaeicola plebeius
TTTGCTAACGCTGCGGCAGTGTCAACCACAATCGTGACTAAGTCGCAAACGTATCAACCAAATATAAAAGTAATGTTTAACCAAGTCAACCAACATTAAAAGTAAGGCTTGAAGTAGTCAACCAAAACCGTTAAACTACAGGTCTTCACGATATGAATGCTTTTTGACACACTTGTTCCAAGCCTTTGGAACAAGTGTGACAAAAAGCTTGGAACGGTCGTCTCGACTTCGATGGAACGAGTGTGACAACAACATTCGTAGCGGGACAACTTGTAGTTTCGTGACAGGGTTGGTTGTCCTTTCCAGGCGGGTCGTGACAGGCAGAGCGGTACGTCAGTATCGCCATCAGGATTTCTAAACTGTTAATGATTTAAAACAGAATAAAGTTTTTTTAGGAATCATGCTTCAGTCTTCAATAAAATCCGTAAAATTGCATACTAAAAGAAAACCAGTAACAATTAATGTATAACTAAAATCTAAAACAGAACACATCATGAAAAAGATTTTTATGATTTTGGCGACCTTGTTCTTGTCGCTGAACGCTTCAGCATTTGAATTTGACGGTATTGACTTGAATGGCAAGGTGGTGGACATCACCCGGCAAATCAGCCAGAAGGGATATGTGTACGATGATGCCCTAAAGTGCCTCAAGGGCAATTGCCAGGGAAATGAGATTTATCTGACCATCAATCATACGGATGTGACAGAGAAGAATCGTTTGGGGCAGCTCATTGTGGATGTACCTATGCCGGGCAATGCGTACGTCAATGTGGTGAAGATTTTCGATGTGGTGTACCATCGTACTGACCGCACTGCCGACACGACTACTTACAGTGTATCAGATGACGGTACGGTATTGATTGTCAGCGCAACGGCACAGGGTGTCCGTCTGACTTACAACACTCCGTACTATAAAGCAAAGAAGTAATCTGCTGTCTGTTATACAACATTAGGCCGGGCGTTGTCACTCTATGGTGTGGCAACGCTCGGTGTGCTGTAAGGGGAGTTTTTATCTGAATTTCTCCGCTACCTTATTATAGGTGGGCATATCTACCCCCAGCTGTTCGCCCAGTGTGATGAGATCAAACAGTTGGCCTTGCAGTTCCGACTGGTGGCCACGGGCGATGTCTTTTTGCAGGGAGGCTGTGCTGTGAGGGTCGAGCTTGTCGATGATGTTCAGGTGGTAGCCGACCAGGTCATCGGGTAGGGGAATGCCCAACCGGCGGCCAATTTCGCAGCTTTCGCGGGAGAGGCCGATAAAGGTGTCGCGCACTTCTCCTCCGTGCTGTACTTCCCCCATCGGGACATCGAAGTAAGCCCCCGTGCAAGCCATGGCAGAGATGAATGACCACTTGACGAAAGTGTCGCGGTTGATGTCGTCGCTGACATCAACTTTGATGCCGGCAGTACGTACTTCCTGGGCTATGGCTTCGATGCGATCGGTCGGAATGCCCTGTTCGGGTCGGGCACCAATGACCATGCGGAACACGTTGCCCATCTGGCTGACTTCTCCTTCGCCGGAGACAAAGCCGACGATGTAGATGCAGCCGTCAATGACGTTGACCCCAGGTACTAGGCGGCCGATGCGGGGGCCGGTGCCATAGACATTGAGGATGGGAATCACCAGCGTATCCGGACGGGCGGCGCGGCGGATGACATCGGCAATGGAGTCGATGGAATAGCCTTTCACACAGACGAAGATGACATCTGCCTGTCCCGCATATTCCTCGGCGGTGAAGGCCGGAAGGGGTAGGTAGTGCTCTCCTTTCAGGTCGGACTTCAGGTGCAGTCCCTGCCGACGGATGGCTTCGAGGTGCTTGCCTCGTGCAATGCAGGTCACTTCCTTGCCTGCCAATGCCAGAAAACCGGCGATGCTGCCACCCACGCCGCCGGTTCCTACTACCAGATAGTTCATTTCTTTATACATTAAACCTGAAGTGCATGATGTCGCCGTCCTGCACCATGTATTCCTTGCCTTCCACACCCAGTTTACCGGCTTCGCGGACTGCGGCTTCACTGCCGTATTGGATGAAGTCCTCGTACTTGATGACCTCGGCACGGATGAATCCCTTCTCGAAGTCGGTGTGGATGACACCGGCACACTGCGGGGCTTTCCAGCCCTTATGGTACGTCCAGGCCTTCACTTCCATTTCACCGGCAGTGATGAAGGTTTCCAGGTTAAGCAACTTGTAGGCTGACTTGATGAGGCGGTTCACACCCGATTCTTCCAGTCCGACTTCCTGCAGGAACATCTGGCGGTCTTCGTAGGTTTCCAGTTCGGCAATGTCAGCTTCGGTCTTGGCGGCTACCACCAGGATTTCTGCGTTTTCGTCCTTCACGGCTTCGCGTACCTGCTCTACATATTGGTTGCCCGTAGCGGCACTGGCTTCATCGACGTTGCAGACGTACATCACCGGTTTCGAGGTGAGCAGGAATAGGTCGTGGGCAATCTTCTGTTCGTCCTTCGAGTCGAACTGCACGGTGCGTGCCGATTTGCCCTGTTCCAGTGCTTCCTTATATTTTACCAACACGTCGTAGGTCTGCTTGGCTGCTTTGTCACCGCCGGTCTGTGCCTGTTTCTGTACGCGCTGGATGCGTCCTTCGATGGTTTCCAGGTCTTTCAACTGGAGTTCGGTGTCAATGATTTCCTTGTCGCGGACGGGATTCACCGAGCCGTCCACGTGGGTGACGTTCTCATCGTCGAAGCAACGGAGCACGTGGATGATGGCGTCTGTCTCACGGATATTGGCAAGGAACTTGTTGCCCAGGCCTTCACCTTTGCTGGCACCTTTCACCAGTCCGGCAATGTCGACGATTTCGACAGTAGTTGGAACAATACGGCCCGGATGGACCAGTTCCGCCAATTTATTAAGACGTTCATCGGGTACGGTGATGACTCCCACATTCGGTTCGATGGTGCAGAACGGGAAGTTAGCGGCCTGCGCCTTCGCATTCGATAAACAGTTGAAAAGCGTCGATTTGCCTACGTTGGGCAGTCCGACGATACCACATTGTAATGCCATAGTTATATTAATTTTCTGAATTTCTAAGTTTTAGTCTGCAAAGGTACGCAAAAAGTGCTAACCAGTGAAATGAAAGGGACAAAAAAACAGGCCACACCTCACGGGGTAGCCTGTTGAAAAAGAGAGTTGATAAGTTAGTATGTATAAGCATGAAATGGTTCTGTTGTTTTCATAGTCGCAAGACTGCTATTTAAAATCATCTTACGTTTTGCTTGTTTCTTCTCTACAAATATACATCTTTTTTGGATTAGTTGTATGCTTTTAGCCGTAAATAATTTCTGTATTTTGCAAAATGTCACTATTTAAATGTTCATTAACAGACATATTCTATCAGTGGGCTTCCAGCCAGTTCTTACCCCATCCGCAGTCTGCCCGCAATGGAGCCTTCATTTTGTAAGCGTTCTCCATTTCGGAAATGACAATCTGTTGCACTTTCTCTTTTTCTTCTGGCACGACGCTGAAGTTGAGTTCATCGTGTACCTGGAGAATCATCTTCGAGCGGATACCTTCTTTCACGAACCGGTTGTAGATGCGGATCATGGCCACCTTGATGATGTCGGCCGCACTTCCCTGTATCGGAGCGTTGATGGCATTGCGTTCCGCATAGCCGCGGACGATAGCATTTCGTGAATTGATGTCTGGCAAGTAGCGTTTCCTGTGGAAGATGGTTTCGATGCAGCCGTTGGCACGAGCCGTTTCGATGCTCCTTTCCATGAATGTCTTGACCGACGGATAGTTCTCGAAATAGCCGTCAATCAGTTCTTTCGCTTCCTTTCGGTCGACATTCAGCCGTTCGGCCAGACCGAAGACGGAGATGCCGTAGATAATGCCGAAATTGGCAGTCTTGGCCTTGCTGCGTTGTTCGCGGGTGACTTCGTCGAGTCCCACCTTATATATCTTGGCTGCCGTAGCTGCATGGATGTCCTGTCCTTCGCTAAAGGCAGCAATCATGTGGGGATCTCCGCTGAGATGCGCCATGATGCGCAGTTCGATTTGCGAATAATCGGCCGAAAAGAATTCGCAACCGTCATCGGGGATAAAGGCTTTGCGGATCTCTTTTCCGTCTTCGTTGCGAATCGGGATGTTCTGGAGGTTCGGATTGCTGGAGCTGAGCCGTCCGGTGGCAGTGACAGTTTGGTTGAACGAGGTATGGATACGCCCGGTCTTCGGGTTGATCAGTTCCGGTAAGGTATCGATGTAGGTGCCCAACAGCTTTTTCAGGCCTCGGTGGTCCAGGATTTTTCCTACGATGTCGTGCTTGTGACGGAGGCTTTCCAGCACTTCTTCGGAAGTTACATACTGGCCCGTCTTGGTTTTTTTGGGCTTTTCGCTGATTTTCATCCGGTCGAACAGGATTTCTCCTACCTGTTTGGGGGAGGCGATGTTGAAGGCCGTCCCTGCCAGCTGGTAGATTTCTTCTTCAATCTGTCGCATACGTACCGTGAAGTGACGGGAGGTTTCCTTCAAGGCATCGGTATCGATTCGCACGCCGTTACGTTCCATGTAGGCCAGCACGGGTACCAGCGGCATTTCAATCTCCTCGAACAGGGCCTTGGCATTGTTCTGTTCCAGTTCTTCTTCCAAAGGTCTCTTCAGTTGGAGGGTGACATCGGCATCTTCGCAGGCATAGCGGTAGACCTGCTCAGGAGAGAGATCGCGCATGTTGAGTTGTCCTTTCCCTTTCGGACCGATGAGGTCTTCGATAGGGATGGGTTCGTAGTTCAGATAGATGTTCGCCAGAAAATCCATGTTGTGCCGCAGCTCAGGTTGGAGTACATAGTGAGCAATCATCGTGTCGAACAGAGGCCCTTGTACCTGCACACCATAGTTGGCCAGTACCAGCAGGTCGTATTTGATGTTTTGTCCCACCTTCAGGGTGCCGGGGTTTTCGAGTAACGGACGGAAGTGGGCGACCAGGGCCGTGGCTGCTTCGCGGTCGGCAGGCACGGGTACATAGACAGCTTGGTTTTTGGCATAGCTGAAGCTCATGCCGACCAGTTCGGCCGTGATGGGGTCGACTCCGGTAGTTTCTGTATCCAGACTGAAAAATTCCTTTGTACGGATAATTTGAAGAAATTGGTCGATCTTTTCTTGTGAATCAAGAATTTGATAGTCGTAAGTGAGGTCTTCAAGCCTCGTGAGAATCGTTTTTTTGGGCTCGTCTGTCCCTTCGTCCGTAAAAAATCCAAAGAGATTGCCTTGTGTGGCACCGGAAGTAGCGGCTGTCTTGTCTTTCTTCAGGACCCTGTCGATGAGGGTGCGGAACTCCAGTTCTTCAAACAGCTGGCGCAGGGCTTCTTCATCGGGTGTCTCTTTTTTGAGGGCTTCCAGATCCAGCTCGATGGGAACATCGGTCTTGATGGTGGCCAGGAATTTCGAGAAGGCAATCTGTTCGCGATGGCTTTCCACTTTTACCTTGAGTGCTCCCTTCAGCTGGTCGGTATGTTCCAGCAACTGTTCGATGCTGCCGAACTGGGCTATGAGTTTCTGTGCGGTCTTTTCGCCGACCCCCGGACAGCCGGGGATATTGTCCACCGCATCGCCCATCAGTCCCAGCATGTCGATGACTTGGGTAGGGGAGTCGATGTTGAACTTTGCCTTCACTTCATGGACTCCCATAATTTCGAAATCCTTGTCGCCAACCTTGGGCCGGTAGATGAACACATGGTCGTCGACCAGTTGACCATAGTCTTTGTCGGGGGTCATCATATACGTGTCGATGCCTGCCCGTCCGGCCTGTCTTGCGAGCGTACCGATGACATCGTCGGCTTCATAGCCGTTGACTTCAAGGATGGGAATGCGGTAGGCCCGGATGATGTCTTTGATGATGGGAACAGAGAGAGGAATGTCTTCGGGGGTCGCTTCGCGTTGGGCTTTGTAGTCCTTGAAGGCTTCATGGCGGAAGGTAGGGCCGGCAGGGTCGAATGCCACTCCGATGTGGGTGGGCTGCTCTTTCTTCAACACTTCTTCGAGGGTATTGACAAAGCCGAGGATGGCCGAAGTGTTCATCCCCTTCGAGTTGATGCGCGGGTTTTTGATGAGTGCGTAGTAGGCACGGTAAATCAATGCGTATGCATCTAACAGAAATAATTTCTCCATTCGTGTAAAATTCTTAAGTTTTCCGCGTAAAAGTACGAAAAATATATTTTATTACTCGTTTTATTATTACTTTTGTGCCTCAAAATAATCACCATGGATAAATTAGCTATAATAAAGAGGCCTGTCCAGGATGAGCTGGAGGAGTTGAAGGTCCTTTTCGATGGTTCGTTGACGAGCGGGACACCGCTGTTGAACCAGGTGTTGGGGTACATCAAAAAGCGGAACGGCAAGATGATGCGCCCTCTTCTGGTATTGCTGATGGCGAAGGTGTACGGTCGGGTGACACAGGCTACATACCATGGTGCCCTTGCGCTTGAACTGTTGCATACTGCCAGTCTGGTTCACGACGATGTCGTGGACGAAAGCGATAAACGACGAGGGCAACAGGCCGTTCATGTCGTCTTCGACAATAAAGTGGCTGTCCTGGTCGGGGACTATATGTTGTCAACGTGTCTGAAGCATTCGGCTGCCACCGGACAGGTGAGCATGGTCGACTTGGTGGCCCGCTTGGGACAGGACCTCTCGGAAGGGGAGATTATCCAGTTGGCCAATACCAATAACACAGATTTTTCGGAAGCCATTTATTTCGATGTCATCCGCAAGAAGACAGCAGCCCTTTTCATTGCCAGTGCCCAGATGGGAGCCCTTTCTGGAGGGGCTTCGGCGGAAGAAGTCCGCAAGGCGGCCCTTTTCGGCGAACTGATCGGTATCGCGTTCCAAATCAAGGATGATATCTTCGATTATTTTGATTCTCCCGGACTGGGTAAACCTACCGGCAATGATATGCTGGAAGGAAAACTGACCTTGCCGGCCTTGTATGTGCTCAATCATCATCCTGACGAAGGGATGAAGGAGTTGGCACTCCGTATCCGTCGGCTGGAAGCTACCCCTGATGAGATTGCGGAGTTTGTGGACTATGTGAAAGTTCATGATGGCATTGCCTATGCGGAGCAAGTGATGTATGACTATCGCAACCGAGCCTTGGAGGTATTGCCGGAGGTGATGGATGCTACACTGCGCAGTGCGTTGGAAGCCTATATTGACTTTGTGATTGAACGAAAAAAATAAGAATAGAATAAAAAGGGGACAAATACACAAAGAACAAGCATGCTATCAGCACTTGAACTTCTTTGTGTATTTGTCCGCTTTGTGTGTTATACAATAGTTGACGTTATTCTACGATTTCCGCCAGGAGTAGGGGAGCCAGCCGGCTCGTGCCGATGCGGAACCACTCATTGCTCAGCCATTCCTTGCCGAGGATTTCCTTGACCAGTGTGTAGTAGATCAGTGCATCGTGGACGGTGTTGATGCCGCCTGCCGCCTTGAATCCGATTTTCCGTCCGGTCTCCAAGAAGTATTCCTTGATGGCATGACACATCACGTATGCCGCTTCGGGGGTGGCGGAAACGGCTTCCTTTCCGCTCGAGGTCTTGATGAAATCTGCTCCCGAATACATGGCGAGAATGGCCGCTTTCTTGATGTTCGCGGCACTGCCCAGTACGCCGGTTTCGAGGATGACCTTCAGCACGTGGTCGCCGCATACATCCTTCAGTTCACCGATTTCATCACACATTTCTTCGTAACTGCCGTTGAGGAATTTGCCGACCGGAAGGACGATGTCGATTTCGTCTGCTCCGGTATGGAGGGCCATGGCGGTTTCTGCTACCTTCACTTCGGTGAAGGTCTGCGATGAGGGGAAGCCGCCTGCCACACAGGCAATCTTCACTCCGTCGGCTTCGAGAGTATCGTTGACGATTTCTGCCAGGTTCGGATAGACACAGATGGCGGCAACATTCTCCAGGTCGGGATGCTGGTCCACGAAATCGTTCACCTGTTGGGCCAGTGTCATGACGCTTCGCTCGTCATCGGTGCATTTCAGCGTGGTCAGGTCGATGCAATGGTAGAGGAATTTCTTCACTTCGTGGGTGTTGTTCTCTGCCAGGTGTTCCTCGATGAGACGAGCCGTCTGGTGGGTGATGACCTCGTCTTTCAGGTCGGTCGTATATTTTGCCAATGCAGTTTCGTATGGGCTGGGCTGGTGCAGATGCTCCTTGTCGTCGGCATCGAACAGCAATTCCATATCTTCGTCTTCTTCGTATCTCATGCTTCTTTCAGTTTGGGGTTATTCTTATGTCGGTCCTTGTCGCGGCTGGTCTTCTTTTCCAGGTTGCGCTGCAGGGCTTCTGTCATATCTACGCCGGTCTGGTTGGCGAGGCAGAGCAGCACCCACATTACATCGGCCAGTTCGTCGGCCAGGTTGGTCTTCTCGTCTTTCTTGAACGACTGGTCGCCGTAGGTGCGGGCGATGATGCGGGCCACTTCGCCTACCTCTTCGGTGAGGATGGCCATATTGGTCAGTTCGCTGAAGTAGCGCACGCCGTAGGTCTTTATCCAGTTGTCCACTGCCTTCTGGGCTTCTTCTATCGTCATGGTTATTCTTTGTTTTTGGTGTCCATGCAGATGGTCACCGGTCCGTTGTTCAACAGTTCTACTTTCATATCCGCTCCGAATTCGCCGGTCTTCACTTCTTTCCCCAGCGCGATGCTAAGCTCGTTGCAGAAGTATTCATAAAGCGGGATGGCGGTTTCGTGGCGTGCTGCCCGGATGTAGGAAGGGCGGTTTCCTTTCTTGGTGGAGGCCATCAGGGTAAACTGGCTTACCACCAGCAGGTCGCCTTTCACGTCCAGTACAGACTTGTTCATGACTCCGTTTTCGTCGTCGAAGACGCGGAGCCCGATGATTTTCTTGCACAGCCAGTCGGCATCTTCCTGCGTGTCGGCTTCTTCGATACCTACCAGTATGAGGAACCCTTCTTCGATGGCGGACTTGCAGGCTCCGTCGATGGTGACGGAGGCGTGACTGACTCGTTGGATGACTACTCTCATATTTCTTTTTACAGGTTATTATGGCGCAAATGTACGAAATCTATTTGGTTTCCGAAAGGGCTTCCCGTACGTTTTTGGCTGCCGCTTCTCCTACTACGGCCGCCACTTCTTCGAGCGATGCCTGGCGGATACGTGCCACGCTCTTGAAGGCTTTCAGCAGGGCGGCTTTCCGTTTTTCGCCGATGCCCTTGATGGTGTCGAGTGCCGAAGCTACCTGGCTCTTGCTGCGCTTGTCGCGGTGGAAGGTGATGGCGAACCGGTGCACTTCGTCCTGGATGTTCTCCAACAGGTGGAAGAGGGGAGTGCCTTGCTGGATGCCTACATTGACGGGAGGAAACCCGTACAGCACTTCCGAAGTGCGGTGGCGGGCGTTCTTGGCCAGACCGACGATGGGAATGTCTAAGTGCAGTTCGTCTTCGATGACTTCGCGTACCACCTCCATCTGTCCCTTTCCGCCATCGGTCAGAATCAGGTCGGGCAGTTCGGCTCCTTCCTGCAGCAATCGTGAGTAACGACGGCGCACCACCTCCTGCATGGAAGCATAGTCGTCCGGTCCCACTACGGTCTTGATAAGGTACTTCCGATAGTCCTGTTTGCTGGGCCTGGCTTTCTTGAAGACCACGCACGCCGCCACGGCATCCGAGCCCTGGATGTTCGAGTTGTCGAAGCATTCGATGTGCATCGGCAGTTTCGGCAGGTGAAGCTGGTCCTGGATTTCCTTCATCAGTCGTACACTCCGCTGTTCGGGATTCAGCTTCTCTGCCTGTTTCAGCCGATCTACTTTGTACTGCTTCACGTTCAGCAGCGACAGGTCCAGCAGGTGCTTCTTGTCGCCACGCTGGGGGATGACGAAGCGGATGCCGTCCATTTCGAGGTTGACCTCGAACGGCACGATGATTTCCTTCGAGGTGCTGTGGTAGCGTTCGCGCATCTCCACGATGCCGAGTTGCAGCAGCTCCTCCTTGGTCTCGTTCAGGCGCGTCTTGTACTCGAAGGTGAAGGCCTGGTTGATGCAGCCGTTGGTGATGTGGAGGTAGTTGATGTAGGCCGAGCTCTCGTTGGTCTCGATGGAGAAGACATCGATGTTGTGGAGCACGCGGCTCACCACTTCGCTCTTCGCGCGGTAGCTTTCTATCTGCTCGTATTTCTCCTTCACCGCCTGCGCCTCCTCGAAGCGCAGCTCGCCGGCCAGCCGCTGCATCTCGTCCATCAGCGTGCGGCTGATGGACTGCGTGTCGCCCTTCAGGATTTCCTTTATCTCGCCGATGTTGCGCATATACTCTTCGTGCGACTGCAGTCCTGTGCAGGGCCCTTTGCACTTCTTGATATGGTAGTCTAAGCAGACCTTGAACTTGCCTTGCCCGATGTTGTCTGGGGTCAGGGCCAGGTGGCAGGTGCGCAGCGGGTAGAGCTTCTTGATGAGGTCGAGCACGGCATACATGGACGGCACGTGGCTGTAGGGCCCGTAGTACGTGGAGCCGTTGCGGACAATCTTCCGGGTGCTGAACACCCGTGGGAAATACTCGTTGGTCACGCAGATGGACGGGTAGCTTTTGTCATCCTTCAGCAGCACGTTGTAGCGTGGCTTGTATTGCTTGATGAGGTTGTTCTCCAGCAGCAGCGCGTCCTCTTCCGTGTTGACCACGATGTAGCGGATGTCGGCAATCTTGCTGACGAGGATGCGGGTCTTGGCGGAGGCCTGTTCCTTGGTGAAGTAGGAATAGACCCGCCGCTTCAGGTTCTTCGCCTTGCCTACGTAGATGATGGTGCCCTCGGCATTCAGGTATTGGTAGATGCCGGGGCCTTCGGGCAGGTTGCTGACGATGCCTTTCAGGTAAGCGTCGGTGTCGAGTCGTTCCATGGGGCGGGGAAGGGCTGAGGATTACAGGGGAAGCAGGGTGGTGATTTCCGTTCCCTCATCGAAGGCCTTGCGTCCGTTCAGGTTCGTCAGTTCGATGACGAAGTTCACGTACAGCTGCCGGGCTCCGAGCCGTCTCACCACGCGGCAGGCGGCCGACATGGTGCCTCCGGTAGCCAGCAGGTCATCGTGGAGTAATACCACATCGCTCGGCTCGATGGAGTCCTTGTGGATTTGGATGGTGTCCGTTCCGTACTCTTTTTGGTAAGTCTCTTCCTCCACGTCGGCAGGCAGCTTGCCGGGCTTGCGTACCATCACGAATCCGGCTCCCAGCCGAGCGGCCAATGCCGCACCGAAGATGAAGCCTCTCGACTCGATGCCTACTACTTTGGTGATGCCCTTGTCCTTGTAGAGCTCGTACAGTTCGTCAAGGATTCCTTGCAGGCATTCGGGATTCTTGAAAAGGGTGGTGACATCGTAGAACAGGATGCCCGGTTTGGGGAAGTCGGGTATCTCCCGCAGGTTTTTCTTTAATGTTTCTTTGTTCATATCCAATCTTTTATAGTGGTTCATTAAATAAGTTGTTTCACGTGAAACACGTACAGTCTATCGTCCCATCAGTACCAGCAGCACGTTGATGTCGCTGGGCGATACGCCGGGGATGCGGCTGGCTTGTGCCAAGGTCTCCGGGTCTATCTTGACCAGCTTCTGCCGGGCTTCGGTAGAGAGGGATTGCAGTTGCTCGTAGTCGAACTTTCCTCGGATGCGGATGGCCTCTAACCGGTGTATTTTGTCGGCGATAGTCCGCTCGCGGTCGATGTAGCCTTTGTACTTGATAAGGACTTCGGCGGCTTCGAGGGTCTCGGCTTTCGGTTCCTTCACCTGGTCGAGCATTTCCTGGAAGGCCGGAATGAGGGGAGCCAGGTTCCCGATGTTCAGCTGCGGGCGGGTCAGCAGGTCGATGAGTTTGCAGCCGTGGGTGAGGCGGGTGGCCCCCAATCCTTCCAGTGCATCGTTGATGCGGTCGGCCTTGACCGAATAGGTCTTGGCGAAATCGATGATGTGCTCTACCTCGGCCCGCTTGCTGCACAGGCGGTCGTAGCGGTACCGCTTGGCCAGACCCAGTCGGTAGGAGCGTCCGGTCAGCCGCATGTCGGCATCGTCCTGTCGGAGCAGGATGCGGTACTCTGCCCGCGAGGTGAACATCCGGTACGGCTCATCGACGCCTTTAGTCACCAAGTCGTCTATCAGCACACCGATGTAGGCTTCGTCCCTGCCCAGCACGAACGGTTCTCCGCCGTGGCAGTTGATGTGGGCGTTGATGCCCGCCACGATGCCCTGGCCTCCGGCTTCCTCGTAGCCGGTAGTGCCGTTCACCTGTCCGGCAAAGAACAGGTTGCGGACCCGCTTCGATTCTAGTGTATGGCGGAGCTGTGTAGGGTCGAAGTAGTCGTATTCGATGGCATAGCCCGGGCGGTAAAGCACCACATCCTGGAAGCATGGAATCTTCTTCAGGGCTTCCAGCTGGATGTCCATCGGCAGCGACGACGAGAAACCGTTCAGGTATAGCTCGCGGGTAGATTCACCTTCCGGTTCCAGGAACAGCTGGTGCTGCGGCTTGTCGGAGAAGGTGACAATTTTGGTCTCGATGCTCGGGCAGTAACGAGGACCGATGCTTTGGATCTGCCCGTTGTAGAGCGGCGAGTCGGCCAGGCCACTGCGCAAGGTTGCATGTACCTCTTCATTGGTGAAGCAGGTCCAGCAGGGCAGCTGCTGCAGGGGGCGCGGTTCGCTGATGAACGAGAAACGGTGGAAGTCGTTCTCGCCGTCTTGGATGTCCATCAGGTCGAAGTGGACACTGCGGGCATCGATGCGGACAGGAGTGCCGGTCTTCATCCGTCCGGCTGTGATACCATGACGGGTAATGGACTCCGTCAGGTGATAGGAGGCCGGTTCTGCACAGCGTCCGCCGGGCAGCATTTTCCGGCCGATATGCATCAGCCCGTTCAGGAAAGTGCCTGCCGTCAGGACGACGCACTTGGCGTGGAAGGTCACTCCCCAGCAGGTCACCACGCCGGTCACTTCCCCGTTCTCCACGAGCAGTTCCTCTACGGTGTCCTGCCAGATATGCAGGTTCGGGATGTTCTCCAGTACCTCGCGCCAGGCCCAGATGAACTTGCCCCGGTCGCACTGGGCACGGGGGCTCCACATGGCGGGCCCTTTCGAGCGGTTCAGCATCCGGAACTGGATGGCGGTCCGGTCGGTGACCAGTCCCATGTAGCCGCCCAGTGCGTCTATCTCCCGGACGATTTGTCCTTTGGCGATACCACCTACGGCAGGGTTGCAGCTCATCTGTCCGATCTTGTTCATGTCCATCGTGATGAGGCATGTCTTCGAACCGAGGTTGGCAGCAGCAGCAGCGGCTTCACAGCCTGCATGACCGGCACCGATTACGATAACATCATACTTGAATTCCATTTTGTCTGTTGTTTGGTTTTGTTGGCAAAAGTACGATTTTTATTTCATATTTCCTTCAGCATTTCCAGTGCCTTGTTCTCGGCGGCCTCCATGATTTCGCGTTCGCCCGGCCCTTTGTCGTTGATGCCGACCAGGTGCAGCACCCCGTGGATGATGACTCGGTGCAGTTCCGTTTCGTAGGTGGCACCGAACTGTTCGGCATTGGTGCGGACAGTGTCCAGGCTGATGAACAGGTCGCCCGACAGCCGCTTGCCTTCGCAATAGTCGAACGTGATGATGTCGGTATAGTAATCGTGTTGCAGATACTGCCGGTTCACCTCCAGTATCTTCTCGTCCGAGCAGAAGATGTAGGCGATGTCGCCTACCCGTTTGCCGTACGATTCAGCCACCGCCTTGATCCAGGCGGTCGTCTCTCTCTTTTTGATGGCGGGCATTTCTACGCCCTCGGTCTGATAAGTAATCATATCGTTGTAGATTGGTTTATACGTTGAAGAATAAGTACCCCATGCAGATGGCGGCGATGATGCCTGCCAGATCGGCAATCAGTCCGCAGGGGACGGCGTGACGGGTCTTTACAACACCCACACTGCCGAAATAGACAGCGAGGATGTAGAAGGTGGTGTCGGTCGATCCTTGGAAGATGCAGGCCAGCCGGCCGACGAACGAGTCTGCCCCATACGTGTTCATGGCATCCACCATCATGCCGCGTGCCCCGCTGCCGCTGAGCGGTTTCATCAGGGCAGTAGGCAGTGCCGCCACGAAGTCGCTGTCCGATCCGCACATCTCCACTAACCGTCCCACTCCCTGGATGACATAGTCCATGCAGCCCGATGCTCGGAACACCCCGATGGCGACCAGGATGGCTACTAAATAAGGAATGATGCGCACGGCGGTGGTGAAGCCTTCTTTGGCTCCTTCCACAAACGCGTCATAGACATTGATACGTTTCCGTATACCGGCCAGGATGAACCCGACGATGATGACGAACAGGAAGACATTGGCCAGTGTCGTTGACCAGACATTGATTTGTTCCTTTTCCATCGCTGTGAACAGGTAAATGATGGTGGCAATGACTAAGCTCGTTCCGCCCAGAAAAAACAGGATGGTCCGGTTCAGCAGTCGGATGCGCTGGTACAGGCTGACGGTGATGATGCCTGCCAGTGTCGAGAAGAACGTGGCCAGCAGGATGGGGATGAATACATCGGTCGGCTGGGCGGCTCCCATCTGTGCCCGATAGACCATGATGCTGATAGGTATCAGGGTCAGTCCCGAAGTGTTCAGCACCAGGAACATGATCATCGGATTGCTGGCGGTATCTTTCTGTGAGTTCAGCGACTGGAGTCCTTCCATGGCTTTCAGTCCTAATGGTGTGGCGGCATTATCCAGTCCCAGCATGTTCGCGGCCAGGTTCATGAAGATGCTGCCTGTCACCGGATGTCTTTTCGGGATGTCGGGAAAGAGCCGGCAGAACAACGGACTGAGCACTTTCGAGAAGAAGCCGATAACACCGCCCTTTTCGCCGATCTGCATGATGCCCATCCAGAGCGACAAAACTCCCGTCAGTCCGAGGGAAATCTCGAAGGCGGTCTTCGATGAATCGAAAGTGGAGTTGATGATGGCAGGGAATACCTCGGTGTCCCCCCAGAACAGTAGCCGTAGGGTAGCCACGACAAAGGCGCAAAGGAAAAAACCTATCCAGATATAGTTTAAGACCATGGAAAGCAGTTTAGAAAATGAAACATCTTTTATCGGGACAAAAGTACATAATTTCATCTGAAAACGATACCTTTGCTTCCATGAAAAAAGCAAGACTGACCGTGATTCGTCGGACACTGCTGGCATTGCTGCTGGCAGGTGTGTTTGTTGTCCGTTGCTGTCCGGGTGCTGGTGAGTGGTACGCCCTCCGTCTGTATCCTTCGCTGTCCTATACTTTGTCGTTTCTGGCATCGGCGGTTCCCTTCTCGTTGGACGAGGTACTGGTGCTGGCAACTGTGACGGGCATCGTCGTCGGCATTCCATGGGCGCGGTGGAAAGGCGTCCGGTGGAAACGGATAGGCGGAGTGGTTGGCGAGGCCGCCTTGTGGATGTACGTTTGGTTCTACTGGGGCTGGGGCATGAACTACTTCCGCGATAGCCTCTACGCGCGTGCCGGAGTTACCCCCGCCGCCTATGATGAAGCGCAGTTCCGTCGTTTCCTGGCAGACTATACCCAGCGGTTGAACGATGCCTATATCCCGTCGTTTTCCATCGGACAAGTACAGGTCCGCGATTCTCTTCGCACAGCGTTTTGCCGGGTGCCCTCCCGTTACGGCCTGTCCCGTCCTGCCGCTTTCCAGCATCCCAAGCGTTCGTGTTGCAATGCCCTCTATTCCGGTGTCGGTGTATTGGGCTATATGGGGCCCTTCTTTGCCGAGTCGCATCTCAACCACGACCTCTTGCCGCAGCAATATCCCTTCACTTACGCCCACGAGCTTTCGCACCTGTTGGGAGTGAGTAGCGAAGCGGAAGCCAACTACTGGGCCTACCGGATGTGTATTTCTTCGTCCGATGCCTGCATCCGCTGGAGCGGTTACTTCGGATTGTTCGGTTACGTGGCGGTCAATGCTCGGTCGGCATTGTCGGAGACGGATTATGCGGAATGGCTGCAGACCGTTCGTCCCGAAGTGAAGTCGCTCTACCTCGAACAGCGGTCCTACTGGCACGCTAAGTATAGTCCGCTCCTGGGCACTCTTCAGGAACAGCTCTACCATTTCTATTTGAAGGGGAACAACATTCCTTCCGGCAGGAAGAACTATGCGGAAG
This sequence comes from Phocaeicola plebeius, assembly GCA_022767125.1. Classification (GTDB taxonomy): domain Bacteria; phylum Bacteroidota; class Bacteroidia; order Bacteroidales; family Bacteroidaceae; genus Phocaeicola; species Phocaeicola plebeius_C. The sequence continues at coordinate 16,146 of JALEPZ010000036.1, forward strand.
TCATCGGCCTGTTGCTCTCTCTTCCGGAAGAAACCGCTCTCAGCCGGACGCGTGAGAATTGAAAAATCACGTCCTCTCCTCCGTTTGCTCCCGATTTTGCGATTCTCAGCGGTTCTCGGAAAAACGGATAAAATGACGTGGTAAATGTTTGTGAGATGAAATTCTGCAAGTCTGAGTTTGTGGTGACCAAATCTTATGCCGAAAGGATTACCCGACATATTCCTCTCTCACGTGACCATCGATGACCTTTTCGGTTTCTGACCCAACGAGTGTAACCAGAGTAACCGGGATAATGTGAGTCCTGAAAAACCTGGTTTAATGACATCATGGCTGACATTCTGATAAATACGATGTATGATGTAAAAAAAATACGGATAATTTGTTTGGTAAGGAAAATAGCTCTATATTTGCCGCTATGAGGAGTCTTGCTTCCTTTCGTGGAAGTCCATGGGATTCTTCATACATTTATATATGGAATGTTCTAAAAATTAATTAACTGACAGTCAGATATATCTGACGATAATTCGATATAATTTTGTACCTTTGCAGTACCAAACGACGTAATCATGAAGAAAACGACGATATATAGGAGACCGATGGATGAGAATCTCT